>JBMOMO010000255.1:0-8604 GCA_049324135.1 Chloroflexota bacterium
CCCAATTCGGCTGGTTCGTCTTTTTGTGTTTCTTCACTCTTTCTTGGAAAGGAGGCGGCGGCCTCGGTAACATTTTCTTTTGATAGAACGATTGCGGTTCGGTAACATTTTCATTTGACTTGACACGTCCCTGGCTTCGACCAGGGATTGACAACACACTATGAAGCGACTTGATAGGGCGTCAGGTATGAGCGTTTTTACGAAGGCGGGGAATTCTATCCGCGGCGGCGGCCCTTCAACTCGTCTTTCAGGATCAGGCTCATGACAATGCTGACCAACGAGACGACCAGCCCGCCCAGGAAGGCCGGCCAGAAGCCAGCCAGCGTGAAGCCGACGCCGAAGGCCTGCCCGACCTGGCCGGTGAGCCAGAACAGGAAGGTGTTGATCAGCAGGGTGAACAGCCCCAGGGTGAGCGCGATCAACGGACAGGTCAACAGTTTGAGCAGCGGGCGCAGGAAGGCATTGATCAGCCCAAAGATGAGCGCCAGCCAGATGATGGAAACCCAGCCGCCTTGCAGGTAAATTCCGGGGACAAAACGAACGGCTACGAAAAGCGCTACGGCGTTGATGGCCCAACGCAGGATGAATTTGGTCATATCGAACTCCTTTCGTCCTTATGTACGCAATACGCTTCAGGGAGTTGCGCCGGATGCGCGCATCCAGATCAACGTCCGTTGGGGGGTGAACCCGGCGGCCTGGATGGCCTCGTCCTGCACGCCGGCGGGATGCTCCAGCCACAGCCCGCGCCGGTAGCCCAGTTCGCGGCGGGCGTGATGCAGCAGGGCCGTGACGGCGCGCGGCTCGGATTCGGGTCCGCAGGCCAGCCATAGCACATCGCTGCGATAGGAGGGCGTCCAGGCCAGCGCGGCTTGCAGGCGCTCGCCCGCCAGGACAGCCCACTGGCGCAGGTCGAATTCGACGAAGAAGCGGTACAACCAGTTCCACAGACCGGGCTGCAGGACGTTCCAGTCCCAGGCGCGGTACCAGGCCAGTTCTTCGGGGTGGCAGCCGTCGAGCCAGGCGCGTTGCTGCGGCCAGGAGCGGGCATCCCGCCGGGTAACGACGGGCAGGCCCGGGGCGGAGTCCTGAGGCGGGGGCGCGGGGGAGTCGCCCGTCACGCGCCAGTGGGTGCGCCGGGCGCGTTCCTCGAATCCCAGGTCGGCGTAGATTTTGATGGCGGAGGGGTTGTCGGCGCGGACGTGTAGCCAGACCTGGTCTGCGCCGCGCTGGCGGGCGGCCTGCATGGCCTCTTCGGTGAGCGCGCGGGCAATGCCGCGCCCGCGATACTCGGGGTGGGTGGCGACGTTGGCGATCAGGAAGTAGCGCAGCCTTTTGCGCCGGAAGGGCATCAGGCTGGCGTTGCCCACAATGCGCCCGTCCTGCTCCCAGACGACGCCGGAGAGCGGCATGGAGGCGCCTTCGGCGGCGCGGTTGGCCCAGTGCAGGAAGGCGTTGTCGTTGCTGGCGCGGCGCATCTCCCGCACGTAGGAGCGGCCATCGTTGTCCATGTTGCTGGCAAAGCACAGTTCGATGAGGTCGGCCACGCGCGGCAGGTCGCGCATGATGTTGAGCGGACGCGCGCCTCCCCCGCCGCTGGCCTGGATCGGGAGCGAGATGGATGCCATGCGGCCAATTATAGCCGCAGGCGGGCGATTGCGGGGAGGCAGGATGCGGCCGGAAATGACTTGACAGGATGCTCGCACCCTGTTGCCGTTCGATCCCGGTATCATGCAAATCCGCATTCAGGTTGCGGATTTGCATAACTGCAAGGCTATCGTCTATGGCGGCAACTGGAGCGCATCGAGGCCTGATCCATCCGTAGCACGGAATTCATTCCGCCTGTCTGCCGACAGGCAGGCAACCAAAAGCGAAATAAATTTCGCGCTACAAATCTTCGCGGTTGGCATCGTTTTCACAGAGCAGTACTATACAAAAGGATCCGTGTACAGGAAAGCGCCCGGCGGGATGATACAATACGCGCATGGGCGTTCTCTATCTTGTCGCTACCCCCATCGGCAACCTCGAAGACCTGTCGCCGCGCGCTGCCCGCATCCTGCGCGAGGCGGTCTTGATCGCCGCCGAAGACACCCGCCATACCGGCGCGCTGCTCAAGCATTTCGGCATTTCCACCCCACTCACCAGTTACTTCGAGCACAACAAACTGCAAAAGATCGACTTCATCCTCTCCAAACTGGCGGAGGGGGATGTGGCGGTCGTTTCGGATGCGGGGACGCCGGCCATCAACGACCCTGGCTACGAATTGGTTCGGGCAGCCCTCGCTTCGGGCTTCGACGTGCGGCCTGTTCCCGGTCCCTCGGCCCCCGTCGCTGCCCTGGGCGTTTCCGGCCTGCCGACCGACCGTTTCCTGTACCTGGGCTACTTGCCTCATAAAACGGGAGAGCGCCGCGCGAGGCTGCGGCAGGTCGAAGACCTGCCCTACACGTTGGTGTTCCTCGAATCGCCTCACCGCATTGTGGATGCGCTGGAAGACCTGTTGGCCGAACTGGGCGACCGCCCGGTTTGCGTGGCGCGCGAGATGACCAAGATGTTCGAGGAATATTGGCGCGGACCCGTCAGCGGGGCGCTGGAGCATTTCAAGTCACAGCCAGCGCGGGGAGAGTTTACGCTGGTAGTGGGGGGCGCGGGGAAAAGCGCGGGGGAGTGGACGGAACCGGAAACGGTAGCAGCCATCCGGTCCGGGTTGGAGGCGGGCGAGTCTCCCAGCCGCCTGTCGAAGCGCCTGGCGGAAGAATCCGGTTGGAGCAAAAGGGACATCTATCAACTCATCCAGGAAGTAAAAGAATAGTTCATGAATAACAGACATCGCGATTTCATCACCGGCGCGCGCGACAGCCTGCCCATCCTGTTGGGCGTGGCGCCGTTTGCCATGATTTGCAGCGTGGCGGCTGTGAGCGTAGGCCTGACGCCTTTGGAGGCGGCCGGCATGTCGGTGGTCGTGTTTGCCGGGGCCTCGCAACTGGCCGTGCTGCAACTGCTGGGGCAGGGCGCGCCCTGGCTGGTGATGGCGCTGACGGCCTGGGTCATCAACCTGCGCTTTACCATGTACAGCGCCGCCCTGGCGCCCTACCTGCAAAAGGAACCCCTGCCCCGCAAAGCGCCGTTTGCCTATATTCTCTCAGACCAGGCCTTTGGCGTGACGATGAGCCGCTTTGCCAACGAAATGCCCGCCAACCCGCCCTGGTATTTCTACGGCGCGGCGGCGGCGGTGTGGGCGACCTGGCAGGCCGGTTCGGTGGCCGGGGCGCTGCTCGGCGCGCTCGTGCCAGCCAGTTGGGGGCTGGACTTTGCCTTCCCGCTCAGTTTCATGGCGTTGATGTTCGCCGCCCTGAAGGACCGCCCGGCGGTGATCGCGGCGCTGGTGGGCGGGTTTTCGGCCATCCTTACGAAGGGGCTGCCTTATAACCTGGGGCTGGTGCTGGCGGCGCTGTTGGGGATTGGGGCGGGCGTGCTGGCTGAGAGACTCTCTGTTAAAGAGTTGCAAGGAGTGGCCGGATGAAGGCATTTTCCGTCTGGCTGCTGTTCGGCGCGCTGGCAGTTGGCACGTTTGCATTGCGCCTGTCATTCATTTACCTGTTCGGCAAGGTGGATATGCCGGGCTGGCTGCGCCGCGCGCTGCGCTTTGTGCCGGCTTCCGTTTTGGCGGCCCTGGTCTTCCCGGCGCTGACCTACCCGAACGGGGCGTTCGATCTCTCGCTAGGCAACCTGCGCTTGCTGGCCGGCCTGGGCGGGGCGCTGGTAGCCTGGAAGACGAAGAATGTGCTGTGGACGCTGGTAGGGGGGATGGTCCTGCTTTGGGCGCTGCAAGCGCTGTCCGCTGGCGTTACGCTGTAACATCCAGCGCGCGCAACAAGACCACACGCCGGTGCGGACGGGCGCGATGTTCGAAGAGGTAGACGCCCTGCCAGGTCCCCAGGGAAAGATTCCCCTCGTCTATGGGGATGGTCAGGCTGGCGTCGGTGAGCGTGGCGCGGCGGAAATACTTCAACACTTCCTTTGGTCGCATTGCGCCGCATGTCAGGTCGCAACGAGTTACAACGACAGGGTGAAATGCCCATCGAAGCTCATCGTAAACGCCCCACGACAGATAATATCCCTGCCGACCAACATTTGAAACGGGCTTCCGCCAGAGGGTAGAAATTCCATGACCTGTGTGTTTCCCAAAATGAAGCCTGTTTTACCGAACGGCAGGAGCAGGTCTACCAGGTAGACATTCACGGGAACAGAATGAGTAGCGGAAGTCATCGGGCGTTTTCCAATTGGGTGTAATCCCAGGGACTGCGCTGCGAGGGAAGAAATGCAGGTGATTGTCGCGCCTGTGTCAATCAAGGCGGGGAACGTTTTAATTTCGATGGAAGATGCGGTTGCAGGCGTCAATGCTCCCGTTGGGGACACTCCAATGTTGATCAGCGCCCCGATGGAAACATCGAACTTTCCGCTAAGGCACGGCATAGGAGAAAAATCCCAGGTCTACTGGGGTTTCGACGATTTCCTGAATTGAAAATACGCCGTCGCTGAAAATCTTCTGGCCTGCCACGTAAGCATCACGGGCAGTGTCGAAGAACTCGACGATTTCGCCATCCCTCATCAGGGCAAACTTGCCGCGATGGGTAAGGATTAATTCGGGAAGTTTTTTCTCGAACGCCTCATAATTAATATCAATTTGGGTTTGCTTCTCGTCAGACATGGCAACTCCGTTTCTGTTGGCCAAATTATACGACAAACAGCGGAAAGAAATAAAGGATGCATGCGAATCCATCGAATCGGCAGAATCCGCCTTTCGTCGTATCACGCGAGGGATTCACCCTGGCGGCGCGATGGGCAAAGCGACCGTGAAGGTCGTCCCCTGGTTTTCGACGCTTTGCACTTCGATACTGCCCCCCAACTCATCCACGATGGATTTGACGATGTACAAGCCGATGCCGCTGCCGGGGATTTCTGCAATGGTGATGTTGCGCGCGCGGTAGAAGCGCTCGAAGAGGTGGGACAAGGCCTCGGCCGGGATGCCCATTCCATGGTCCGCGATGGAGACGATGGCGCGATCCCCCGTCCCGGCGACGTTCACGTCCACCGTCCCTTCCTGGCGCGAGAATTTGACGGCATTGTTGATGAGGTTGATGAATACCTGTTGCAAGCCGCTTTTGTCGCCTGATACCCGGATCCCCAGCAGCCCGGTGGTCAACTTGACGACAACTTTGCGTTTGTTGGCAATCGGCTTGACGGCCATGATCGATTCTTCCAGGATGGGGAGCAGGTCGAGCGGCTGTTTTTCGAGTTTCATCATGCCGCTTTCCAGCCGCCCGGCGATCAGCAGGCGGTCTATCAGAATCTTCTGGCGGTTCAACTCACTTCTCAGCGTAGTCCAGTATTGGTCCACTTCTTCGGGCGGCCCGCCTTCCTGGATCAGTTCCGCCATGAGCATGGCAGACGTCAGGGGGGTGCGCAACTCGTGGGAAGCGCGGTTGATGAAATCCGATTTCATTTGATCCAGGCGCGCCTGCTCGGTCACATCGCGGATGACGACCAGGGCTTCCTTTTGGCTGATAGGCAGCAGGCGGGATTCGTATGTACTGGCGCTGATGGGAAGTTTGAAGCCCTGCACTTCATGGAAGGCTGCGAAGCCTTGCGCGGCCACATCGCCCAGGATGTCCCTGACCGTGTCTTCCGGCCAGAGTTCGAACAAGTTCTTTCCAGAGATCATATCGCGATGCACGTACAGGGGATGGTCCGGGTTGGCGCTGTAATCCAGGATGATCCCATTCGTGTCCAGCCGCATCAGCAGGTCGGGGAAGGCGGACAGGATCATACGGTTGCGCGCTTCGCTCAGGCGGATGGTCTCCTCGTAACTGGTGCGCTGCAAGGCGGAGCCGATCAGGTTGGCGGCCATCTCGGCCGCGTCCCGTTCGGAGGCCGACCAGGCCAGGATCTTCGGTTCGCCGAACAGGCCCAGGAAGCCCCACGAACCGCGCGTCCCGTGGATCGGCATGATGACGAACGACAGGTTCGAGTCCGGGTCGTCCGCGCTGAAAGGGCGCTGGCCCGACAGCCCAAGAATGGATGGAATGTGAGGCTGGATGACTCGCGGAATATCAATGCGCCCGGTTGGGCGCTTCCTCCACTCATATTGCACGTCTACAGCCGGTTGCTCGGAAAACGTAGTGATCTCGAACACCGCGCAACCCAGCACGTCCATGGCCTGGCCGAGCGATTCCAGGACTTCGGGGAGCCGGGCTTCGAGGTTCGATGAGCGCAATAAGCGCGCCGTTGCATCGTTGATGACAGACAGGATGCGGGCGTATTTCTTGAGCGCCTGTTCGGACGCCTTGCGCTCGGAAATATCGCGCGCAATGCTCTGGATATAAGCGGGTTCATCCCTTTCGTCATAGATGACCGAGGCGCTGATCTCCACCGGCAGGGTGCTGCCGTCCTTGCGCTTCAGGATGCGCTCGTTCAGGTCGGCGGCTTCGGCCAGGATGCTTTCCTGGCCCAGGCCCTCGTCCTGTGACATGACATCGCTGACAGGCAGCCCGACCAGTTCACTTTCGTCGTAGCCCAACAGGTCCAGCGCCTGTTGGTTGGCGGCCAGGTAATGCAAGTCCAACCCGATGATGAAGACGCATTCGCCGGTCTGGTCGAACAGGGCGCGATAGTCCAGTTTCTCGTCCCACAGTTTGTGCGGTTTCGGTTGCGCCTGGCCGGCGTAGAACTTGCCTAAGGGAATGGTCTTTTCATCCATAGATCAAATCACCCGGGCGGCGGTCCGGCAAAAAAGCGCGCACATGGCATCCCTTCGGCGAGTCGAGGATGCGCACGTCGCCGCCCAACCCGCTGAACACGGCCTGGGCAATGGCCAGGCCTACCCCCATGCCCTCGTGTTCGCGCGCATCGCCCTGGCTGACCTGGTAATAGCGCTCGAAGACCTTTTCACGCAACGCGAAGGGGACCCCGGGACCCTCGTCCTTGATATCTATCGTGGCGCCGTCGATGATCTCCGGCGTCAGCCTCAGTTCGACCCTGCCTTGGTCCGGGCTGAACTTGAAGGCGTTATCCAGCAGGTGCAGCAGGGCATGGATGAATTCGCGGCGCGGGGCCGTGATCTGCCCCTGCGCCGGGACGTCGAAGACGAAATCCAGGCCTTTCCCTTTGTATCTCTCCAGGCGTTTGTAAACAGGGACGCGGATATCCTTGTCCAGGTAGATCGGCTGCCGGATGTAATTCAGGTTCCCATGGTCGATGCTGCTGAGCAGGACCAGGTCGGTGACGAGCGATTCGAGCCGGTCCGCATTCGAAAGCGCAATACGGATGAAGTTGCTTTGTTCCTGCGGGTCGCTGAACTTGTTGTTTACCACCAGTTCCAGGGGCATGAGGATGTTCGAAAGCGGGGTGCGCAATTCATGATGGATGTTTTGCAGGATTTCCATGCGCAACTTTTCCATGTCCATTTCGGCGATGACTTTCTCCTGGTCGCGGCCTCGGGCTTGCTCCGTCCTGACCCGCCGGAAGACCGCCTCGATCCTTGCCAGCAACTCTTCGGTCTCAAACGGCTTGGTGATGTAGTCATCGGCCCCGCCCCTGAGACCGCTGAGTTTTCCTTCCGTGTCCGAGCGCGCGGTCAGGAAAATAAATGGAATGGTTGACAATTGCGGGTCGAGGCTCATCAGGCGGCGTAACTCAAAGCCGTCCGGCGGCGGCATCATCACGTCCGAAAGGATCAGGTCTGGCGAGGTCTGCTTTGCCAGTTGAAAGCCGTCCGCCCCGTTCTCCGCCGTGATGACCTGGTAGCCATGCCGTTTGATGACCGCCGCCAGCCCCAGCAGCACAGCCGGGTCGTCGTCGATGACCAAGATAGTCGGTTTATCGCTCATTGTTTTTACCTGGTTGGGTTACTGGTCTCGGTGCAAACTGCGCGTTGTCCCCCGGGCAATATCGGCCAGCCGGGCGTTGTTGTTGACGAACATGATCTGGACGGTGGCAAGGGAGATCAAGTCCCCCGAGTTCAGGACGCAGCGGTCGATCCGTTTGCTGTTCACGAACGTTCCCGAAGTGGATTGCTGGTCATACAGCACATACCTGCCCTCCTCGTAGCGGATCTCGGCGTGGAAGCGCGAGACGGCCTCTTCGTGGAACACGATGTCGTTATTCAGTTGGCGGCCAAGCCGGGTCACTGTTTTTTCCAGGGGAGTCATCTGCCTGTTGATGATCAGGAACACATTTGGCGCAGCAACGGGCGGACGGTTCGCATCACGCTCATCCATAGCATACTCCTTATAGTGACAGTGAAAGAAGCGCTCAATGACTTCTCTTGTTATATCATACGACAAGCGTTTTGGAATATCCTTGCAATATGGTTTCAGCAATCGGCGGCCGAGGACAAGGCAGATCATTCCGTCAACGCCAGGAAGGCCTCCACAACCTTGGGGTCGAAATGCTTGCCGCCCTCGGAGCGGAGGTACTGGATGGCCGCTTCCTTCGACCACGCTTCCCGGTACGGGCGGTCTGTCGTCAGCGCGTCATACACATCCACGATGGCAAAGATGCGCGCCGCAAGGGGGATCTGCTCGCCTGCCAACCCGCGCGGGTAGCCGC
>JBMOMO010000256.1:0-8584 GCA_049324135.1 Chloroflexota bacterium
TATTCGATGATCTTGGTGACGACGCCAGCGCCGACGGTGAGGCCGCCTTCGCGGATGGCGAACTTCGAGCCTTGCTCCAGCGCCACCGGCACGATCAGTTCCACTGTCAGGTTCACGTTGTCGCCCGGCATCACCATCTCCACGCCTTCCGGCAGGGTGATGTTGCCCGTCACGTCCATCGTGCGGATGTAGAACTGCGGTCGATACCCGCTGAAGAAGGCCTTGTGACGCCCGCCCTCGTCTTTCTTCAACACGTACACTTCTGCCAGGAACTTCTTGTGCGGCGTGATGCTCTTCGGTTTGGCGATCACCTGCCCGCGTTCCACGTCCGTGCGCTCGATGCCGCGCAACAGCAAGCCTACGTTGTCGCCAGCCATGCCTTCGTCCAACTGCTTGTGGAACATCTCTACGCCCGTGCAGACCGACTCGCGGCTCTTCTCCTGCAAGCCCACGATCTCCACCGGCTCGCCGACCTTGATGATGCCGCGGTCGATGCGACCCGTCACCACCGTCCCGCGTCCCTTGATCGAGAACACGTCTTCCACGCTCATCATGAACGGTTTGTCGGTCTCGCGCTTCGGTTCGGGGATGTACTCGTCCACTACCCGCAGCAGTTCGCGGATGCTCTCATATTCCGGCGCGTTCGGGTCGGTGCTGGCGCTTTCCAGCGCCTTCAAGGCCGAGCCGCGCACGATCGGGGTCGTGTCGCCGGGGAAGCCGTACTCGTTCAGCAGTTCGCGCAGTTCCAGTTCCACCAGTTCCAGCAATTCCGGGTCGTCCATCTGGTCGATCTTGTTCAGGTACACCACGATGCTGGGCACTTCCACCTGGCGCGCCAGCAGCACGTGTTCCCGCGTCTGCGGCATTGGCCCGTCCGGCGCTGCTACCACCAGGATGGCGCCGTCCACCTGCGCCGCCCCCGTGATCATGTTCTTGATGTAGTCGCGGTGACCCGGCATGTCCACGTGCGCATAGTGCCGTTTTTCGGTCTGGTATTCCACATGCGCAATGTTGATGGTGATGCCGCGCGCCTTCTCTTCCGGCGCGTTGTCGATCTGGTCATACGCCTTGAACTCCGCGTTGCCCATGAACTGCGACACCTTCGTGATCGCCGCCGTCAGCGTCGTCTTCCCGTGATCGATGTGCCCCATCGTCCCTACGTTCAGGTGCGGTTTGTTGCGCTCAAATTTCTGCTTCGCCATGAATAATCTCTCCTTCTAGAAAATGAACGGTTGCATTTATTTCAACATTTCTTGCGCCACTGACTCAGACACAGGCTGGTAGTGGTCAAATTCCATACTGAAAACGCCGCGGCCCTGTGTGGCAGAACGCAACTCGGTAGCGTAACCAAACATCTCTGCCAACGGCACCATGCCGCGAACAGCCTGCGCGTTGCCGGGACGAATTTCCATCCCAAGTACGCTGCCCCGACGGCTGTTGATTTGTCCAATAATATCGCCCAGGTATTCTTCTGGAACGACGACTTCTACTTTCATCATTGGCTCAAGCAACACCGGGCTGCCCTTCTGGACGCCCTCCTTGAAAGCCATGGAAGCCGCTATCTTGAACGCCATTTCGCTTGAATCGACCTCATGGAAGGAACCGTCGAACAGGACGATTTTCATGTCCACCACTGGATATCCAGCCAAGACGCCGCTTTCCGCTGCTTCCTTGACGCCCTTTTCTACTGCCGGGATGTACTCTTTTGGAATGACGCCGCCGACAATTTTATTCTCGAACAAAATACCGCTGCCGCGTTCCCCTGGCTCCAACGAAAGGACAACATGACCATATTGGCCGCGTCCGCCGGTTTGCTTGGCGTACTTGTGGTCAACTTTGGCCACTGGCCGGGTGATCGACTCGCGATACGCCACGCGAGGACGGCCGACATTGGCCTGCACCTTGAACTCCCGCAGCATACGATCCACTAACACGTCGAGGTGCAGTTCGCCCATCCCGGAGATGATCGTTTGGCCGGTGTTCTCGTCAGAGCGGACGCGGAAAGTCGGGTCTTCTTCCGACAATTTTCGCAGGGCTTCACCCATCTTGTCCTGGTCGGCCGTGCTTTTCGGTTCGATTGCAATCGAAATGACCGGCTCCGGGAAAGAAATGCTTTCCAAGACAATTTTCTTGTTATCACACAATGTATCGCCGGTAAATGTTTCTTTGAAACCCAAAACAGCGCCAATGTCGCCCGCGCGCACCTCGGTAATATCCTCGCGGCGATCCGCATACATACGGATCAAGCGACCGATGCGTTCACGCTTGCCTTTGGTGGAGTTCAACACCATGGAACCCTGGTTGATCACGCCCGAATAAACACGGAAATATGCCAATCGCCCAACATACGGGTCTGTAACGATTTTAAAGACCAGGGCGCTCAGGGGAGCGTCATCGTCGCCGGGCAATTCGATAACGTCTTCCTCGTGATCTGGGTTCACGCCTTTCACGGGCGGCATATCCGCCGGGGAAGGCAGGTAATCGATCACGGCATCCAACAGGATCTGGACGCCTTTATTGCGCAGCGATGAACCACAGAAAACGGGAGTAACCTTACTCGCGATCACAGCGCGACGCAAAGCCGCCTTGAGTTCATCGTTGCCGATCTTCTCGCCTTCCAGGTATTTGACCGTCAGGTCGTCGTCGAGTTCTGCAATCCGTTCAACCAAATGAGCATACGCTTCCTGGGCCTGCGCCAACATCTCGGCAGGGATTTCCACTTGCTTGGGGTCTTTTCCCAGGTCGTCTTCCCACAGGGTGGCGGTCTGTTCCAGGACATTGATGACGCCGCGGAACGACGCTTCGAAACCGATCGGGATCTGCATCGGGAGGGGGTTGGCCCCCAGGCGGTC
Organism: Chloroflexota bacterium; assembly: GCA_049324135.1. GTDB lineage: Bacteria > Chloroflexota > Anaerolineae > Anaerolineales > Villigracilaceae > JAABUE01. The sequence continues at coordinate 2,853 of JBMOMO010000256.1, forward strand.
ACGGATGGTCTCGATCGTGCGCTCGTATGACGCGCCGACGCGATCCATTTTGTTGACAAAACAAATGCGCGGAACGCCATACCGGTCAGCCTGGCGCCAGACTGTTTCACTCTGCGGTTCTACACCCTGCACAGCGTCGAAAATGACCACACCGCCATCCAGGACGCGCAGGGAGCGCTGCACTTCTGCGGTAAAGTCAATATGACCGGGCGTATCGATAACGTTTACCTGATAGCCCTTCCACTCCGCAGAGACCGCCGCTGAAACAATCGTAATACCACGCTCACGCTCCTGTTCCATCCAATCGGTGACGGTCGTCCCGTCATCCACCGATCCAATACGGTAGGTCTTGCCCGTATAGAACAGGATGCGCTCCGTGGTCGTGGTCTTCCCGGCATCGATGTGCGCGATAATACCAATATTCCTATATTGTTCCAGCGGATAAACGCGTGCCATCAAAAAACTACCTTATCGAGCAAAATTGCGATTAGACGCGATAATGGGAGAAAGCGCGATTGGCCTCAGCCATTTTGTGCGCTTCGTCGCGCTTGCGAATGGCAGCGCCAGTCTCATTGAATGCGTCAACCAACTCGGAAGCCAACTTATCGGGAAACGACTTGCCGGAACGGTCGCGCGCCGCAGAAAGAATCCAACGGATCGCGAGCGTCGTGCGGCGATCAGCAGGCACTTCCATCGGCACCTGGTAGGTCGCGCCGCCCACGCGACGGGGGCGGACTTCCATCACCGGGGATACGTTCCTGAGCGCCGCATCGAAGACCTCCAACGGATTTTTTTCCGTGCGGTCCTTTACCAGGTCCAGGGCATCGTACATCAGGCTCACAGCAAGGCTCTTCTTGCCGCGCTTCATGATATGCAGGATCATGGTCTGCATGTTCACGCTGTTATAGCGGATATCGGGCGGGATGACCCGCTCTTCGGGCTTTCCTCTACGCATACTTGCTCTCCCTGAATAACTACTTCGGACGCTTCGCGCCGTACTTGGAGCGGCCCTGCTTGCGATTAGCCACACCTGTGGTATCGAGCGAACCACGGACAATATGATAGCGGACGCCAGGCAAATCCTTTACACGACCGCCGCGCACCAGGACGACAGAGTGCTCCTGCAACTGGTGCCCCTCGCCAGGAATATACGCCGTGACCTCGATGCCATTGGTCAAACGCACACGGGCGATCTTGCGCAAAGCCGAATTCGGCTTCTTGGGCGTCATCGTACGCACAACCGTACACACGCCCCGTTTCTGCGGAGCGCCCTTATCCTGGCGGAACCGGCGTTGCTTATAACTGTTGAGCGTATACTGCAATGCCGGGGCTTTGCTCTTGGCCTTCTTGAATTTTCGGCCTTTGCGAACCATTTGATTGATAGTCGGCACCTTTGCCTCCGATTACAAAATCTTTCACAAATACATTTTGCAAGAAACGAGGCCATCAAACTGTCAATGATGGCCTCATTTGTACTGCCATACAATAGGCGGGAAAACAGCCGCCTTCCAGGGTCGGCAACGAAAAAGGATTTTATCACCTGCCTGGTTTTGCGTCAAGGCTACCGTTTGTCCATCAGGCTCTCGCCGATGTCCAACAAGCCTGTTGCCATTTTCGGCGGGTGGATCTTCTCTTCGTCCTTACCGAATTTCACTACATCGCCGCTATTGTTGATCGCTTCGACAGCAAGGCCAAGACTCTGGAGTTCCTTGACCAACACGCGGAATGAAGCCGGAATGCTGGGCTCCTCGATCGGTTCGCCCTTAACGATGGCCTCATAGGTGTTGACGCGTCCTTGCACATCGTCCGACTTGACAGTAAGCATCTCTTGCAAGGTATAAGCCGCGCCATACGCTTCGAGCGCCCACACTTCCATTTCGCCAAAGCGCTGTCCACCAAACTGCGCCTTGCCGCCCAGAGGCTGCTGTGTAACCAGGCTGTAAGGGCCAGTGGAACGGGCGTGCACTTTATCTTCCACCAGGTGGTGCAATTTCAGGATCGTCATCACGCCAACCGTCACCGGCTGATCGTAAGGCAAGCCCGATTTTCCATCGCGCAGGACCTGCTTACCCAGGGTTGGGATGGGGGTACCCGTTTCCAGCGAAGCAGCATGCGCGGCTTCCATCAGGTTAGCGCCGTCCACGCCATCTCCCTTACCGAGGCTGTCCAGCCACAAGCGTAAACAGGCTACAATAGCCGCGTCGTTGAAAGCCTGGCGTTCGCGCGGATTGCCGTCTTCAGGATAGAAAACAGTGTCTGGGTCGACCCCATGATCGCGCAACCATTCACGCACGGTTGCAGCGCGGGCGTAATCCACTTTGTAGAGGTCATACACATCATAGTTGCGTTCACCCAGGTAATTTTCCAGGTACAAACGTCGGACTTCATCGTCATCCTGGATCGCGTTCGGATCGTACTCTTCCTGCTTGATCCAGTTCCAGGCAGCCTCGGCCGCCTCCTTCCAGGCTTGGTCCACCATCCAGGCGCGCGCCAATTCGGCCTCGATCTCCTCTTCGGAAGCGCCGTCGAAAACCGGCGTCAGCGCACGGAAACCGAGCCGTTTGGCGGCCCAGCCCAGGTGCACTTCCAGGACCTGACCGATGTTCATACGACCGGGCACGCCCAGGGGATTCAGGATCAGGTCAACCGGCGTCCCGTCTTCGAGGAAGGGCATATCTTCTACAGAGACAACCTTCGAGACCACGCCCTTGTTGCCGTGCCGGCCAGCCATCTTGTCGCCGGCGGTGATCTTCCGGCGCTGCGCCACCGAAACGCGCACCATCATGTCCACCCCGGCAGAAAGGTCGGAATTCTCCTCGCGGGTAAAGACCTTCACGTCCACAACCTTGCCGCGCTCGCCATGCGGCATCCGCAAAGAAGTATCTTTCACGTCGCGCGATTTTTCGCCGAAAATGGCGCGCAGCAAACGCTCCTCGGGCGTCAGTTCTTTTTCACCTTTGGGCGTGATCTTACCGACCAGGATGTCGTTCGGCCCCACCTCAGCCCCGATGCGGATGATGCCGTTCTCGTCCAGGTCTTTGATGGCATCTTCGCCGACGTTGGGGATGTCGCGCGTAATCTCTTCGGGACCCAGTTTGGTATCGCGCGCCTCGACCTCATACTTTTCGATATGAACAGACGTAAAGCGATCTTCCTGCACCAGGCGTTCGGAGATCAAAATCGCATCTTCGAAGTTGCCGCCTTCCCAGGAAATGAAAGCCACCACCACGTTCTGCCCCAGCGCCAGTTCCCCGCTTTCGGTAGAGGACGAGTCCGCAATGATGTCGCCTCTTTTGATGATCTGGCCCTTGACCACAGCCGGGCGCTGGTCGATACAGGTACTCTGGTTGGAGCGTTGGTACTTGCGCAGTTGGTAAACCCGCAAGGCATCCTTTTGGCGCACCGCAATCGAACTGCCCGTCACCGAGGTGACTTCGCCGTCTTCTTCGGCTACGATGACCTGGCCGGAATCGAGCGCCGCATGGTACTCCATACCGGTCGAAACCAGGGGGATTTCCGGGCGCACAAGCGGCACAGCCTGCGCCTGCATGTTCGATCCCATCAGGGCGCGGTTTGCATCGTCATGCTCAAGGAAGGGGATCAAAGCGGCGCTGATACCAACGACCTGGTGCGGCGCCACGTCCATGTAATTGACGTTCTCCGGCGTCGAAAACACAAAGCCGGAGTGATAACGGCTGGAAATGCGCTCACGCACGAATTCATTGTGTTCTGTCAGGGGCGCATTTGCCTGCGCAATGACGTACTTATCTTCCGCGTCCGCCGACAGGTAATCGATGCGGTCAGATACAAAGGGGATGACCGTAATATCATGCCCGAGTTTGGCAATTTTCTTGAGCGCCTTCTCGTCGATGCGCTCACCCGCTTCGACGATCACCTCGCCTGATTTTGGATCCTTCAAGGCCTCGCGCAAGGCGCGCCCAACCAGGTGGGGATCGTCACATGCCAGGGATTTGACTACCTTACGATACGGCGTCTCGATAAAGCCGTACTCGTTGACGCGCGAAAAGGACGCCAGGCGGCCGATCAAACCAATGTTCGGGCCTTCAGGCGTCTCGATCGGACAAATGCGCCCGTAGTGTGAATGGTGCACGTCGCGGACATCGAAGCCGGCGCGCTCGCGGCGCAAGCCGCCGGGCCCCAGGGCCGAGAGGGTGCGTTTATGGCGCAACTCTGCCAACGGGTTGGTCTGGTCCATGAACTGCGACAACTGGCTGGAGCCAAAGAATTCGCGCAGCGCAGCCACCACCGGGCGGATGTTGACCAGCGTGACCGGCGACAACTGCTCCTGGTCGCGGATGGACATGCGCTCCTTGATGACCCGCTCCATGCGGCGCAGGCCGATGCGCAACTTGTTCTGGATCAACTCGCCTACCGTCTTGACGCGGCGGTTGCCGAGGTGATCGATATCGTCCGGCGGTTCGACGCCGTTGTTGATCTGGATCATACGGCGCAGGAGCCGCACAAGGTCCACCTTGGTCACGTTGCGGTGCGGGATGGGGACGTCCAGGTCGAGTTTCTGGTTGAGTTTGTAACGGCCGACCCGTTCCAGGTCGTAATGGCGCTGGTCGAAGAGTTGCTCCTCGAGGAACTGGCGGGCATTTTCCAGCGTAGCCGGATCGCCCGGGCGCATCTTGCGGAAGAATTCGATCAGCGCCGCTTCCGCAATGGACTGCCCGCCCGACAGGTCCCACTCCGGTTCCTGCCGCAGCGTAGAAGCAATGAACAGGCGCTCCGGATTGTTGTCCACTTCCTGGAAGATGGAAAGAATCTCATCGTCTGCGCCGGTCTTGATGGCAGAGTCGCCGTTCCCGTCATCCACCGCCGCCAGGGCGCGCAGGAAAACCGTGATCGGGACAGTGCGCTTGCGGTTGAATTTCAAGATGATGTAATCGCTCTTGCGCGTCTCGAATTCCATCCACGCGCCGCGGTCCGGGATCAATTTCGCCATCGCCAAAGCGCGCCCCGTGGAACGGTCCACAGGCGCTTCGAAGTACACGCCGGGCGAGCGGATCAACTGCGAGACGACCACGCGCTCCGTGCCGTTGATGATGAACGTGCCCTTATCGGTCATTTCGGGGAAATCGCCCAGGAAAATATCCTGTTTGATCGGCTCAGGCACATCCGGGCCGGCCAGCAGCACCGAGACGTACAACGGGCTGGAATAGGTCAGGTCGCGCTCGACGCATTCATCGATCGAATGCTTTGGCTCCCCAAACCAATATCTGAGTCCCCACTGCTCCGATTCGGGGCTGCGGCTGGGGAAATATAACTTCATCCCCTTGTTGTATGATTCAATGGGAGAAACTTCATGAAAAAGATCGCCCAAGCCCTCCCGCTTGAGACGTTCGAATGAATCCAATTGTACTTCGATCAGGTCAGGAAGGCTTAACTTTACGGGAATGCGCGCAAAACTTTTACGGGGCAGAGAAGATGCCATTCGTCTCTCCATCAATTAGGCTGGGCACGGTTTTAACCGCCTTAAAACACACGAATCTATCCTGCTATTCGTAGCAGGATAGCAATTTGTGATTATAAAGCAAGAAACCGGGATTGGTCAAGTGTAATTTTGCTGAATCTCGAACCAGCGGGTGTGCGTCAGTTTTTTGAAAAAGGGGGTAAGATGGGCGAAAAACGAGAGAGGAACGCGAAAATGGATGCAAACAAAGTGGTAGCACATTGGCAAGAGTTGAGTCGAGAGACAATGCAAGGGA
>JBMOMO010000257.1:0-8583 GCA_049324135.1 Chloroflexota bacterium
GCCGCCCTCGCCTTCCTCCGGTTTTCAAGGGCTTCCCCTGAGTAGAATCGGCTCGTTTGTTCAGCTTTTAAGGTGCTCTTCATGCCCATACATTATTGGGACGCTATCTCTTTGTCTAAAGTCCAACATTAAGATACCCCAAACATTTGGCATTTCGCTTGACGGTTCAATGCCTGCGTCGCTTGGTTTCAGATTCAAAATCTGATTTCGTAATCCATTATAAACTTCGGCAGGTTCAATAGGTTTTTCTGCTTTTTTGAAAAGTTTAGAAAACATAGAACATCCTAAAATTGTGAATGAGGCAAGAATAATTATTGCTGCTTTTTTCATTGAGGACAAGTAGTATCCATTTGGAAAATTCTGACCAGCGCCCAACGATTAAGGATTGATGCGGCGCGTGGGGGGCAAGAAGCAAGGGCGGGGAAGCAACGGCTGCCGCAGCGGATTATACGCCGGTGAAAGTCGCCTGACAAGAAAAACGAGGGCCGGGTCGATGCCGGGGGCGGCCTCAGCAGGCCGGGGCGCGGGGCGAGGCGGGCGCGGGGCGCGTCCACAGCGGGGGGAGGGTCAGGGAGGGGGGTGGGGCGAGGGCGTCCCTCTCAGGCGGGCTGGGGCTTCGTCCGCCAGTCCTTGATGAGGAAGGGCAGGTACAGCAGCAGGAACATGACCAGGCCGATCAGTTCCAGGTAGGGGATGTAGCCCGGCCAGGCCGGCAGGACGTCGAGCAGGCTGGCGGTATCGGGCTTGCGGTTGATGAACATGTAGTTGCTGCCGATGGCCGAATTGATGAAGAAGACGACCACCATGTAGAGGTTGGCGATGACCGCCACGCGCAGGATCGACTTCCAGGTAGGGCGGAAGCCTTCCACGGTCGTCATGTAGACCGCGGAGGTGACGATCAGGCCGTGTGAAACGAAGGTCTGGAAGAAGCGGTAGTGCGGGAAACCGTACAGCCCCAGGTCGGGCGTGAGCAGGGCTTGCAGCGCGCCAGCGATGCCCAGGAAGTAGGCGATCTCGTAGATGACGTAGTTCTTGCTGACCAGCATGTAGCCGCCCAGCCACACCAGCACGCTGCACACGTGCAGGGGGATCATGGTCTGGACGTTCCACTGCCCGACGGCGTAGTTCCAGAGGTGCCAGCCGAACTCGTTGGCCCACAGGATGATGGCCATCGTCCAGCGCACCCTGGCGCGCGCGGCTTCGTCGCTGGCCTTGAAGCGCAGCAGGGTGAGGTTCAAAAGGACGATGGCGAGCAATGCGCTGAGATGGGCGATTCCCATAAAGAGAAAGGGCGCTCCGGTGAAATCGCGGGCAAAGAATTGGTCCATGCCGGCCTCCTGCATTGTAGTATTGCAAATAGTGTACAGCAGAATAAAGCCAAAGTCAAAGGGGTTGGCGTTCAAAGTTGTCATACTATCCGCAGATCCCCACAGGGGACGCTGTGTTGCAGATTGCGCAGAAAAATTGCAAAAAATCCGCGATCTGCGTAATCTGCGGATTTTCCTCCTTGCCGTCGGAATCTTTTGCGTGCGAAAGGGCTGGAAGTTTTCGTTCGCGGCGGGTCAATTGGAGCGGGTCTGTTGCATCAGGTATTCGAGCGTGGCGTGCAGGATGGTCTCGATCTTTTCGGGAATGAGGCCGGTCTTTTGGGCAATCCTGGAGACGATTGTCTTGCGGGTGTGTTCGTCAGCGTTGTACAACAGCAGGAGTTGCAGCAACTGTTCGAGGTCGATTTCTTCGGGCGAGGAGGGGGAGGCGTCGGGTTCGGTTGACATGGGCATACCCTTACTGTAGGGCTCATCTGTAATACGCTCGAACAATTCAGCGAGAAACCTGCTATATTCACCGAGCGATTTTAGCGGATTTTCAGACATGTTCAGTATGCTGGCTGGAAGCGCATCGCTTTTGTTAGATCATGTTCTTTCATTTGCTTCGTATAGGCTTGCTTGCGACGCAGCCACGTTTCATAAATGCCTTTCCAGCGGCTGAAATCCGAGCGCGTTTCATCGAACTTATCATATTCTTCCAGTTTGCCTGTCATAAGAGCGGAATAGAAATCTTCACTGAGTACGCCATATTTCTCTTCATAGAGAGTCAACCGGCGCTCGAGCAATTTCATCTCAATGACCAATTCGTGTATTTCCATTTCATAACTCCGATAGAACAACATCAACGCTCGAAATCGTGTTTCTATTGTACTACGAAAGACGAGTCGCCGCGCCCTGGCGTCCAGGGCGCAACTTTTCCCCTCTGTCTGCATCTGATACAATGGAAATTGTAAGGCCGGCTCGTGTCGGGTCGTCCTAAAAACATCATTACCTGAGGCAATCCATGTTCAATTTGGGAAACGTATCTACCCCTTCGACCAACGACGGCGCGCCGCAGCGCGTCAAAGTGCTGGTGCTTGGCGCCGGCCCGGCCGGTTACGCCGCCGCGCTGTACGCCGCGCGCGCCGAACTGGCCCCGCTGGTGCTGACCGGCATGCAATTGGGCGGTCAGGCCGCCCTGACCCACACCATCGAAAACTACCCCGGCTTCCCCACCGGCGTGGGCGGTGCCGAACTGGGCGAACTGTTCCAGAAACAGGCCGAACGCTTCGGCGCGACCACCGAGTTCGACCTGGCTAACGCGGTAGACTTCTCGCAGCGTCCCTTCAAGGTGACGGGCGACAGCGGCGCGTACCTGGCCGATACTGTCATCGTCAGCACCGGCGCCAGTTCCGTGCACCTGGGCGTCCCCGGCGAGACCGAACTGACCGGCAAGGGCGTCTCCTACTGCGCCACCTGCGACGGCTGGTTCTTCAAGGACAAGCGCGTGGTGGTCGTGGGCGGCGGCGACAGCGCCCTCGAAGAAGCCCTGTTCCTCACCCGCTACGCCAGCAAAGTGACCATCATCCACCGCCGCGACGAGTTGCGCGCGGGCGTCCTGCTGCAAAAACGCGCCAAGGCGCACGACAAGATCGAATTCATCTGGAACAGCGTGGTGACGGAGGTGGTCGGAACCGACAAAGTGGAGTCCCTCAAACTCAGGAACGTTCAGACTCACGAGGAAACTGCCCTCGCTACCGACGGCCTGTTCATCTTCATCGGCCACACCCCCAACACCGAGATCTTCGCCGGGCAGTTGGAGCGCGACGCGCTGGGCTACATCAAGGTCAACGAGCGCATGGAGACCAGCGTACCGGGCGTGTATGCCGCCGGGGAGGCTGCCGATCCACACTTCCGCCAGGTGATCACTTCGGCGGGGATGGGGGCCGCGGCCGCCATCCAGGCGGCGCGTTATCTCGAAGAGCAGGAGCAGGACGCGGGTCCCGCATGAAGCGTTCAGGGAGACTTTGCCAGATTCGCGGCAGGTCTCCTTTTTCGTCATACATATCCAGAGGCGTGACAAATTCACCGCCCCCTGGTATTCGGAGAAACATTCACTATCACACTCCATTGGAGGAGACATGACCAAGAAGATCTCGATCATCGGCGCCGGCATGACCGGCGCCACAACCGCCCACTGGCTGGCCGAACGCGAACTGGCCGACCTGGTATTGGTAGACGTCGTGGAGGGGATGCCGCAGGGCAAGGGACTCGACCTGCTGGAGGCCATGCCGATTATCGGTAAGGATGTCAGCATCGTGGGCGCCAACGATTACGCCGCCACGCAAGGCTCGGACATCATCATCATCACCGCCGGGCTGCCGCGCAAACCCGGCATGTCGCGCGACGACCTGCTGACCGCCAACGCCGAGATCGTGGGCAAGGCCGCCACCGAAACGCTGAAACACTCGCCGGGGGCGTACTACATCATCCTGACCAACCCGCTCGATACCATGGCGTACCTGGCGATGAAACTGACCGGCCTGCCGCGCAACCGCGTGGTCGGGCAGGCGGGCATCCTCGATTCCGCCCGTATGCGCGCCTTCGTGGCCATGGAGACCGGCGTGAGCGTGGAAAATATCGCCTGCTACGTGCTGGGCGGCCACGGCGACGAAATGGTGCCGCTTACCCGTCACTCCAATATCGCCGGCATCCCGCTGCGCGAATACCTGCCGGCTGATAAACTGGAAGCCATCCTCAACCGCACCCGCAAGGGCGGCGGCGAGATCGTGAACCTGTTGAAGACCGGCTCGGCCTTCTACGCCCCGGCAGCCGCCTGCGCCCAGATGGCCGAAGCCATCCTCAAGGACAAGAAACTGATCATCCCGGCGGCGGCCTACATGCAGGGCGAATACGGCCTGGACGACATGTTCTTCGGCGCGCCGGTGATGCTGGGCGCGAACGGCGTCGAAAAGGTCATCGAGTACAGCCTGGACGCCGACGAGAAAGCCGCTTTCGAGAAATCGGCTGCCGCCGTCCGCGAGACGCATGAGGCGCTGCGCAGCCTGGTAAAAATTTAATCGTATTCATTCCTTGGAGGTATTCCCATGCTTTTGCACGAACAAATCGCCGCCCAACTGCCTGCCTGGCGCGAGCGCTACAAAGCCCTCGCCAAGGATCACGCCGAGGTCGTGGTTGCGCAGGTCACGGTGGGGCAGATCGTGGGCGGGATGCGCGACATCAAATCCCTGCTCACCGACATCTCGTTCGTAGACCCGGCCGAGGGCATCCGCTTCCGCGAATTGTCCATCCCCGAAGTGCTGGCCGCGCTGCCCAAGCCCGAGGGCGCCGACATGCCCTACGTGGGCGGGCTGTTCTACCTGCTGTTGATCGGCGCCCTCCCTACCCGCGAACAGGCGCTGGCAGTGGAAGCCGAATGGCAGAAGCGCAGCGTTGTCCCGGCGCACGTCTTCCAGATGCTGCGCGACATGCCGCGCGATACGCACCCCATGACGCTGCTGACCCTGGGCGTGCAGTCTCTCCAGCCGCAGTCTGAATTTGCCCGCCGCTACAAGGAAGGCATGAAGAAGGACGCCTACTGGGAGCCGGCCCTGGAAGATTCCCTCGACCTGACCGCCAAACTGCCCATCCTGGCCGCCTTCATCTACAACCTGAAATACAAGGACGGCGCCGAACCCAAACTCGATCCCAACCTGGACTATGGCGCCAACTTTGCCCGCATGATGGGTGTGGACGACCAGCGGGGCTACGCCGACCTGGCGCGCCTGTACTTCATCCTGCACTCCGACCACGAGTCCGGGAACGCTTCGGCTCACGCTACCCACCTGGCTGCTTCCACGCTCTCGGACATCTACTACGCCTTTTCCGCTGGCCTGAACGCGCTGGCCGGCCCGCTGCATGGATTGGCCAACCAGGAATGCCTGGGCTGGCTGCTGGACGTGCATAAGCAATTCGGCGGCGTACCCACCCGCGACGAGTTGTACAAGTTTGCCTGGGATACGCTCAACAGCGGCAAGGTCATCCCCGGCTACGGCCATGCCGTGCTGCGCGTCCCTGATCCGCGTTTTACCGCGCAGATGGAATTCGCCAAAGAGCGCTTCCCGCAGGACGACCTGATCCGCCTGGCCGACCTGGTCTTCGATGTCGTCCCGGCCGTGTTGAAGGAACAAGGCAAGGCCAAGAACCCGGCCCCCAACGTGGACGCCATCTCCGGCGCGCTGCAATATCACTATGGCGTGCGGGAATTCGATTTCTACACGGTGCTGTTCGGCGTGGGGCGCGCCCTGGGCGTCACTGCCAACTACGTTTGGGCGCGCGCGCTCGGCCAGCCCATCGAACGCCCCAAGTCGCTGACCACCAAAATGCTCGAAGACGTGGTCGCCAAGACGGGTTCGTAAAGAAACCGTCCCGAAGGTTTTCGAGCCTTCGGGACGGTGTTTTAATTCCCCGCCAGGAAGGGACCCACGACTCCTGCCAGCAGGTAAACGAACCACACCTGGTTGACGAAGACCGCCGCCAACAGCGCCAGCAGCGCGGGGGAAAACCAGCGGTGGTTTGCCATCGCGCCCAGGTTGAGCGCCACGAACAGCGTCAGCGCGTATGTCCAATCGGCAGAATACAGGAACGGCTCGACGCCGTAATTCAGGTGCAGGGCGAAGTTGAAGGCCAGGCAGGCCAGCAGCGCCAGGGACAGGCGGCCGGCAGGCGTGTCCCGGCGCAGGTTCCTGGCAAACTGGAACACCGCCAGCGTGCAGGCCGCCAGCCACAGTCCCAGCGCCGGCCAGCCGAACCAGGCGTATTCCGCGATGCTGCCCGGCAGGAAGTTGAAGCGCGGTTTCGACTGTTCACGGGTGTGGAAATACGGCTGGGGCGCGACCACGTTGTAGACCAGCAGGTTCTCGGTCATAAGTCCGAGCCGCCGCGCGTCGATCGTCTGCGCGTACTTTTTCTCTGTCAGCATATTTTGTGGGAGGAAGAAGTAGTCCGTCGTGGGGTAATACGAACGCGCCAGGATGTTTGCCGCTGCCCCGGCAGCGACCACGATGACGACCAGCGCCGCAAGCCGCTTCAGGTTGCGTTGCACGAAAAAGTCCGCCAGGACCTGCTGGCCGAAGTTTGTGACGGTGATCCCCAGCGTCAGCGCCCCGCTTGCGGCCAGCCATATCAGGGATGCTTTCCTCGCTAACAGCCAGGTGAAGAGCAATAAGCAGAAGGCCGAAAAGATGTAACTCTCTACCACGCTGGCAAAGACCAGGTGCGAGGTGGAAAGCCCCAGCAGGCTGGCAAACAGGACGGCGTAGGCGGGCCGCGGCGCGAATGGCCGCACGATCTGGTACGCCAGCCAGACGCACCCGCCGCCCGCCAGCCCCAGCAGCAACAGGTTGGCGTGGAAGCGGTCGCCGCCCGTCAGCAGGGACAGCGCCGCCGTCAGCGGGCGGAAGATCACGTGCGCCAGCGGATGCACGGCGCGCGTAGCGATGTCCCAGCCAAAAGGGGCCGCCATGCGCCAGTACCACGAACTGCTGTCGGCGGCAAAGTAGATGTTGTTGGTGTTGAGTTCCTGTTTGTTGAAGATGCTGGCCAGCAGGAAATAGCCGGTCGAAAAGGACAGGAACAGCGCCAGCGCGGGCAGATTCTCGCGCAGGCGCGCCGAGCGCCGCGAGGCGACCAGCGCCGCCATCAACGCCAGCGCAGCCAGGATGGCCGGCAGGGGGGCGGCGCCCACCAGGGCCGGGGCTTCGAAGATGGCCGCGTTGCGCAGGCCGGTGACCAGCGCCGCCAGCGGGAACAGGATGGAAAGCAGCCAGGCTGCCAGTGAAACCCACACAGGGCGTTTTTTGTTACTTCTTCCCAAGCGCGGACATGGCCTGCATCAACGCCCCGGCCACCACCTCGCCGGATTGTTGACGGTGCGGCTGTTGCCCCAGCGGCCCGCCGGAGACCAGCGCGGAAACTGCCGCCTGCATGGTATCCTGTCCCTGGTTCTTGGCGTTCAGGAAAGCCATGCCAGCGTTGAGCAGGTTGCTGACATCCTGCCCGTCCAGTTTTTCGCCTTTGGCCAGGTCCATCAAGGAGTCCAGCGCGCCGCCGGAAGAGGCGTTCCCGCCGCCCAGCAGGGATCCCAGCAGGTCCATCCCGCCGCCTGCGGACGGGCTTGCGCCGCCGCCCATCAACGCCTGGAGCAGGCCCATCCCGTTTTCGGGAGTGACAGCCTGTTGTCCCTGGAACTGCTGCGCGGCCTGCGCCAGTCCCTGCGCGTAGACTGCGGCGGAACCGCTGTTGGTGTTCTGGTTGAGCACCTGGCTGGCGTACGCCAGCGCGTCCGATGGCTGCGCGTTTTTTTGTGAATCCAGCGCCTGGGTGATCAGGTTGAAGGTCTGTACCATGTTGTCGCCATGATTGCCGTTATGGGAATCGGCCTGGTTGAGCGCGGACTGGTTGGCAGCCAGCGCCTGCGCCGCCGCGCCGAAGATTTGCGCCAGGTCTATGCCGGGGGAAGATGATTGCTTGGGCATGAGGATTTCCTTTCTTTCGTATGTTTTCGATGCCGGTAGTATACAACATATTTTTACTGGCAACGTGGAGGCGCGCTGAAAGATTCCTGTTGCGGGCTTCCTTTTTTCCTCAGGAAATTTTCTGCTTCAACCCTTGGGGATTCAAATACATCTCGACATATCCACAATTCGGGCAGGCGCGCGCCTGGGTGATATTGGTCACTTTGCGGAGCATCCCGGTTTGTTTGTTCGAGACATATCCAGAACCCGAGTCTCCCGACCAACTGATGCGGCCTTCGTCCATTGCAGCATCGCATTTGGGGCAGGCGTGTGTTTCCATCTCATTCTCCTTGGGTACTGATAAAGATGATCCAGAAATCTTGCACAGCCAGATTATATTTGAAATCGGAACACAACAGGAAAGAGCAACAGTGTGTTAACAATTGGGAAATTGCCAGGTTTCCAAAATCCAAGCGGGCAAGGATATTGTATACTTGTTGTAGAGGAGATCATGGACACGGTTCTGGCTGGTTCCGCCAGCAGTGGGAAGGCGCGACCGGTCGCCCGGTGCGCGTCGAAGTCCTCCAGTCGGCGCTGCGCGGCGACGAAAGGTGTGAATTCGCCATCCATTTGCCGGAGGATTTATAACGCCTCTTTGCTCGAGGCGGAACGCTTTTTGCAATTCCGGCCAGAAAATTTGCTCTCATCGTAACTACCTACCCTCACCCTGGCCCTCTCCCAAAGGGAGAGGGAAACGGATA
>JBMOMO010000258.1:0-8477 GCA_049324135.1 Chloroflexota bacterium
TTAAAGAATTTAAGACCAATCTTGATTTACGAAAACGTATAATAGAGCAAATTGAGGAGATATCCTTCTCAGAAGGAATTGCCATCAAAGGCAAACACAAAATCACTATAAGGGCATTTCCAACAGTTCATCCTGCATTTCAGTTTTACATAAGGATGCCTTTTGAGTTTGATCCTCCTCCGCCAGCAACTGGTTATAAAATATTTTATGAGGACATATCAAATTCAAGGTGTGCGATATTTGTTGGCGAAGGTGCATCTGATCCATACACATTATCTGAAATATTCAGCGAACGCGAACAATTAAGTATAGTGTTTTTCCCAATAACAGAGCAAATTGTAACTAAGGGAAAACGGTTCATGGAAGAGTTTATGGCACACTCTTCTATCAGAACATTAGCAATATTGGAACGAATTGTTACCAAGAAAACAAAAATTGTACCTCTCCATCAAGGTATATGGTATTTTCAACTAGACTCTAATGCTATTGTAGAAGGCAGAAATGCATTAAGGGAACTAGCTGGTAGACAAAAATTTACACTTCCTTTTGTATCCTTAACCAAGGAATTTCAAGCGATCCAAAAACGACAATTAGGGGATTATGCCAAGCTAAAAAACATTCTTTTATCAATAAGAAGAAGATGGGTGGTCTACAAGAAACTTGCAGTAATCGCTAATATGTTACCTATAAATGGTTTGACAGAGAATTTGCCGTTGGGAAAAATCATAGATTTTTCAATTTCAGAGAAAATCCAACCAGAAAAAAAACTGTCAAAGGAAACCTTACAATCTACTTTGCAAGCACTAATAACAGAGTGGCAGGTAATGCACATGGAAATTGACAGAAGTTGGGCGCTTCAAGGGAATTTTTATAACTATGTGTTACTTATAATCGGAAGTGTAATTACTCTCGTTAGTGTTTTTCCAGACCTCGAATTACTTTTTATTGTTTCATCATTTATTTTATCTTTGACAGGATGGGCGATAATCGAGAAATCACTTCATATGATAAGTATCGGACGTTTTTATACAAAGGAACTAATTCCTCGTGCCAATGCTGTATTGAGAGAAATGGAAGATCTGGAACCTCACAATCCGCTTGCAAATCAACTAAAAGTCTTAATATGGGAGGAATTTTTCCGAGGAAAAAATATCTACATTGCGATTCAAGGACTTGCAAGTTCGGGTAGATATTTGATGGCAATCGTTCCAGGTTTTGCTTCTGCAATGACCTTCTTATACCTAAAACAACACTCGGGCACAGTTTGGTCGAATTTAGAAATAATTGCATTTACAATCGCTACTGTTATGAGTCTATTGCCAATACTTACCACAATTGTTAATGCTAGATATGCTTATTCTGGCGATGAATAACTTTTATGTACTGAAGAAAAAACTATGACAATCCCTGAACCCAAGAATAATCCCCTCCTCCAACCCGCCCGCCCGGTCGGCTTTACCGGCTACGGCGCGTACGTGCCGCGCTACCGTATCCCCGCCAGGGAGATCGCCCGCGTGTGGGCCGGCGGCAAGGCGGCGCTGCCCGTCAGGGAGAAAGCCGTCCCCGGCATGGACGAGGACGTTATTACCATGTCCATCGAAGCGGCGCGCAATGCGCTGGCGCGGGCGGGCATCCATCCCCACCAGTTGCGCGCCGTGTGGGTCGGTTCGGAGTCGCATCCCTACGCCGTCAAACCGACCTCCACGGTCGTGGCCGAAGCCATCGGCGCGGTCCCCAACGTGCAGGCCGGCGACTGGGAATTCGCCTGCAAAGCCGGGACCGAGGCCATCGTTGCCGCGATGGGATTCGTCGGCTCCAAGATGGCCGACTACGCCATGTCCATTGGCATGGACACCGCCCAGGGACGTCCCGGCGACGCGCTGGAATACACTGCTGCTGCGGGCGGCGCGGCTTATATCATCGGTCCCGCCGAGGACGCGCTGGCGACCATCAATGCTTCGTATTCCTACGTCACCGACACGCCCGACTTCTGGCGGCGCGAATACCAGAAATATCCCGAACATGGCGTGCGCTTCACCGGCGAACCGGCCTATTTCCAGCATATCACTTCGGCGGGAAGTACCTTGATGGAAGCGCTCGGCGTGACCGCCAGGGACTACCAGTACGCCATTTTCCACCAGCCCAACACCAAATTCCCGCAACGCGCCGCGCAAATCCTCGGATTCACGCCCGAACAGATCGCGCCGGGGCTGCTCGTCCCGGTCATCGGCAACACTTATTCCGGTTCGTCCATCATCGGCTTGACCGCCACCCTCGACATCGCCCAGCCCGGCGACCGCATCCTGTTGGTCTCGTTCGGCTCCGGCGCTGGCTCGGACGCCTTCGACATCACCGTCACGGACAGGATCCTCGAGCGCCGTGACAAAGCCCTGAAGACCCAGGACTACATCGCCCGCCGCGTCGAAATTGACTACGCCACTTACGCCCGCTATCGCGGCAAGATTACGATGAAGTGAGGAGGTAGATAGGCAACACATACAGGTAAACAGGTTTTGCGCCGATGTGTGTACGTGTTTATTGAGGCAGAGAGAACGGCAGATGATCAAATGACAGACAGCCTGCATCAAATTCTTGCCACAAACGGTAACGAGGCCGGCATTGTTGCTTTGTTATCGGACAGAAATTTACCGGCTGACGATAGAACGCGCGGGTTTGGAGCAAGGCGTTCTTGCCATTTATCGAGCGAACGAATGATAGCGCCTACCCGCCGAGCCAAGATCGAATACGGTGATTTTCAAACCCCGCTGGAATTGGCAAGACTCGTCTGCCAGAAATTGGAGGGACTTGGCGTTTCTCCTGATGTGATTATCGAGCCGACCTGTGGGGTTGGAGCGTTTGTCGAAGCCGCTGCGCATCAGTTTTCACAAGCGAGGAAAATCATTGGCGTTGAAGTCAACCAGGGTTATCTCGATAAAGTTCAAGCCAGGAAACCTGAATTCCCCGCCAACGACCACGTGACGCTAAAACAAGGAAATTTCTTCGATTTCGACTGGAAAAGCCTTTTCGAGGAAAATAATGGTTCAGTTTTGGTGATCGGCAATTTCCCCTGGGTGACAAATGCCCAGCAGGGCATGATCGGCGGAACAAACCTGCCTGACAAATCCAATTTCCAAAACCACAACGGTTTCGACGCCATAACTGGCAAGAGCAATTTCGATATTTCGGAATGGATGTTGATCCAAGTTGGAGATTGGTTGCAAAACCGAAAAGGGTACCTTGCGATGTTGTGCAAAACGACAGTCGCGAGGAAGGTTTTAAGCCACCTTCACGCAGGGCGCAAAGGATTATTCCGCTCGGCCATCTACGGCATTGACGCAAAAAAGCATTTTGGCGCCTCGGTAGAAGCCTGTCTTTTATTCTGTGAATTCGATGGAACGTCCCACAATTACGACTACGATATTTACGAAAGGCTGGAATCGGTCAAAGCGCAACGAGTCGGTCATCGCAAGGGAATGACAATCCGTGATTTGGATACTTTTGAACGACTTGGCAATCTCTTCGACGCAAGCGGCGTGAAGTGGCGTTCAGGCGTCAAGCACGATTGCTCGGAAGTGATGGAGTTGACAGAGCGCGACGGCATCCTTGTAAATGGCGCAGGCGAAAAAGTAGACGTTGAATCCGCTTACGTTTATCCCTTGCTCAAAGGCTCGGACGTTGCCAATGGCCGCATCGAAACAACCAATCGCTTCGTCATCGTCACGCAGAAAGTTGTTGGCGAACCTACCCATACCATCAAACACCTTGCGCCAAAAACATGGAAATATCTGGAAAGTCACGCACAACTCCTGGACAATCGCAGAAGTCGAATTTACCAGGACAATCCTCGCTTCTCTATTTTTGGCGTCGGCGCATATTCGTTCTCACCCTACAAAATTGCCATCTGTGGGTTGTACAAAAAATTGGAATTCAATCTTGTTGGAGAAATCGAAGGCAAACCTGTTCTGTTCGATGACACGGTTTACTTTCTCAGTTTCGACGCTGAAGAAGAAGCGCGAAAAACTTTGTATTTCCTGTCCACCCAAAGCGTGCATGATTTCTACTCTTCGATGATTTTCTGGGATGAAAAACGTCCAATCAAAACAAGCATCTTGAATAGTTTGAATCTGCAAAAGCCCCAAACCGTACAAGCGCTGAGGCTGTTTGAGAAAGAAACAGGAACACGCGCGCGCAAGTAACAGTAATCACTTCGCAGCCTTGACTTGTGTTCTTGTCTACAATCACCAATTACCATTACCCAAAGAGAAACCATGACTGAAGTTATCCTCGCTGGCCTTGGCCAGACAACCGTCGGTGAGCACTGGGAAACCAGCCTGCGCGACCTGGCCTATTATGCCCTCAATGCTGCCGTCAAAGACGCGGGCGGGCTGCGCCCCCAGGCGCTGTTCGTGGGCAACATGCTCGCTCCTACCCTCTCGCGCCAGGCGCACCTCGGCGCGCTCATCGCCGACTACGCTGGCCTGACCGGCGTCGAAGCCGTTACCGTCGAGGCGGCGGGCGCATCTGGCGGCGCGGCCTTGCGGCAGGCTTACCTGGCCGTCAAAAGCGGCCTGGTCGATACGGCCCTGGTCGTGGGCGTGGAAAAATTCACCGACCAGGTCGGCGCAGGCGTGGAGGAAGCCCTGGCTACGGCAGCCGACTCCGATTACGAATCCGTGCAGGGGCTCACCCCGGCTGCCCAGGCTGACTTGCTGACGAAGCGCTATATGCACGAGTACGACCTCCCCGCCGACGGCTTTGCCGGCTTTGCCCTCACTGCCCATGCCAACGGCGCGGGCAACCCCAACGCCATGTTCCAGAAAGCCATCAAAGCGGATACGTACATAAAATCAGGCGAATCGCCCAATATGTTCGACGCGGCCCCGCCAGCGGACGGCGCTGCCGCGCTCGTTCTGACTCGCCGCGACCTGCTCCCGGTTAACTGGCCGCATCCGCTCGTCAAGGTTTCCGGCTCCGCAACTGCGTCTGACACGCTGGCCCTGCACGACCGCAGGCACCCGCTCTTCTTCGAAGCCGCGCATCTTTCTGCCGGGAAGGCCATGAAGCAGGCCAATATTACGCTCGACCACGTCAGCCTGTTCGAGTATCACGACGCTTTCAGCATCTACGCCGCGCTGGCGCTCGAGGCGGTTGGATTCGCCGTCCGCGGCCAGGGCTGGAAACTGGCCGCCGAGGGACACATTGCCCTGAACGGGCGTATCCCTTGCGCCACTATGGGCGGGCTCAAGGCGCGCGGATTCCCCGGCGGCGCTACGGGCGTGTACCAGGCCGTCGAAGCGGCCCAGCAACTCCGGGGTCAGGCCGATGCGAACCAGGTCGCAAACGCGCAATTTGCGCTCATCCAGTCGCTGGGCGGGCCGGCCTCCACCGCCGTATCCCATGTCCTGCAGCGCATCGCGTGATCCTGCGAGGTTCTGAGAGTTTATAAACCTGCCAGGCGCCTTTCCTGATAGTTCTTGATAGTTCTGCGCCGTACAATAAGGCACAGTAGACTATTCAAGGAGACCCTGCATGGAAATACCGCGCCATTGGCGACTTAAACAACAACGTTACGGACTGGTCGGCGAAGTTTGCCCGCATTGCGATTACAAAATCTTCCCGCCGCGCGATGTGTGCCCCAACTGCGGCGACGAAGCCAAAGACCTGTATACCTTTAGCGGCAAGGGCGAAGTGTATTCGTATACGACGATCTATGAGGCCCCCAGCGGGTTCGACCACAACGCGCCTTACACTGTGGCGCTCGTCAAACTGGACGAAGGCCCGCTGGTCACCGCGCAACTGACCGACGTGGACCAGGAAGCAGTGCAGATCGGCATGCCGGTGGAAATGGTCACGCGGAAGATGAAAGATGACGGCGACGAGCGGGGGATGATCGTGTATGGGTATAAGTTCAGGCCGGCTGTAGTCTAGCGCCTGCTCATTGAGTTGCCCTGTTTTGGAAAGAACAGGGCAATTTTATTTTTATGTAAGGCGTAACAAGGGTATACTTTGCGTATGTCCAATTACCCCGATTATGTCTATCAAACCCTGGCCCGCGCGCGTGAAGAAGGCCAATGGCACGCCGCGCAGGCCGACGCGGCCGCGTTGTGCTTCGACCTCCTCGCCCTCTTCCCCGATTGCACGGAAGCCAGCGATCTCGTCTACGAATTGTTCTGCGACGAGTGGACGATCTACGATATGCGCGTCGCCGTGCAACGCAATGTGGACGAGTGGGACGACCGTCCTTCCGAGCATCGCCGCAGGCTGGCGTTGTCATTCCGTTTTATGAGCCGCTGGGTCGGTTGGGAGCGCGAGTACGAAGACGGGCGTGAAGAAGAACGCGAAGGCACGACCGACGTCTTCCAGATCCTGGACGACGGCAAGATGGAATTGATCACCGCCTATTGCCTCGGCGACGACGAATGCACCGATTACGCCTGGACGATCTTTGCCGAAGCGCTGGAAAAGACCAATAACCCCGAATTGACCCTGTTCTGGATCGGCAAGCAATACGCCGACCTGGGCTTCTTTGCAGACGCGGCGGAAGTGTTGGGCGAGTTATGCTCGCGTTTCAATCATCCCGACGCGCGCAGGTTGCTGGCCGAAGTGGTCTGGTGGCGCGACAACGCCTACCGCATCCCGTGGATTCCCCCGCCTGGCGATGGTTCGCGCTACGACCTCGTCATCAAAAAGATCGACCCTGAAGCCCCGACCACCCGCGAACAGGTCGAAATGTTCCGAAGCGAAAACCACCTGGAACGAATGGCGAAATACAAACCCAGCCTCGCCCCCGACCTGGCGAATCTTTTTGCCTCCGCCACGCCCGAAACGCAGGAAAAAGCCGCGCCCCAAATCGTGGACTGGTCGTTCCTCGACAGGGACAATTGGGAACCTGGCGAACCCGCCGATTGGGTGAAGAAACAGATGAAAATGATGGACAGGCTGATGGAAGAAAACGAAGATATCAAAAAAGCCCTGGACGATCATTGGTACGCCCACCGCTGGACGCGCAACATCCCGCCTCCATCCACGCCGAAACGCTATGATCCCAACGAGCCGCCGTTCGATTCAACCGACATGCTCGGCGACATGGACGATGATGGGTTGGATGAAATCTAACCACCGACAATGAACATCCTCCACGCCCACTACCAGCCTCCGCAAAAACCTGGAGACACAGGCGGCGTCTTATTCTGGGTGGAAACGTCCGAGCTCCTCGCGCCCAAAAGCGGACGCGCCGCAAAAAAAGAAAAATCGCGCCTGCACCCCTTTTGCGCGGAGGCGGACACGCTCAGACGCGCCCTCGCTACCGAGGGCGCGTCCAAAATCGTGACACTGCGCCTGCCCGCCGTCAAGGGGATTCCCCTGCCCTCGCCGCAACTCATCCACAACTGGAATTTGGATTCCGCGAACCCGAAACTTTCTCCTTTCCTTGTGAACGGAATTTGGATGCGGCCCGCCGAGGCGCTTCCTGCGCTATTGGCTTTCTCCTCCCAAACGGACGCATCTTTCGCCCCCGCAGCGGATATCCGTTTCTGGAGCATGGTCGCCGCCCTGGCGTTGGAGACCCTCGCCGCGCACAAACTCGTTCCCATCATCGTGAACGAAGACAAAAATTATTACGCGCGTTGGCTGCCCGTGTTGGATTCGCCCAAAGACGCGGCGCGCTTGAAACAACTCGAAGACGCCATGCCCGCTGTGTGCCGCGCTGCCCTCGCCCCCAGCCCCTCTCCCACAGGGAGAGGCGAGCCGTCTCCGAAGAATCTGCTGACCAGTTTCCTCGATACATTTTGCGACGCGCTGGCGCGTGAATGGGGCAAATCCGCCGCGCCGAAATTCTACGAAGACTCACCCGCCGTGAGTTGGATCAAAGCCCTGTTCAGCGAAAACGCCCTCATCCAATTATCGTCTGCGCAGGCGCAGAACCTGGCCGCGAGTCACAGGGCATGGATGCGCAACCTGCACGTTGCGGGCGACGCCGCGTTCCGAATTGCGTTTCGGCTCGTAGCGCCCGCCTTGCAGGAACAACCCTGGCAACTGCATTATCTCATCCAAGCGAAGGATGACCCCAGCCTGCTGATTCCCGCCGATGAAGTGTGGAAGAAAACCAGGGGCGCGCTGACTCATCTCGGTCATCGTTTCGAGCAGCCGCAGGAGAAATTGCTGACGGGCTTGGGCTACGCCGCAAGATTGTTCCCGCCCGTCACCGAAAGCCTGAAAAGCAAACGTCCGACAGAATTGACGATAGACACCAGCGGCGCGTACACGTTTTTGCGCGAGACGGCTCCCCTGCTCGAAGGCGCGGGCTTTGGGATTCTCGTCCCGCCGTGGTGGAACAAGAAGGGCGCGCGGTTGGGCGTCAAGGTGAAGATGAAATCGCAGGGCAAGGATATCGTCAAAGGGCACATGTCCTTCGAGAGCCTGGTCAGGTATCAGTGGAAGTTGTCGCTGGGCGAGACCGAGTTGACCGAAGCCGAGTT
>JBMOMO010000259.1:0-5006 GCA_049324135.1 Chloroflexota bacterium
ATCTGCGGATAAAATTTTACCGCAGAGTAGTCTCCTCTGCGGTAATTTCCTTTGTCGTTTGGGGTTCAGTGTCGCGGTTGGGAAATACCCTGGCGCTGGCGGGTCTGCTTGATGTAATCCTTCACCAGTTGCGGCGGGTGCGGTTGCAGGCCGCCCATAATCAGGTAGCCCGGCGCCCAGAAATCGCCGGAAGGATTTTCCTTCTTCAGGCGCGGGAAGTCGGCGAAGATCTTCTCAGAGGTCTGCTGGCGCATGATGCGCATCAGGTAGCCCGGCGACGTGTTGGGGGTCACGTTGACGACCCATTGCAGGTAATCCGGTCGCACCGCCAGGAACTCCAACCGCCAGCCATAAGCGACGCAGATCTGCGGCATCCACCGGGAGAGATGGTCGGCCAGGTCGCCGGTCATGTAATGGGTGGTGAAGCGCGGCACCAGCAGGCAGGCAAAGTTCAACTGCGCCATGGCCGCCGAGGCCGATTCGACGATCATGCGCCCGGCCACCTCTGTGATGGAGTGCGGGCGGGTCTCGTCCAGTTCACCGGGCGCAGGCGGTCGCACGGGCGTGGCTGCCCGGCGGCGCTGCTGCGATTTGGACGGCAGGGTGCTGGCCAGTTCATCCGGTATGTCTGCCAGCGTTTCCTGGCGGGTCGCCGCCTGCTCGGTCAGCACCAACTCGCGCAGCGGGATGGCCGGCGAACTCTCGTGGCTCAGGCGGTGGGTCGGTTTCGGCAAAGGCGCCGACGGGCGCGTTGCAGCGGCAGACAGGTCGAGGTCCAGGCCAGGGGCGTCTTCGTCCGCTTCGTTTTCAGCGGCGCTCATCACCGGCAGGGGCGCTTCCCTGCGCTGCGGCGGGACCGGCGGCGGGACATCGTCCAGGATTTCCGCGATGGACGGGATCTCCAGGTCTGCGCTCGAATCGTCGAATTCATCCGCCTCGAGCCCAGCCTGGGCCTGCTCCTGTACAACCGGCGGAGGCGCTGGCTTGGGGCTTTTGTCTACCGGTATGATCGGCCCGGTTTTCGCCACCGCCAGCGAATGCGCCAGGTTGTTGGCCTGGCTGCGGATGGTGCTGAACGGCGTTTCTGCGTCGAAGACCAGCGCCAGGATGACGTCGGGCGTCATACTGGTGGCGTAGAGCATGTGCTCGGCCTTGGTGGCTTCGAGACGCACAAACCGCAACAGGTCGTTGCCTTGCTGCCCATCCCAGTGACGGGCGACGGTTTGCGCCAGTTCATTGGCCGCGTTCTGCGAGAGTTGCCCGGCGTAGGCCCACAGGTCTTTCTCGCGCGTGATGAGGGCCGCCTGGGCGGAAGATTCCAGCGTCAGGCGCGTCAAGTGCTGGGCGGCCTTCGAAACATTGTTCAACCAGGGGATGGCGGGGTCGGCTGTCTTTTCTTGCATGGGCGCTTGCACCTTGTGATGGTTCATTTCGACCGGGTTGAGTCGTTGGTCTGGGATGATCGGCGCTGCGCGGATCAGTTGGATGAAATCGGGCAGGTAGAACGGCTTGCGGAGCAGCACCCACGGGCGGATGGAATCCATAGCCGGCGGCAGGTCTTCGTCCGACAGGATCACCAGGTCGATGTCCGGGTTCACGCTGCGCAGCGCGCGCCCCAGTTCGCGGGTGTCGTCCTCCCCCAGCGCCGTATCCAGCAACGCCAAAGAGTAGTTGTTCTTTTCGGCCGTCAGGGCCGCCTCTGCCTTGCTCTTGACCACGTGGATGTAAAACGAACCGGTATCGTCCAGGCTTTGGCGGATGAGTTCCCCAAAACTATCCAGGGGGGTTGCGACCAGCAAGTTTGCTTTCATATCGACTTAAAGTGTATCACGTCCACCGCGCGTAGGCAAGTAGCGCAGTTTTTAATTTTTACCACAGATGGAAGGGATTTACAGTATTACCGTGTAACATTTGCATCGTCCGCGCAAATCTTTTGCCAATGTCACTGCGAGGAACGAAGCAGTCTCCTGGCCTGCGAGGGGATTGCTTCGACCGGCAAAAAACGCCGGTCTCGCAATGACATTTGGTTGCGGCTGGAAGTCGCGCTATGAGGTGTTTCCTCTCACTTTTACATCCAACAATCCTATTCATCTGTGTTCACAGGTCCCCTTTGGGGATCCGCGGTTTTACCGCCAGCGGAACGCGCCCAGGTCGAAGGCCGGTTCGACGCCGTTTGCCAATTCTGCCACAACCTGCCCCGTGCCGGGTCCCAACGACAGGCCGAGCATGCCGTGACCGGTAGCCAGGATGAGGTTGCTATGCCTGGGCGAAAACCCGATCATGGGCATCCCGTCCGGCATGACAGGCCGCAGCCCGGCCCACGTTTCCTTGATGTCCAGGTTCTCGTCCAGCCGCAGGTACTCGCGGGCAAACCCTTCCAGCCGCCTGATCCAGCGCGGGTCTGGCTCCATGCTGAACTGCCCCACCTCGAGCCGCCCCGTGACGCGGATCAGGTCGCCCAGCGGCGAGACCGCCACGCGGCGGTCCCCCAGGATCAAGGCCTGGCGCGGCATGTTCTGGATGGCCGACGCGGTCAGGCTGTATCCGCGCGCGGGCTGGATGGGGATGTCGAGATTCAAGCCTCGCGCGAGGATGGGAGTCCACGCGCCGGCTGCCAGGACGACCTGCGCCGCCTCCACCTCCCCCCGGCCTGTTTGCACAACCCGCACCTTTCCCTGCGCTGACAGGAAGCCCGTGACGGGCGTGTCCTCGAACACCTCTGCTCCCATCGCGCGGACGCGCCCGGCCAGCGCCTCGAGGAACAGCGCCGGGTTGAGATGCGCATCGCCCGTGAAATGCACGCCGCCGAGCACGTCTTCCCGCGCGGCGGGTTCCACAGCGTGAACTTCTGTTTGGTCATACACGCGGACGGGGATGCCATGTCTGTGGATGAATTCGGCTTCGCGGCGGCTGGCCTCGAAGGCTGCCTGGTTCTTGTACAAATTCAGGAACCCCCTGGTTTGGTAGTGACAGGCGATCTTCTCTTCAGCAATGATTTGCGCGAAATTGTCCGCGCTCAACTGTCCCAGGCTTTTCAACGGCGCGATGCCGCGCCGCACGTTGGCGTCGCTGCACGCTGCCGCAAACTGGACCAGCCACGAAAGATATTTTGGGTCGAGGCTGACCTTCATCCCGAACGGACTGTGCGCCGGGTCGAGCATCCATTGGAGGGCGGAGGTCACCACCCCCGGCGCTGCCAGCGGGATGATGTGACTCGGCACGATATGACCCGCGTTGCCCGCGCCGCTGCCCTTGCCGATCTCATGGGCGTCGAACAGGGTCACTTGCCGCCCCGATTTCAGCAGGTAATAGGCGCAACTCAACCCAACAGGTCCGCCGCCGATGATGAGGGTGTCGTTTCTATTCATGAGTCGATGAGTTTTCCAATTTCATCCAACACCTCAAAGATATCGATTGGCTTGCCTGGCACAACCTGATCTTCGAGAGTATGAACATGATGTGGAAAGTTCGGAAGTTTGGGGTGATGGGGGGCATTGTCCCACCTGCGAATGTGTTGCTTGTTCGCATCCAGCCATTGGTAGCGATAACTTACAATTTCCAGTTCGGCCTCTTGTTTTATGAATTCGGATAAATCAAGCGTATGTCCATTGGTCAAAATAGCGCGAACGCGGATGAAACCTTCATGAAGGTTGGTAAATTCCCTGAGGATTTCGAACTTGAAAACCACAGGATCGGTCGAAAGGCGCCCTTTGACCGATTCCATATACTCCACAGGATTCATTCTGCATGTTCCCTGAGCAAGGCAAGCCGTTCGCGAATCCCATTGGCCATCTGCGCCAGCGAGGCCCATTCCACTGTTTCTGCGCTGTCATCCGTTTGTCCCTGCTGATAGCGCTCGATGAATTTTGCAGTAGGGATGCCGAATTGCTTTTCGTAGCCGGCCAGCACGACTTCTATTTCTGATAACTGCGCCTGAACCTGGCTGATTTCATACTCAACTGCCTTGTTTAGCGTTTGCGCAGTCAGATTGCTGACTTGCTTTTTTTCATATAGTTCTGCCAGCCAGCGAACACCTTTTATATATTTGGCATTTGGTAATGGTTGTACACTCATTGTATACCTCTACTTCAATTATACAATGTTCATTACCGGATTCCCTCCCCAAACGGGTCGCGCTCGTCCACCAACAATGTCCCCTCGGACATCACCCAGGCCTCGCCGGTGATGGTGGGGATGACCTTTTCGCCGTCCAGTTGCACGCTGCCTTCGAAGATACTGCCGACGACGCTCTGCTGTTTCCAGGTCTGGCCCACTTTCAACTGTCCACCGGCGTACAAGCAGGCCAGTTTTGCGCTGGTGCCGGTCCCGCACGGGGAGCGGTCGTAGACTTTGCCCGGGCAGAGGACGAAACTTTTGCTGTCGGCATCGGGCGTGGAGGTGAACAATTCGACGTGGTCGACCTCCGCGCCGCCCGCGCCGGTGACGCCCTGCGCGGCTACCTGTTGGCGCACGCGCCACGCGAAATCGGTCAGCGCCTCGAGGTTGGACATGTCCACGTCCAGGCCGTGGTCGTGGACCAGGAAGAACCAGTTGCCGCCCCACGCCACGTCGCCGTGGATGGTTTTGCCGTCGATTTCGATGGGGATGTGGGCAAGATGTCGGTAGGCGGGGACGTTGCGGACGGAGACTTTGTTTGGGTAGGTGTCATTGCGAGCCGAAGGCGAAGCAACCTTCTCGCTAATTGGGGGATTGCTTCGTCGCTCTGCTCCTCGCACTGACATGTCATGCAGGGTCGCTTCCACCACCCCGACCGGGGTCTCCACCCGGATCACGCCCGGCTTCACTTTGCCGAGGTACGCCAGCGAGGCGATGAGACCGATGGTGCCGTGCCCGCACATGCCGAGGTAGCCGACGTTGTTGAAGAAGATGACGCCGAATTCGCAGGTCAGGTCGGCGGGCGGGACGAGGTACGCGCCGACCAGCACGTCCGAGCCGCGCGGTTCGAGCAGGACGGCGCGGCGCAGGCCGTCGTGGCGCGCTTTCAG
>JBMOMO010000259.1:5106-8438 GCA_049324135.1 Chloroflexota bacterium
TGAAGAAGATGACGCCGAATTCGCAGGTCAGGTCGGCGGGCGGGACGAGGTACGCGCCGACCAGCACGTCCGAGCCGCGCGGTTCGAGCAGGACGGCGCGGCGCAGGCCGTCGTGGCGCGCTTTCAGGGTGGATAATTTCTCGGCAACGGAAGCAGGCCCGAGGTCGAAAGGAAGCGCGGGGATGAGTCGCGTGGGTTCGCCGCCGGTGTGGGAGTCCAGGAAGGGGATATGGATCATGGGGTATACATCCAAATGATAATGCCTTTGCGAGAAGGGTGCCTTTCCCGACGAAGCAATCTCCTGATAACTGGGGGTTGCTTCGTCGCAAAGAGCAAGAGCGCTCCTCGCAACGACATGTTAACTGATGGCTTTGAAAATCTTCTCGAATTCTTTGCGGTCTTCGTCGGCCAGCGGCAACAATGGGCGGCGGGGCGCGCCGACCGGGATGCCGAGCAGTTCGCAGCCCAGTTTCACTTTTTGCAGGTAACTGCCGCTTTCGACGCTGCGCAGGAGCGGCATGAGTTTTTCCATGCGGGCGCGGGCGGCGACGAAATCGCCGGCCAGCGCGGCCTCAAGGACTTCTGCATGTTGGCGCGGGGCGCAGGAGGCGGCGCCGCCGATCCAGGCTGTGGTTCCCCACAGGAAGTAATCCAGCGCCTGGTCGTCGGAGCCGCAGATGATCTGGTAGCGCTCGCCGTAGCGCAGGCGCATTCCGTAGACGCGCGACATGTCGCTGGAGGCTTCTTTGACGCCGATGACGTTGGGGGTGGCGGCCAGGCCGTCGAGCACTTCGTAGCCGATCTCGCTGCCCGCGCGCCAGGGGAAGTTGTAGAGCACGATGGGGATTGCGACCGCCTTGGCGACGGCGAGATAGTGCGCCAGCAGTTCGCGCTGGGTGGGGCGCGAGTAGGGCGGCACGGCGACCATGAGCGCGTCATACCCCATTTTTTCGGCGGCCTGTGAAAAGCGGATGACGTCCCGCGTGGCGCCGGCGTTCACGCCCGCGATGAGCGTGGCGCGCCCATCCACTTTTGCTTTGACGAATTCGAAGATCTCCAGCCGTTCGGCGTCGCTGAAGGCGTAGACTTCGCCGGTCGTGCCGCCGGGGACGAGGCCGCTGATCTTGTTGGCGATCAGGTATTCGATCAGTTGCGCGAGGACGGGGTAGTTGATGGATTCGTCCGCGCCGAAGGGGGTGACGATGGGGGCGTAGATTCCTTTGAGGTGCATGTTTTCTCCAGTGGTCAGTTTTCGATGAATAGTAATCAGTTGGTAATTAGTGATTAGATACGGTGAGAGTCTGCTTTCTATTAGCTTGAAGGCAATGGCTTTGCTTCTACATTGTAGAATTCAGTTGCTTGTAAAAGACAGCCTATTTTCTGATGTTTCAACTTATCCTCAAGCCTACAAAATTTTATTAGCATGTTTCTTTCAAGTATTTTGTTACATGTCTCTAACAACATTTGCCCAAGTTCTTTTTTGCCCATCGTTGTTGGGAAGGAATTAATGATTTCTATAAAGATTTTTTCCACATCACCTAAAGCGATGGCATCATCCATTATTACTTTAAACAAGAATATTCCCACGACTCTAAAAGCCACCTGAAAAGGAACGCCATATTCTTCCGATAACGTAAGTGGGAAATTAAGCTTACGAATATTTTCGGGCTTGACAGATCTTGGTTCTCTATCGCCAAACACAGCCTTTTCAATGTCATCTGGATTCAAGGATAAAAACCTAAATCTATAAGAAGATAAATAGCCGAAGTAATCTAAATACTCATCGAAAGATAAATGGCCTTCCTCATACAGCACCCGAATTAAAGCCCACGAGGAAAAATATTCTGGTGCCTTTTTCTTAGTTTCGAGCTCGTTAAACTCTAGATAAAGATGATCTTCAGTCAACACAGGCAAGTTTTCTTTTTGTGCCAATATACAAGCATCGCATAATTCATCAGGGACTCTTGTCTCCGAAAGGCAATCTATCTTATTAGCAGAAGAAATAATGCCAACGTTTTGATGATTTGATTCAAACAACTTAACACTCGCTCTTATGTTAGCCTGAATTAACTCCCGTTTACATTCTTCAATAACAGAGAGAGTTATTTTTCCTCTCGCATATCCCATAGTTTGCCCTGATATATAGCGAAATCTATTTGCAATTTCGCCAAACATGACAATAACAGATTGGGGGACTTTTAAATTCGGCAAATGTGCATGGATTTTTTCAAGTAGCCCCATTTCCGATAACATGAGCGCCGATGTTCCATCAATGTAAAACTGTAGCTTCTCATCAATAACATTTTTGGCAAGTTTCTTTTGCTTCTCAAGCTCTTCAATTGTTCCGACACTAAAATGGATAAATCCTCTGTTTTCATTCTGTATACTTCCAATTGCAGGGATAAGCCCGCCTTCACTAACAGCTAGTATAGCCAACGGAAAATTGTTCTTGCAATACAAGTCGAAAAACGGTTCTGTTCTTGAGTTCAGATCTTTCAGGTACTTCAATAAATTCTGTGGATCAATCGAGTCCTCTTTTTGGGGAATCTCGATCATTTGCGCCCACTCAAGATCGCCATCTTTAGCTAATTTGTGAAAATTTTGAACGACTTGCCACAAAACATATTTCTCTATAGTGTATATTCTTTCGATCTCTCCTTCGCTTTTTCCCGAACCGTATTTGTTTTCAAAAACAACCAAGCCTCCAAGTTTTTTATCGATAAGAGACGAATACTTCTCATTGGCTTTTGCGATTGGAAGAGCATCCAATTCGTTATTATTTTCAATTGAGTACCATTGGTCTTTGTTGCTTAATTTCACAAAAGTGTCATTTTGTACTTTGTCCAAAGAATCGAGACTTAAATCAATCCGATTTCCAATGTTTACAAACAAGATGTACAGCCTTGCATACTCTTTTGCGGAGAGCGTTTTCTTAATTTTCACCCCGTCAATTACAGCCCACAGTGCCTTTTCTACATCATTGTTGTTCAGAAATATTTCAGCCTCAATACCCGCTTTAAATTCCAGGGAAGGATTTTCTAGATGATATTTTTCAACCAATCCGTTCGCTCTTATAAAGGCATCCGCATCAACCTTACCCCTTTCCAGACAAGCAATAAGTATATTTGTGAGAAGTGCATCCCTGTTTCTCGAATCCAAGAAACGATTGCTAGAATCCTCGTCCAATAATTTTTCTCCAAGCTCTATATTGGACTTTAGACAAAGAGATAGCGTCCCAATAATGTATGGGCATGAAGAGCACCTTAAAAGCTGAACAAACGAGCCGATTCTACTCAGGGGAAGCCCTTGAAAACCGGAGGAAGGCGAGGGCG
>JBMOMO010000260.1:0-8360 GCA_049324135.1 Chloroflexota bacterium
TTGTCCTCTGCGTAACTATCGCGTAACATTGGGGCAGCCTCCTTTGATAAAAGTTGTGCCTCGCACCTCAATTTTTATCAGAGGGGCTACTTCCTTGTCAACTCCCTTCTTTTGCACCAGAAACTAGTTTAGTTAAACCATTGTATAGTTTAGTTAATCTGCTTCGTAGTTTAGTTTAGCCATTGCATAGTTTAGTCTACATGCTTTGTAGTTTAACTTACCTGCTTCGTAGTTTAATTAAGCCGTTGCGTAGTTTAGTTTACCTGCTTCGTAGTTTAGTTAAGCCACTGCATAGTTTAGTCTGCTTGCTTCGTAGTTTAACTTACCTGCTTCGTAGTTTAATTAAGCCGTTGCGTAGTTTAGTTTACCTGCTTCGTAGTTTAGTTAAGCCGCTGCATAGTTTAGTTTGCTTGCTTCGTAGTTTAGTTAAGCCGTTGCATAGTTTAATCTACATGCTTTGTAGTTTAACTTACATGCTTCGTAGTTTAACTTACCCGCTTCGTAGTTTAGTTAAGCCATTGCGTAGTTTAGTTTACCTGCTTCGCAGGTTAATTCGACAACCGCCCCGTTTTTTAGCATACTGAGTTCGTCGAAAGACGCACACCCGTTGTGTAATACGTAATGCGCGCGTATTGTAATTTCTGCGCCGGTTTGCTACAATAGGTGCAATCGTTCATTTTGCAATTCAGTGGATGGGAACAGTCGGTCCTGGCGTGATGGCGCAATCGATGGACATAAGGTTATCAACATGGAACGGAGGTCGTAATGAACAAAGCAACCGCGACACTGTTTTCAACACTTGGTATTCTTGCAGGACTAATGGGCATCGAACATGGAATCGGGGAAGTGCTTGAAGGCTATCGACCAACAGAGAGCATCTTTATTTTGTCTTGGCCTACTTCGGCGTTTTTTGAGATAATGGCCGGGGAACCCGCAATGACGATTATTCCAAATTATTTCATTACAGGATTGCTTGCGATATTTTTCTCGGGTGCGTTTCTCTTCGTTTTAGTAAAGCCTGGTCTTGATGGAAAGGCTATCACGATTCTATTTGCCCTTCTAATTCTTATGCTTCTTGTAGGCGGCGGATTTGGTCCACCAATCCTTGGGATAATTGCCGTTCTAATCGCATTAAAGAGAAATTCTCCACTTAAAACTTGGAGCAAGATGCCTTCAAAGTTCCACAGTGTTCTTAGTATGTTGTGGCCTTGGTCATTTGGGCTATGCCTGCTCGGATGGCTGATGATGTTTCCAGGAGCAGCCCTTATTGTTTTCTTTACAGGCATCAATAATGCCTTGTTGATGATAATACCAATTATCATCGCATTTGCTTTTATTCCGATAACGCTACTTCTGGGATTTTCACGTGACATATTGAAGACTCTACTGCAAAAACCTTGAATTCTCACTTTGCCAAAGACAGTGCAAAGATGACCGATGGAGCAAAAAAGCAATGACAACAATTCAAATGATCTCACCTTGTTTGTGGTATGACACCCAGGCTGAAGAGGCGGCGAATTTCTATGTATCCATCTTCGATAATTCGAGAATCATCCGCATCCTAAAGTACGGCGAAGCCGGCTACGAAATCCATGGCAAACCGGCAGGCAGTGTTCTCACAGTTGAATTTGAACTCAACGGCCAACGCTTCACGGCGCTCAATGGCGGACCACAATTCAAGTTCAGTGAAGCGATCTCCCTGGAGGTGACCTGTGAGACGCAGCAAGATATCGACTATTATTGGGACAAACTGGGCGAAGGTGGAGAATTTGGCCCTTGCGGTTGGCTGAAGGATAAGTATGGGCTATCCTGGCAAATCACCCCCGCGATACTTGGCGACATGTTGAACGACCCTGATGAAGCAAAGACCCAGCGGGTGATGAATACCTTCTTGCAGATGACAAAACTTGACATAGCCAAAATAAGGAAAGCCTTTGCTGGCGAATGAACTGGCGGGTTTCCGCTCCCGCCCACCGCAGAACTCACCCCCATCGTCGCCGCGCAGGCAGGCGCGGTGCAGGGTTTCGCGGAAGGATGCCAGCAGCATCCAGTCCAGCATCCAGGTGATGGCGTCGCCAAAGGATTTGGGGACTGCGCGCCGGTTCCCGGCTGCGCCCGCTTCGCCCTCCCCCCAGGGCGTCATCATCACGATGACGATTTCCGCCGGGACGGTTACGTCCCCGCCCATCAGGTCGAGCGCCGCGCCGAGCGGCGTGTTGGCGACCAGCGCGCCGTCCCAGTACAGGGCCTGGGTCTGCTCGTCCTCCGTCCACGGGTAGACCAGCGGGATCGAGCAGGAGGCCAGGATGCGTTCCCGGGTGATGCCGGGGTACACGTCTGCGCGCGGGCGTCCGCGTTTGTGGTCGAACACGTCCCGCGCCCGCCGCCGCCAGAAAGGACAAGCGCTCGAATGGGTTCAGGTTCCATGGTCGGCGCCTTGGTCAAAGGTAATCCTTCAACTGCCTCGAACGGCGAGGATGCCGCAGCCTGCGCAGGGCGCGCCCTTCGATCTGGCGGATGCGTTCGCGCGTCAGCCCGAACTTCTGGCCGACCTCCTCCAGCGTGTAGATGGTGCCGTCGTCCAGCCCGAAACGCAGGCGCAGCACGCGCGCCTCGCGCGGCGTGAGCGTGGACAGCACCTCTTCCAGTTTGTCCTTGAGCATGGACTGGTAGGCGCTCTGCATGGGGGTAGGGCTGAACTCGTCTTCGATGAAATAGCCCAGTTCGGATTCTTCGTCATCGCCGACCGGGGATTCCAGCGAGAGCGGCAGCCAGGAGACTTTCATGATCCATTGCACGCGCTGGACCGGCAGCCCGGTTGCCTGGGCGAGTTCTTCCACGCTTGGCTGGTACCCCAGTTTCTGTTCCAGGTCGTGGTTGGCTTTGTACAACTGGCGGATGCGGTCGATCATGTGGACGGGGACGCGGATGGTGCGCGCCTGGTCGGCGATGGCGCGCGAGATGGTCTGGCGGATCCACCAGGTAGCGTAAGTGGAGAAGCGGAAGCCGCGCGTGTAATCGAATTTCTCGACGGCTTTCATCAGTCCCAGGTTGCCCTCTTGGATCAGGTCCAGGAAGGCCACGCCGCGCCCGATGAAGCGTTTGGCTATGCTGACCACCAGGCGGGTGTTGGCTTTGATGAGGTGCTCGCGGGCGCGCTGGCCGTCTTCGATAAGGAGATCGAGTTGGCGGCGCGCGGCGGCCTTGTGGAGGCCGGCCAATTTGGCTTTTTCCAGCCGGGCGCGGCGTCCCTTTTCGATACGGATGGCGATCTCTAGTTCTTCTTCGATTGTCAGTAAGGGAATGCGCGACATTTCCCTGAGGTACAGGCCTACGGTGTCGTCTTGCGCGATGGACTCGCGGGAGGGGGGTTCGAGGTCGAAAGCGGTAACAAGCCCGGGGGCGGGAGAAGCGGGATCGTCGTCCCCGTCGAGGACGTCCACGCCCCGGCGGCGCAGCGCCGCCAGCACGACGGAAAGGCGCTCCGCATCCTGGGCGGCGTCGGGGAAGGCTTCCATGAGGTCGCTGGTCGTCAGGTAGCCTTGTACGCCCGCTTTTTCCATGAGGGCTTGCATGGCAAGTTCGCGTTTTTGTCGCCTGGCGCCGGTTAAAACACCCTCCTCATCCTTTGGCATGGTTATTCTCCCAGCAGATCTTTTAGCGCAGAAAAGGGGGATTCTTGGGACGCCGCCTGGTGGCCGCAGTCCACCTGGTTCAGGTCTTCGCCGCATACGGGGCATAGACCCCGGCAGTCGGGCTTGCAAATGGGGCTGATGGGCCTCTCGAGCAGGGCGTATTCGCGGATGAGCGGTTGCAGGTCGATATGGGCGTCTTCGGGAAGCAACAGGCCGGATTCGCTGACCGATTTCTTGTTGAAGGCGTACAGTTCGGTCATTTCCCATTGCAGGCTGTACTCGAACTGGCTGAGGCAGCGCACGCATTCCAGGGTGGCCTGCGCGGAAAATTTTGCCTGGAGGATAAGCCCCTGCGGGGTGCGCCCAATGGTAGCCAGGCCCTCGATCTGGCTGAGGGTCAGGTCGTCCGCAAGTTGAACTTTGTCGAAGTCGAACGGGAATTCGTGGCTGTAGCCGACTTCTTCATGGACGATGAAGCCAACGTTCAGGCGGAAGGGGCGGCGCGGGTTGGGCATAGACTAAAATTGTCCGGGGAACTGGGGACATTCTAGCACACAGGAGTCTCGCAGTCAAGCGGGTTTCGTGTAAGCAAACGACCAGACAAGTCACACTTTCCTGTCCACGATGTACTTGGCCAGGTCTTCCAGCGCGCTGCGTTCGACGCCGGTATGGAAGGGGGCGAGTTTTTCCAGGGCGCGTTGGACAAAGGCTTCGGCTTCGCGCATGGACTGTGAGACTGCGCCGCTTTCCCGGATGGCGTTTACCAACCGTTCCATGCGTTCCTGGTTGCCCCAGCCGCCTTCTGAAAGGAGTTGTATATCGGGGTGGTCCGGGTAGGTTTCGGCGAAGTAAATAGCGGGCAGGGTCACCAGCCCTTGCAGCAGGTCGGAGCCAAGCGGCTTGCCTACCGCATTCTGGTCGCCGGTGAAGTCGAGGATGTCGTCTACGACCTGGAAGGCCATGCCGATCTCGTAGCCGAAAGCCCGCATGGTTTCCGCGACCTCTCCATCCACCGGGCTGACCAGCGCCGCCGCCCGCGCCGACATTTCGAACAACGAGGCGGTTTTTGCGTAGATACGTTGGTAGTAATTCTCGCGGTTGATCAGCCCGCGGCTGGTGAACAATTGGGTCAATTCCCCGTTCACGATGGTCGCCAGCGTCCTGGCGAAGTGCTCCATCAAGGGCAGGTGGTCGGCTTCTGCGGCCAGTTTGGCGGCGCGCGCGAACAGGAAGTCGCCGGTCAATACAGTGGCGGCTGGCGACCAGCGCGCATTGAGGGTGGGGATGCCGCGCCGCAGCAACGAGCCGTCGATCAGGTCATCGTGTACCAGCGTGGCAGTGTGCAGCAATTCGATGGCCGCGCCAACGGTCACCAGGCGGCCTTCCTCCCCGCCCAGCATGTTGCCAATCAACAATACAATCGTCGGGCGCACGCGCTTGCCGCCCGAGGCCAATAAATGTTCCAGTGCAGCGCGCAGGTCGGGGTGGCTTTCGTGCGCCTGGGCGCGCATTCGTTCTTCGACGAGTCTGATCTGTTCTTGGACGGGTGTGATAAATGTAACGGTAGTCAAAAGGTCTCTCCCCAGGAGAATAACCGCGCGGCGTTCATACTGGTAACAGCGGCCACTTCCTCCAGGCTGCGGGAATGTAACTGCGCAATTTTATCAGCAATTTCATACACAAAGGCCGGTTCATTGCGCTTTCCACGCTGGGACGCAGGCGCCAGGAACGGGGCGTCCGTTTCGATGAGCAAGCGTTCCAGCGGGAGTGATTTTACCACTTCGCGTTTCGATTCGGCGTTTTTATAGGTCACCGG
This sequence comes from Chloroflexota bacterium, assembly GCA_049324135.1. Taxonomy (GTDB): domain Bacteria; phylum Chloroflexota; class Anaerolineae; order Anaerolineales; family Villigracilaceae; genus JAABUE01. Next base: position 5,452 of record JBMOMO010000260.1, read on the forward strand.
GCCGGTAATGCCGATGTAGAAACCAAGACGGATGGCCTGCCGCGCCGTCTCCAGCGACCCGGAAAAGGAGTGCAACACGCCCGGCGCTTCGGCCAGCGCTTCGTTCCCGGACCTGAGGCCTGCTACCCAGTCCCCCAGGATTTCGAGCAGATCCCGGGCGCAAGGCCCATCGGGAGCGTCGCCTTTTTCCCGCATGTGGATAACCACCGGCAGGGACAGTTCCGCCGCCAGGTCGAGTTGTTCGCGCAGGACGCGCTGTTGGAGGTCGCGCGGGGCGGCGTCCCAGTAGTAGTCCAACCCGATCTCGCCGATGGCGACGATCTTTCCCTCACCCCTACCCCTCTCCCTGGGGGAGAGGTAGCCCTCACCCCTACTCCTCTCCCCCAGGGAGAGGTAGCCCTCACCCCTACCCCTCTCCCCCAGGGAGAGGGGAATCAGGGATTTCAGGTCGCGCTGTGTTTCGTTTGTCCAGGTGAGCGATTCCGTCGGGTGGACGCCGATGGCGGCAAAAAGCATGGGATGGGATTCGGCCAATTCGACGGCGGCCAGGCTCGAGGCCAGCGTAAGACCGGGGATGAGAATGCGTTCGACCCCGGCCCGGGCAGCGCGGTCCAACACGGCGGCGCGGTCGGGGTCGAATTTGTGAAAGTCCAGGTGGCAGTGAGTGTCGGTCAGGTTCAAGATACTTACTGGGGAGTATATTTGGCTTTGTTCTCGGCGGCCTGTTTTTTAGGGATGAGGGCGATCAGTCCGCGCAGCGCCTTGTTGACGCTTTCCGCGTCGGGGAAGAAATCCGAAACGTCGGGGTCAAGTTGCACGGTTGGCCCAAAGTGTTGGACGGTGGTCGCGCCGTCCTCGTTGTGGATGCGGATCGTGTAGCCTTTTTTCCTGGCCAGGTGATGGTTTCCGCGCGTTACGTTCTTACCTGAAAAATCATATTCAGGCAACATTCCGTCTTCATCTGGTTCAAGTTTTTTGTTTTTCATAGGCTTTTCTTTCAACCGATGTCGCTTTTCGGCAAGAGATGATGCGGGTGGTTTCTCCGCGCTGGGTGTAGACCACAACCAGAATATTTCCTTTTACCGAGCGCCCGATGTAGATATAGCGTTCCTCGATCCGAGAATGAAGAGGGTCGTACGCCATCAAGGCGTTGGAATCATCGAAAACACTCGATGCTTCATCGAAACCGATTCCGTGTTTGCAGATATTCTTTCTGGCTTTGTTCTCATCCCATTCATAAGTGGACATACGCGACCGCCTGGCGTCTTTGGCTCAAAATGGGCATACCCTTTTTACTTGATCCCAGCCACTTTCAGCCCGTCCTGCAAAATGGCCTGCACCTTATCCTTGTGGGTGGTCTCGCAGTAGACGCGCAGGATGGGTTCCGTGCCGCTGAAGCGGATGAGCATCCAGCCGCCGTCTTCCAGGCGGAACTGGAAGCCATCTATCGTGACCAGTTCGGTCACTTTCAGGCCGCCGAGCGTGGCCGGTTTGGCGTCCAGGATCATCTTTTCGCGGGCTGCGCGGTCGCCGCTGAAGGCGCTGTCTATCCGGTCGTAGAAATATTCGCCGCCGACCTTTTCGAAGAGCATATCGAGCAGTTGGGTGGGTTTCTTGCCGGTGCGCACCATGAAGTCGAGCATATACAGCCCGGCCAGGATGCCGTCGCGTTCAGGGACATTGCCGCGGAAGGCGTAGCCGCCGCTCTCCTCGCCGCCGATCAGGGCGTTCGTCTCTGTCATCTTGGGTGCTACATATTTGAATCCCACACCGGTTTCGTGGACCGGCACGTTGTAGAGTATGCCCAACTTGTTGAGCATGTTGGTGGTGGAAAGCGTCTTGACGATGTCGCCGCGTTGGCCGCGGATTTCGAGCAGGTAGTAGGCCAACAGGGCGTACACGCGCAACTGGTTGATGAAGTCGCCGTTCTCGTCGCCGATGCCGCAGCGGTCGGCGTCGCCGTCGGTGATGAGCAGGACATCAGCCTTGTTCTTTAGGGTGGCCTCCAGCCCGACGTTGATATTCGGCGGGATGGGCTCCGGGCGCTTCATCTCCGGGAAGGATGGGTTGCGCTCGTTATGGATTTCGATGACTTTCGTCTTGCCGCCTGCCAGCAGGCGCGGGAAGTAGCCTGCGCCATTGCCCCACATGACATCCACCATCACGGTCAGCCCGGCGTCTTTGATGGGTTGCAGGTCGATCAACCTGTTGATGTGTTCGATGTAGGGGGTATGGGCGTCGAACTTGACGATCTTGCCCTGCGCTTCGCCGGCGGAACGGGCAATGCGTTTGACGCCTTCCGTTGTGTCTGGAATGAGCGACTCTATCTTTTTCAGTCCATCCGGATCTATCGCGCCGCCGGTCTCGTTCCGCACTTTGAAGCCGTTGTCGGTGGGCGGGTTGTGGCTGGCGGTGACGTTGACCGCGCCGCAGGCTTTTTTGTCCACGACGGCAAAGGAGATCACGGGCGTGGGCGTGGCGCCGTCGGTCAAGTAGACTTTCAGATCATTGGCAGCCAACACTTCAGCAACTGCGGCTGCAAAGTGTTCACTGCTAAATCGCTTGTCGTGGCCGACCACCACCCATTGCCCGCGCTTGCCCTGCTCCAGCAGGTAGTCGGCAAAGCCCTGCGCGCAGCGGCGGACGTTGTCGAAGGTATAGTCTTCGGCGATCACACCGCGCCAGCCATCTGTGCCGAATTTGATTGTCGTTGGCATGAGAAACTCCTTGAGAGAGGATAACGGGTGAAATTATATCAGGGCAAGGAGATAGGGGATAGAGTGCGCATTCTATCAAATAAAATGTTACCGAAGTGGTATCGTTCCGTCAAAAGAAAATGTTACCGAGGGAACGATGGCCGAAACAGACCCCATGACCATAGATGAACGCAGAAAATACCTGCATAGGAT
>JBMOMO010000261.1:0-4679 GCA_049324135.1 Chloroflexota bacterium
AGCGTTCTTTGCGATAGCATCCCCTTTGGGGACGAAGCAATCCCCTCGCAAACCAGGAGACTGCTTCGCTTCGCTCGCAGTGACAGAAAGCATAGAGTTTTATAGAACAAATGTTTAATATGACATTGTCAAAGTAGTTTTGTGCTGTAATTCGACCGACAATTGAATTGGACTCGCTGGAGTTTACCGCTCCTCGCAACGACGCCTCACGACTTTAAGAAAGCCCTGATACGTCCACCGCCAACCTTGACAGGGGCTTTTTTTATGGGATAATTATATCGTAAATCGATAACGGAATTCGATATATGAAACCCTTACGCGATCTCTTCCTGGGCTTCGTCAAACTGCACATTCTCCACCACGCCGGGCGCGAGCCGGTCTTTGGCTTGTGGCTGATCGAGGAACTGGCGCGGCACGGCTATCGTCTCAGCCCCGGCACGCTCTATCCCATCCTGCACAGCCTGGAACAGGACGGCCTGCTGTCCAGCGCCAGCCAGGTGGTGGACGGCAAGGTGCGCAAATATTACCAGTTGACCCCTGCCGGGCGCGAGGCGCTGGCGCAGGGGCGCGAACAGGCCGGGGAACTCTTGCGTGAATTGGAGGAAAAATAATGCCGGTGTCTGCCTCTTTCCCCGCAACCGACCTGCCTCCCCTTTCCCGGCGCTTGCTCGAAGTGGTCCTGCTGTTCCTGAAACTCGGCTTTACCGCCTTTGGCGGGCCGGCTGCGCACGTGGCCCTGTTCCACGATGAAGTGGTCAAGCGCCGCAAGTGGCTGGACGAGCAGCGCTTCCTGGACCTGGTCGGGGCCACCAACCTCATCCCCGGCCCGAACTCCACCGAGATCGCCATCCACATCGGGTTTTTGCGCGCGGGCTGGCTCGGGTTCCTTTTCGCGGGGCTATGCTTCACCTTGCCCGCTACGTTGATCGTGCTGGCGCTGGCGAGCGTCTACGTGCGTTTTGGTTCCGCGCCGCAAGCGGGTTGGCTGCTGTACGGTATCAAACCGGTCATCATTGCCGTCATTCTCCAGGCGCTGCTGAACCTGGGCAAGAAGGCGCTCAAAGACAGGTTGACGGGCGCGGCCGGCCTGCTGACCCTGGCTGCGTATTTCCTGGGAGCCAACGAAATCGCCTTGCTCTTCATCGCCGGCCTGCTCGTCATGCTATTCAAGAACCTGCAAAAGATGAAGAAGCCCGGCGCGGCGCTGGCGTTCCTGCCGCTGGCGGGAGTCGGCCTGCCTGCCCTGGCATCCATCCCGTTCAGCCTGCCAGCGCTTTTCCTCACGTTCTTGAAGATCGGCTCGGTGCTGTATGGCAGCGGCTATGTGCTGCTGGCCTTCCTCAAGGCCGACTTCGTGACCCGCCTGGGCTGGATCAGCGACCAGCAATTGATCGACGCGGTCGCCATCGGGCAGGTGACGCCCGGTCCGCTGTTCACGGCCGCGACTTTCATCGGCTACCTGCTGGGCGGCGCGCCGGGGGCGCTGCTGGCGACCGTTGGCATCTTCCTGCCTTCCTTTGTTTTTGTCGCGCTCAGTAAACCGTTGATCCCGCGCCTGCGGAACTCTCCCTGGGCCGGCAGTATGCTGGACGGCGTCAACGCCGCCTCGCTGGGACTGATGGCGGGCGTGACCTGGCAATTGGGCGTGGCCTCGCTCACGGATCCGCTCACGCTCGGGCTTGCCCTGGTATCCCTTTACCTGCTCCTGCGCTACAAGGTCAGTTCGACCTGGCTGATCGCCGGCGGGGCGGTGATTGGCCTGTTGAGCAGGGCGCTGTAATGAAACATTTCGCAAAGGAAGCAATGCAAAAGAAATCCATACTTCCCCGCCTGCATCCCAACATCTGGGTCGTGACGGCCACCTCCTTCCTGACCGACGTTTCCTCGGAGATGTTGGTCTATTTCATCCCGCTTTTCCTGTCCAACGTGCTGGGCGTGCGGACAGCCGTCATCGGGCTGATCGATGGCGTAGCCGAGACCACCGCCAGCCTGCTCAAGATCTACTCAGGCGCGCTCTCGGACAGACTCGGCCAGCGCAAGTGGCTGGTCGTGCTGGGATATGCGCTTTCGACGCTTGCCAAGCCTTTCCTGTATTTTGCCAACTCGTGGGGCTGGGTGCTGGGCGTGCGTTTCGCCGACCGGGCCGGCAAGGGCATCCGCACCGCGCCGCGCGACGCGCTGGTGGCCGCCAGCACAGATAAAGATTCGCGCGGGCTGGCCTTTGGCCTGCACCGCGCGGGCGATACGGCCGGCGCCTTCCTCGGCATCGGCATCGCCGCGCTCATCATCTGGCTGACGCAGGCCAACCAGGCGCTGCTCAGCCGCGCTGCATTCCAGGCGGCTGTGCTGGCCAGCATCGTCCCGGCGGCTTTGGCGGTGGTCGTCCTGGCGCTGGGAGCGAAAGAAGTGAAGGAAAAGCCTGTCGAAGCGGAGGCAGGCCGGGGGTCAGGGAGGATGCGCTTGAGTCTCGCGGGGATGGACGCGCGGTTCAAGTCCTTCCTGCTGGCGGTCGTCCTGTTCACGCTCGGCAACTCGTCCGATTCGTTCATCGTGCTGCGGGCGCAGGAACGCGGGCTGTCTGCCTTGCAGGCCATGTTCATGCTGATGACGTTTACCGCCGTGTACACGCTGTTCTCCGGGCCGTTGGGATCGCTCTCGGACCGCATCGGGCGGCGCAAACTCATCCTGGGCGGCTGGCTGGCTTACGGGCTGGTCTATCTTGGCCTGGCCTTCTCGCAGACCGGCTGGCAGGTGTGGGCGCTGTTCGGGCTTTACGGCGTCTACTACGCGGCCACGGAGGGAACCGCCAAGGCGCTGGTGGCAGACCTGGTGCCGGACGCCCAGCGCGGGGCGGCCTACGGCCTGTTCAACGCCGCCATCGGGCTGACGGCCCTGCCCGCTTCGGTGATCGCCGGCCTGCTGTGGCAGGGCGCGGGCGCATGGACGGGCTTTGGCGCCAGCGCGCCGTTCTTCTTTGGAGCCGGGATGGCGCTGCTGGCCGGGGTGGCGTTCTGGAGGCTGGTGGGATAATCCGGTTTTCATTCGCTGTTGACACTCGATATAGTTAAGAGTATGATGATTGCAAAGAGGCAAAAATGATCGAACTTTCACCCGGAATTACAGCCCATCCCGACGTCCGGTTTGGAAAGCCGGTGATTCGTGGTACGCGCGTTCCAGTGGATACCATTGTGGCGCGCCTTGCTGCTGGAATGGCAATTGATGAAATTACCGAAGAGTATGGTATTACACCAACGGATGTCTATAATACTCTCCAGTACGCAGCTCGACGCATCTCCGAGGAACAGGTTTGGGTAACAGCGTGAGCCTGAAATTTCTTACCGATGAAGATGTGCCCCGTTCGACAGCCCGCGTTCTTCTTGACGCGGGTTTTGATGCAGTAGATGTGCGTGACATCGGCCTGAGAGGCAAAAACGACACAGACGTGTTCTTGCGCGCCCAGGAAGAACAAAGAATAATCATTTCATGCGATATGGGGTTTTCCAACATTTTGCACTATCCACCTAGCGATAATGCCGGGATTCTGGTTGTGAGAATCCCAGATAGTGAGCCTATCGACAGGTTCAATAAGGAAATTTTGCGTGCGGTCAATTCCGTCGGAGATAAGTTAAGTCATCATCTTGCGATTGTTGAAATTGGGAAAGTCCGCTTGCGGGGGTAAATTGGGTGTTTTAAGCAGCCTCGACATCATGTCCAAATCCTTGCGCCAGGTGGGACTCGCCCAGGCGGTCTGGTATGCTTTGTACAAAATCGGGTTGAAAACAGGGCATTACAAGAGAGTAGAGAATAGAGTACCAAAGACTGGTCATCTACTCTCTAGTACTCTACTCTCTCTCCCCAATCGCGCCGAACTGGCCCAGGTCCTCGGCGACGACGGCCAGCGCGCCCTGTTGGCCGAAGCGGACGAGATCGTGGCGGGCAAATTCCGCAGGTTCGGCGGCGAACCGGTCGAGATCGAACTCGCCTTCGCGCAGCCCCTCCGCCACTGGACAGATTACGAAACCAATCCGCAACTACTCTCTACACTCCACTCTCCACTCCCTGACATCAAATTCACCTGGGAACCCGCCCGCTTCGGCTGGGCCTACCCGCTTGGCCGCGCCTACCACCTGACCGGGAACGAAACCTACGCCGAAACCTTTTGGCGCAACTTCGAGACCTTTACCGAAGCCAACCCGCCCTACCTTGGCCCGCATTGGATGAACGGGCAGGAGGTTGCCCTGCGGCTGATGGCGCTCGTCTGGGCGGGTCAGGTCTTCGCCCCCTACGGGGAAACGGCGGCCGGCTCGAGCGGGGAACGACGCGCGCGCCTGGCGCAGTCCGTCGCGCAGCACGCGGCGCGCATCCCGCCCACGCTCGTCTACGCCCGCGCGCAGGACAACAATCACCTGGTCACCGAGGCGGCTGCGCTCTACACGGCTGGCCTCGCGCTCGGTCACGCCAAATGGCGCGCGCTCGGCTGGCGTCATCTCAACCGCGCCCTCCAGCGCCAAATCAGCGACTACGGCGAGTACATCCAGCACAGCGTCAATTACCACCGCGTCATGCTCCAGGCGGCCCTGTGGGTGGACGCCATCAAAGATACAGACTGGCCGCGCCTGACGTTCCGCTCTTTGGGACGGGCGACGCACTGGCTGTTTTCGCTGCTCGACCCCGCTTCA
>JBMOMO010000261.1:4779-8345 GCA_049324135.1 Chloroflexota bacterium
CCACCGCGTCATGCTCCAGGCGGCCCTGTGGGTGGACGCCATCAAAGATACAGACTGGCCGCGCCTGACGTTCCGCTCTTTGGGACGGGCGACGCACTGGCTGTTTTCGCTGCTCGACCCCGCTTCACCCTTCACCCTTCGGGTACTTCGCGGGTACTTTGCGGGACGCGTCCCCAACCTGGGCGCCAACGACGGGGCTTTGATCCTGCCCCTGAGCGCCACGCCGTTCCACGACTTCCGCCCGACGGTGCAGGCCGCGGCGCGCGCCTTCCTGCGCTACCAGATGCCCGGCGGCGTCTGGGACGAGACCTCGCTGTGGCTGGGGCTGGGCGCGCGCGAAAAAGCCTACGATTCCAGTTTGTACCTGGCCGATCACCCGCGCGGACGGGAATCCTGGGCCTACCTGCGGGCATCCACGTTCCCCTCGCGCCTCGGTCACATGGACCAACTGCACCTCGACCTGTGGTGGCGCGGCCTGAACGTGGCCCAGGACGCTGGCACGTACCTCTACAACGCCCCCCCGCCCTGGGACAATCCGCTGGTCACGGCGCGCGTCCACAACACGGTCACGATAGATGGCCGCGACCCGATGACGCGCGGCGGGCGCTTCATGACGCTGGACTGGTTCCCGGCCTACGCCAGGAGCGTGATCGTCCCAGACGAAAATGTGTTGGGGCAGGTGACAGCCTATCACAAAGGCTATCGCGGTGTGCGCCACGAACGCACCGTGACGGTCTACACAGATGAACGCTGGCGAGTGGAAGACAGATTGCTCTCGAAAGCGCCGCATACCTATCGCCTGCACTGGCTGTTGCCGGATTGGGAGTGGGAGGTAGAGAGCAGAGAGCAAAGGGCAGAGAATAGAGAGCAGAAAGTAGAGATTAGTTTGCAATCGCCGCAGGGCAAGATACTTCTCATCTTGCGAATTGCCTCGCTGTCTTCAAAGCCACTATTCTCTAATCCCTATTCTCTACTCTCTCTTGTCCGCAGCGGCGAAGTGATTTTCGGGCAGCGCAACGTCCAACCCTACGAAGGCTGGTCATCCCCGACCTATGGGACGAAAGTACCGGCGTTGTCGCTGGCGTTGGACGTCCCCGCCCCGCAGGGGGTGACATTCACCAGCGAATTCCTCTTCCCCTGATCCCTGTTTCCCTGATACCTCACACCTGCTACCCATTTCCCTGTATACTTGCCCCATGACCGACCTGCCTCGTAAGCCGCTTGGCATCAAAAGTTACGGCAGCATTGCCCACCTGCCCGGCAGCCGCATTGGCGTGGGTGACCACAAATGCCACGCAGGGCAAGAGCGCATCGCCACCGAAAAAGCCCGCGACCGCCACGACCTGGTGCTTGTCCAGGAGAAACTGGACGGTTCCAACGTCGGCGTGGCGCGCTTGCGCGGCGAGGTCTACGCCCTCACCCGCTCCGGCTATCTGGCCTTCACCTCGCCCTACGAGCAGCACCATCACTTCGAGAAGTGGGTGAAACAGAATAAAGCCCGCTTCCTGGCCGCGCTGCGCGAGGGCGAACGGCTGTGCGGCGAATGGTTGATGCAGGCGCACGGTACGCGCTACGACCTCAAACACGAGCCTTTCGTCGCCTTCGACTTGATGACCGGTTCCACCCGCCTGGTATGGGACGAATTCAGTGAGCGCATCCGCCCCGGCGACTTTACCTCGCCGCATCTGCTGCACCGCGGCCTGCCCCTGTCCATCCAGCAGGCGCTGGCCCTGTTGGGACCCTACGGCTTCCACGGCGCGCTCAACCCGGTGGAAGGCGCGGTCTGGCGCGTGGAACGGAACGAACTCATCCGCCCTGGAGGCGGCGAACGCCGCTGGCGGGTGGATTTCCTCGTCAAATACGTCCGCCCCGATAAAGTAGACGGTTGCTACCTGCCGGAACTCTCCGGCCAGCCGCCGGTGTACAATTGGTTGCCAAGCGGCGGCTGACAAGGTTGATTTGGTATTATCGGTAGTGCAGGAGAAATAATGCTTACCTTTACCTTCACAGCGGATGAATCTGGTGACACGAGTCTCAAGTTTGAAAAAGGCGCATCCAGGTATTTTGTGATTTCTGTCATTGCAACACAATTCCCTGATTCTCTTCGTAGTTTTCTTGAAGACCTGCGCAAGGAATTAGATTTGACAAACCACTATCAGTACTTCACGAATGCTGTGCTGGATTGCCAAATCCAGCGCTTTTACGGCGGATTTGCCAATCCGCCATAGCGTTTCGTGAACTACTGACTATAGTATTGCTCTGTAAAAACTACGCCAACCACGAAGATTCTTGTAAAACCTTGCCACGAAGTCACGGAGACACCGAGATAAAAAACTCCGTGGCTCTGTGGTGAAAGATTTTGGTTGCGGCTGGAGGCCGCGCTATAATATTGCTCTTGAGAATCTATTCTGGACATTCGCCAGGACATTCACAACCGCGAAGATTTGTAGCGCGAAATTTATTTCGCTTTTGGTTGCGGAATGAATTCTGCGCTACGAAATAATCGAACCAAAAATCAGGAAACTCGTGGAATATCGTTGTTAAAGCCAACCTGCCTCGCTATCCCAATCCATCACGTATAATGGGGGCAGGCCGCCACAGTAGGCGACTTTTCGCGAGGCAGGAAAGTCTTTCGACTTTTATACTTACATTATACTCACTTGCGAATATGGATTCAAGCCCGTTTTTGCCATGTCGTCCTCTCTCCCTTTGAAAACCGAGACTGGGGATTGGATCTATGCGGAAAAAGACGCGCCTGGGCAGTTCCTTTCCCTCTGGATATGGGCGTCTTGTAAGGACGCTGAACTTTCTTGTGACAAGGTGTGATGCTGATGAGAACCAGATCTGGCGTTGTGTTGATCGAAGATGGAAAAGTTGCCCTGATCGAACGTTACCGGGACGGGGCGCATTACTACGTGTTCCCCGGCGGCGGCGTGGACGAAGGGGAGACGCCCGAAGAAGCCGCCATCCGTGAGATGGACGAGGAGACCGGTTTGCGCGTAGCGGTGAAACAAAAACTGGCCGAGATCCATTTTGGGTCGAGCGTACAACATTATTTCTTGGCCGAGCGCATTGGCGGGGTATTCGGCGCCGGCCAGGGCGAAGAGTACACCGACTCCGACCCCGACCACCCGGAGCAGGGCATTTACATCCCCATGTGGATGCCGGTCACGGAATTGCCCCAGCACGACAATATCTACCCAGCCGACGTAGCCGCGCTGGTGGTCAAGTCCACGCAGGCAGGCTGGCCGGGAACGCCCATAACAATCGAAGAACCGGTAAAATAATCCCCCCAGACATGCACATTCTCATCATTCACCAGGCCTTTGCTTCGCTCGATGAACCCGGCGGGACTCGCCACTACGAGTTTGCGCGCCTGCTGTCCGCGCGCGGGCATCGCGTGACGGTCATTGCCAGCCCGGTGAGTTACATCACGGGGACCCCCCTCCGTCTCCCCCCATTTTCGCAGAAAATGGGGGAAGGGAAGGAGGAGGGCGGGATTTCTGCGAAAATGGGGGAAGGGAAGGAGGAGGGCGGGATTTCTGCGAAAATGGGGGAAGGGAAGG
>JBMOMO010000262.1:0-8316 GCA_049324135.1 Chloroflexota bacterium
TTCGATGCACATCCTGGCTTTGCAGACAAACCGAATTGGATGATAATACGGTACGTTTCATGACATGCTCCTTGAGCTTGGTTGGTTCTAGGTAGTATGTCATGAAACGAAATTTTCATCTACTGAGACTGTCAAAGCCAGGCTTTTGCTGGCAGCATTGTTGCGGATCGGTTGGAGCATCAAACGGCAATCAGGGTCACATAAAATTCTGAAACGGCCAGATTGGCCTGATGTTGTCTTTGCATTTCACGACAATGAAGAGATCGGGCCAAAAATGCTGTCCAGGGTGGCAAAAGTAACAGGATTGAAGCCAGAAGATTTGTAACAAAGTGAAGCAACTCACCACACTCCCCAAGATAACGGGTTTCATCCCAAAGACACAAAGACACGGATGTTTCTCAATGGCTCCGTGTCTTGTGGTTCATTCTGACGAATAGAAGTAACTACTTTTTCCTCTTGCGCACCAGTCCAGCCACAGCAACGATCCCCAGGTAGAACCCGCTGATGGAAGCGCCCCAGGAGAGGAAGTTCAGGAAGAAGGTCGATTCGAGCAGGCGGAGCACCATCAGGAAGGGCATGAGCCACCCGAACAGGAGCAGGCCCAGGGCCAGGAAAAGAAGCGCGCGCGGGTTCGAGTCTATCATTGGTACAGCCAACAGGCCGCCAGGTGGCCGGGCTCCGGTTCGAAATCCGGCGGCTCCTCCACGTCACACAGGCCGGGGATGAGCCTGTTGCAGCGCGGGTGGAACCTGCATCCCGGCGGCGGCTTGACCAGGCTGGGCGGCTCGCCGGGGGGAATCTCTTTGAAGACCTCAGCGTTCGCGGCGTCCGGGTCGGAGGTGGCGGCCAGCAGCGCCAGCGTGTACGGGTGCAGCGGGTTTTCCAGCAGTTTGCGGGTGGGGGCCTTTTCCACCAGGCTGCCCGCGTACATGACGAAAATGCGCTCGGAGAAATATTTGACGGTGGACAGGTCGTGGGTGATGTAGATGACCGACAGGTGGTGCGTTTCCTGCAAGCCGCGCAGCAGTTTGAGGATCTCCACGCGCACCGAGGCGTCCAGCATCGAGACCGGTTCGTCGGCGACGATCAATTTCGGCTCGCGGATCATGGCGCGGGCGATCACCACGCGCTGCTGCTGGCCGCCGCTCAACATGTGCGGGAACTTGGGCAGGAAGTCGTCCGCAGGGTGCAGTTTGACCTCGTCCATGACCTTGCGGGTGCGTTCCTCACGTTCCCGCTTGTCTTTCATGCCTCCAATGACCAGCGGCTCTTCCAGGACCTGCTGGACGGTCATGAAAGGCGGCAGCGCGCCGTACGGGTCCTGCTGCACGTAGCCGACCGAGGCGCGGTACCAGCGCATCCCTTCGCGCCCCAATTGGTCGAGTTGCCGGCCTTCGAAGACGACGCCGCCCCGGGTAGGCCGGTGCAGTCCCAGGATGGTCTTCATCAGGCTGGACTTGCCGCAGCCGCTTTCACCGACGACCGCGATGGTTTGGCTGTGTCCCAGGTCGAACGTCACCCCGTCCACCGCGCGGACGTAACCGGCATGACCGAATCCCCAGCGGCGCAACTCGAACCAGACGTGCAGGTCCTGGATGGAAAGCAAGGTGTGGTTTTCCTGCATGACGGCTCCTATGGGTACAACCAGCATTTCACGGCGCGGCCGTCCACCTGTACGGCCGGCGGCTCCTGTGCGCACTTTTCGAAGCGTTTCGGGCAGCGCGCCGCAAAGCGGCAGCCGGAGGGCAGGTCGATCAGGCTGGGCGGCTGGCCGGTGATGAAGATCGGGTCCGAGTCGCTGCGCAGGCGCGGCACGCTGTCCATCAACATACGCGAGTAGGGATGCAGCGGCTTGGGGAAGAAGTCCTTTGCCGTACCCACCTCCACGATCTGCCCGGCGTACATGATGGCGACTTCGTCCGCCAGGTCGCTGGACGTGGCGATGTCATGCGTGATGAGGATGAAAGAGGTGCCCAGTTCTTTCTTGATGCGCTTGAGGACGTTGAAGATGTTGGCCTGCGTCAACAGGTCGAGCGCCGAGGTCGGCTCATCCAGGATGATGAGGCTGGGCGAGGTCACGAGCGCCATGGCCAGGGCGACTCGCTGCCGCATCCCGCCGCTGAGTTCGAACGGGTAGCGGCCCAGGAAGTCATCCGGCACGCCCACCAGCCGGAACATCTTACGGGCCTGCTCGAGGGCTTGTTCTTTCTTGACGCCCAGGTGGATCACGGCCGGTTCCGCCACCTGATCTCCCACGCGCAACACGGGATTGAGCGCGTTCATGGCCGCCTGCGGCACGAGCGACATCTGCGCCCAGCGCACGTTCTGGCGGAACTCTTCCTCGTTCAACAGCATCACGTCCGCGCCTTGCAGGTAGATCTGACCGGAGTAGGCAGCCACATTGCGGGGGAGAAGCCGCAGGATGGCTTTGGCCAACGAACTTTTCCCACAGCCCGATTCGCCCAGGATGACGACTGCCCGCTGGTGATCCAGGCTGAAGTCGACGCCGTCCACGGCCTGCACCGGGCCTTGCTTGGTGCGGAAATGCAGCACCAGGCCTTTCACATCCAGTAATTGTCGCTTGGTCATGGCTAGACATCCCTCAGGCGTGGATTGAAGACCCGGTCCAGCGCAAAGCCCAGCAAGGCAAAGCCCAGGCCGGTGACCATGAGCAGCGCGGCCGGCTCCATGATCCAGTAGTAATAGCCGCGATAGAGCGCGCCGTTGTCGTTCGCGTCCTGGATGATCTTGCCCCAGGTCGGCAGGACGGGGTCGCCCAGTCCCAGCACGGCCAGCGAAGCCTCCAGGAACACGAACGAAGGCACGGAAGACACCAGCCCCGGGATCAGCAGCGGGATCATGCGCGGGATCAGGTACATGAAAATGATGCGCACGTTACTGGCGCCATACGCGCGCGCCGCCTCGATATAGCCTGACTCTTTGACTTGCAGGAAGATGGAACGGTAGCCCTTGATGGAACCGGTAAAGATGCTCAACAGGATGGTCACGCCCAGGATGACCCAGATGCTGCGCGAGAAGAACGTGCCGACCATGATCAAAATAGACAGGAACGGCAAGACCAAGTTGACCTCGGTAATGCGCTGGATGATTTCATCCACCCAGCCGCCATACCAGGCGCCGACGGCTGCAATGACCATCGTCAGCACCAGGGTGCCGAGCGAGGCCAGCAAGCCGAAGGCCAGCGCCACCGGAGCGCCCCACAACAGCGGCACCACCAGGTCGCGGCGTAACTGGTCGGTGCCGGCCAGCCCGTAGACCTGTCCGTGCAGGACGAATTCCACGTCTATATCGGAGTCAGGCTCGAAGGTCGTGCCGGTGATCGAAAGTCCGTACTGTCCTTTTTGCGGCCTATTCGTATCCGGGAGCGAGAACAGCGCCGGGATGACTTCCTCGGTTTTCAGGCGGGCCATTAATTTGGCGTCTTGTGAAAAGCGATAGGTTTGTTTTTCTGTAATGCTCAGGTTGGTGATGCGGATATTCCTTCCATCAGGAGTCAGCCACTCGATGGAGAGAAAGGGTTGTTTTTCCTGGTATTCCGAGGTCACATACAGGATGATTTCCTGCGGATAGACATCATGCGTAAAATCGAACTGGTGGGACATCGTGATCGTGGCAATGTCCGGCGACTCCTGGGTAATTGTCTTTTCCATCCCCCCGTCGCTGGTTCTAACAGCAAAGGATTCCGAGTATTTCTTGTCGGAAAAGAGATTGATCCAGGCTGGCGGGGCGAATTTCGGGTTCTGGTACCATACTTCTTCCCCGCCCCGCCACAAACGGATCGCTTCTCGATAGGGGATCTTGACCATTGCGTACACAGCGGTGAAGACCAGGAGTAAAACGACCAGGGCGCCCATCAGCGCGGAAGGGTAATAGAGCAGTTGCCGGAAAGAATTTTTCAGTGAGTTCATCTTAGTTACCGCCTACTTTTACCCTGGGGTCGACCAACGCATAAATGAGATCGAGCAAGAACACCGTGATCGCCAGCAGATACGCAAAGATGATCGTGGAACCGACGATGATGGGGATGTCGTACAGGCCGATAGCGCGGTAGAGCGTCCGCCCCAGGCCGGGCCACATGAAGACGGTCTCTGTGATGGTTGCGCCCGTCCACAAGCCAATGATCAGGAGCGCAAAATTCGTGATGATGTTCGGCAGGGTGGGGCGCAGGATGTAGCGCCGCTCCACGTCGCTGGCCGGGAGGCCCTTGGCTTTTGCCATTTCCACATAGTCTTCGCTGGAATAGATCAGGAAAAATGTCCGGTAGTTGTAGATGCTCAAGAAAAATGAACTGATGACCAGCGAGGTAGCCGGTAAGATCAAATGCTTCAATAAGTTGAGCGCGTAATCGAAGGTGTTTTCCGGCGGGGGCGAATCGACCATCCCGCCAAAGGGCAGCACTTTCAACAGGGCGGCAAAGATCAAGATCAGGAAGATGCCGTAGAACCAGGGCGGCGCCGCCGACGTGGGCGACAACGCGATCACCACTTTGTCCCAAAAGGTGCCATAACGGCGGGAGAGGGAAAGCGCCAGGAAGACGCTGGAGAAGAATAAAAAGATTTGGGATGTCCCCATCAGCAGCAGGGTGGCAGGCAATCGCTCCAGGAGGATGAGGCGCACCTGCTTCGAGCCGCTGTCGCTGGTCAGGTTGATGGCGCGTCCCAATCTCAACGTCAACGCATTCGACAAATAGCGGGCGTTCCTGACCGCGATCGGGATGTCCAGGCCGAGGCGTTTCTCTTCCAAGATGATCGAATCGGCGATCAGTTTCTTGCGGACTTCCGGGTCCATTTGTTGCGTAGCGGGGTTGAGGCTGATTTTTTGCGTCACCCGGTCACGGATCTCGTTTTTCATGATCTGGTCCACGTAACCGCCCATATTGGCGATCATAATGGTCAGGTAAACGCCCACCACAACGGTGGCAAACAAGGTCAATAAGCGCACAACGAGAAAACGGGATACGCGCGCAAACGTACTACTGCGGGAACTTCTTCTCGCCCCCACGCCTTCTGCCGGGGTTTGGGCAATGACTGCCATAGGCTGCCTCTCGAAGGACCCAGGGACAAGGGCGGGGTTGTCCCTGTCCCTGGGTTCAGTCTAAGTTACGGGATGGCTACGAAGTCAAGCGAAGTAAAGGCAGGGATTGCCACAGGCACAGGGACGACCGCAACTTCCAGCCGGGCTGAACCGGTGGGCAGCGTTGTCGTTGTCTCTGCGCTCAAAGTTACCTGGTACTGGCCCTCGGCGACGAAATCAGCCAGGCCAATGTCAACTACGGCGCCAGTGGCGTCATACAGGATATATTTGACGAATTGGATGTCGGCCTGTGCATAGGGCTGGTCCTTGAAAGTTACCGTTGCATCGAAGACCGCTTCTTCCCCAGCCTTGACCTGCGCCGGTCCATCCAGTTGGAGGCTGGCGAGTTTGGGTTCGCTGAAGGCGGCCCATCGATCTGCCTTGTCCACGAATTCTGTATTGGGTTTCAACACCAGGGATTTCTCGGTCGTGAAGACCTTGTCCAGGTAGTAGGGACCGGTGCCAACCCAGAAGTGACCGTGCTCGTCGTACCACTTTTGGAAGTTGGCGTAGCGCGCAGCCGCTTCTTCCTGGGTGACAAACTGGCCCAGGGTAGGCTCGTACGGGATGTACGTTTCAGCAGTAGCCTGTTCCAGGTATTTCGCCAGGATTTCCATGCTCGGTCCGCCCACCCAACTGGTGCGATCGATCTTCTCCAGGTCGGACTTGTCGGCAGAATAGGCCAGTTCGCCGTTCGCCTCTGCCAGGTTCGAAATTGCCAGGATCGGCCAACTATTCTCACCCGAAAGCCCGGTGGGAGAGATCGGCCACCACGGCAGGATATTCAATTCGGCGTCACCGCTGTAGAGATCAGAGTAGTATTCGATCACGAGCGGGTCGGTAGACGTGATGCGGATGCCCTTCAAACCGGTCAGGACGGACTCGAAACTGGGCACGTAGGATTCGTCATAAACGGCGCTTTCCGGTTTGGCGCGGTCGAAGAGTTCGATGAACGACATCACGAAATCGCCAGCGGAAATCGGGCTGCCATCGTGCCACTTGACCGTCTCGTACAGGTCTGCCGGGTAAGTGACGACGCTCTTTGTATTTGCGGTCGAACCCTCGGGGAACTTTTCCGAAGCGGTGATGAACGTCTGGGTGGTTGCATCCCAGTCAACCCACGCATCCGCCGGCACATCGATCTGGTCCGCTGTTTCCACATCCAGCCAATCCAGGTTCTGGACAATGGGCAGGCCTTTCTTGTAGGTCAGTGCGGCGCTTTCGATGCGCTGCGGCCAGGCCAGCCCCGTGTAGGGATCGCCCATCAGGCCGCCGCCGCCCACGATCACGGTTGTACCCTGGGTGGTGGCGCGCATCACGTTGGAATCCCACACCCAGTTGCTGCCCGCAATCGAGTTCCACGGCTCGGTGAACAAGTCAGCGGTGCCGATCTTCAATGTGCCGCCCTCCTCGCCCTTGAAGCGCCAGTTATACCCGCCCATATAGGTGCCTTCGATGCCCGCGCCCAGGTCATACGTCACCTGGACGTTGTCGTTGTAGGGCGAATATTGCACCTGCTCGATGGTCCACACTTGCAGGGAATCTTGCAGCGACAGTTCCATCGCCTTGGCCATCATCGCCTGGCGTTCTTCCAGGGAGCCAAAAGCGCCCTGGTTCAGTTCATCCCCAACCTTCTGGAATTCAGGATCCGACACATTGGAAATGAACGGCTCGATGCCCTGGACGCTGCTATTCAGGTACATCTGCTGGAATTGTCCCTTCTCGTCCCGCGTCAGGCCATTTGGCAGCCAGCCGCCCGTATACAGGTTCCACAGGCCGTCCGGCGCATTCGACCCGATCCAGATAGGAGCGGCTTCAGATGAAGTCTTATATTGGCGGTCCACCGTGAAGCCGACTGCTTCCAACTGGTTGGCTACATAGTCGCCCATCGGTTTGCGGGTGCCGTCGCCGTCCGAGCGGATCAAGAAGATCAACGAAACCGGCGCGCCGTTATATTGCCATTTCCCGTCCGCGCCCAACGTTGCGCCCATCGACTCCATTTCCGCAGTGATGATCTCTTTGGCCTTGTCGAAGTTGTAGGCGTATTTGGCTTCCAACGCGCGCGCCGTATCGATCAAGGCCGTGTACTCCACCAACTGGGTTGTGATGGCAAAGAACTTCGGCAGGGAGCCGCCAGCATAGATCTCCTGGTTGATGTAATCGCGGTCGATCAACCAGTTCACCGCCTCGCGGATCTTGCGGTTGGAAAACGGGTTCAGCACACTGGCGTCGGTGAAAACGGCGGGGTTGAACATGATCGAGTAGCTCCCGCCGAACGACTGCGCATAAGGCAATCCCGCCTCTTTGATCGCGGGGTAGACGTCCGACGCCAGGCCATAGGAATACATGTCGATGGCGCCCGCCTGGAGTTGCGAAATCGCAGATTCGCCCGCCACCACAGAGACATCGATCTCATCCAGCCAGCCGCCGCGGCGGTCTGTCGCTGGCGCAGCCGGTTCCTCGGTCTCTGCTGGTTCCTCTGACTCCTCTGTCATCACCGGCTCTTCGGTGGCAACCGGCTCCTCCGTAGCCTGCTCTTGGGGAGCGCAAGCGCCCAAAAGGGTCGCCGCGATCAGAAGCAGGCTGAAAAGCGTATACAGCATCTTACGGTTCATTCTTATCTCCTCGTACAACAGATTGAATTAGGATTGGGGGATGGAAATGGGACGATTTGCAAACGACGACCTCCTGTCTACTAGGGTATCTGTCTCAGAGAGGCGCCTCGCACGGGACCTCAGCCTGCTACCGTTTCGAAGCATCATCCTTACCGGCTTGCAGCACGGCCAGCCGCACACTGACCGTCCTACCGATTGCCGGGCGTTTTGTATTGCGTCAGGAAGAGAACCGTCAGCCGCACGCTGACCGTTCTCCTGGTATCGAGCGCCTTCCGACCCTTTCCGTGAGGAGAAGAAAGAGAAATGATGGCCCATCCGGGACGCCTTTCTGAGACAGAAATCATTGGCCTGACAACCTGAATATTACAGAGGGCGGCGGCAAAAGGCACGAGTCTTCAAACGGGTTTCCACTCCCTCGATGGGAGGGTTGGTTGCATCCTCTATCTATACCAAAGTCCCCCTCAACGGGGTTAGGGCAGGCTATCTTTTTCCCATCCTCAAGGGGGAGGCGGCAGGCAGGGAAAATCCTCTGCGGGAGGGTGATAAAATCATCCCAAGGGTTCAAACATTATGGCGGCGCTTCCACTATACTGTATGTGTAGATTGC
>JBMOMO010000263.1:0-8244 GCA_049324135.1 Chloroflexota bacterium
CCGCTTGCAGGCGGGTAACCTCAGCCTCAAGATCAGCAAGCCGTTTCATCAAGGTATTTGTCGCTAGCGGTTGTTCAGCCATTGGGATAGTTTAACAAAATTCTGGTAAGATGGGTAGGTAGTTACTTTTGATTCGTATGTCATGGGCATTCATTGGGATTTCCATGATAGACACATATTCAGTAAAGATATTATTAGGAATTATGGGTTACTTATTGTTATTGCCAATAGCAATTGTTGTGTTGCTCGCTGACGGAAAAACTTGGAAGAACGATTTTGGATTAATTTTCGCACCTGTGGACGTGTTTATTATTGCTATTAAAGGGAGAAAAACAAACTCTTTATCAAGGCAGGTTCTAATAGGATTATTATCTGTTTCCGCCTTTGCGGGAATTATAGGATTATTAGGTGTCACAAAAGTGCTGGATAAAGCCTTAAGCAGTTTCGCTGGAGTAATAGCTTTGAGCCTCTGTTCTGTACCAGGCTTGTTGCTAGTTTTAATACCAATCGCAAAAGATTATTTCATTCGGCGACAAAATCTTAAAAGGGATGGGGAGAGATTAAACGCGTGGAAAAAAAGACAAATGGAAACAATTACTGGCGAGGAATTTGTGGAAATTCTTCTTGACTATAAAACCATCGATTACGTGCATAAATTTGTGGAAACTGTCTCTCAACAAGGGATTTTACAAAAGGGTCAAGCTAGTGAGCAATCTATAAAACAAGCAATTCAGACTATTGAAGCAACTCATGGGGAACGGCAACGCGCTTCAACAATTGACGATATGTGTATTCTTTTGGAGCGAATACAAAAGTCTGCTTAGAATCAGAGACAGCCTGCCCCCCTCAGGCCGTCCCAATTTACCAATCTACCAACCTACCCCTTTGGGAACCTACTCACCACCTTCGCCGCCGTCGCGGGACGATCCATCACCGCTCCCTGATAAACCCCGATCGGCGTGCCTTCCTTCGCAGAGGCGATCTCGATGAACGCCTGACCCGTCAGGAAGCGGTCAACGTCAATCGCGCAGGAGGTGACGTAACCGATCGTGCGTCCGTTCGCGTCCACCACAGGGTCGCTGTTGTGCGCGGGGCGCACGCGCTGCTCGTCGAAGCGGAAGCGCGCCACCACCATCTTGCGTTCTTTTTCGCGCGCCACGTAAGCCTCGCGTCCGATGAACCACGGCTTGTACGGCTTGACGTACGAACCGAAGCCGCCCTCGGCCACGCCCAGGTCGCGGTGACCGTGCTTGCCCGAGTGCAGTCCCATCTCATCGCCGTACAGCGGCAGACCTGCTTCGGTGCGCAGGGAGTCGCGCGCGCCCAAACCGATCGGCTTCACGCCAAACGAAGCGCCGACTTCCAGGATCTTGTTCCAAAAATCAACGGCGCGGTCGGGATGGACGAACAACTCGAAGGCCATCTTCTCGCCCGTGTAACCCGTGCGCGAGACGATCAGGTCGAACCCGCCGACCACCGCGTCACACAACTCGGTTCTCTTCAACTTCATCATGCGCGCGCGCGTCTTATCGTCCACGCCCATCGCCAGCAGAATGTCGCGGCTCTTCGGACCCTGCAAGGCGATGTCGATCCGCATGTCGCCGCCCGCCTTCGGGTCACGCAAGTTGCGGATTTCGGCCTGATAGCCATACGTCCGCGCCCACGGCTTGGCGTTGTCGATTTTCACCTTGCCGTCGCGCACCGCCTCGAACCACGTGCGATCCTTGTCATCGTTGGAGGCGTTCACCACCACCAGATACTTATCCCACGCGCGGCGATATACCAGCGTGTCGTCGATCACATCCGCGTCGGGCGTCAGGAACTGCGAATACAGACTCTCGCCAGGTTGCAATCCGCCGCAGTCGTTGGCGCAGATCGTGTCCAGGAACGAGGCCGCGTCCGCGCCCTTCACCTCGTACACGCCCATATGACTCACGTCGAACAGCCCCGCCGCCTGCCGCGTCGCCAGATGTTCCTCATAAATGGATGTGTACACCACGGGCATTTCCCAACCCGCAAACGGGACCATCCTGCCGCCGAGGTCGCGATGGGCTTGATTCATCCGCGTCTTCTGGAGTTCGCCCTCCGCGCCCTCCCACACGAACGGCGGCAACGCATCTTTCTTGACCTTGGCCGGGTCGCCGATGAACCAGGGTTTTTCCTCGCCCTTGCCTTTCTCCCCTCTCCCCTCGGGAGAGGGATGGGGGGTGAGGGCGCGCCGCACATCCGCCGCCACGAACGGCCCCGGCATCCTCTTCGCGGAGAAATCCTTCTCGCCCTCCAGGTTGAACGACACATACCCGTCCGACAGGTCTCGCAGCCACGTCCCCACCACGCCCGCCTTGGCCGCCGGGACCTGTAACTGGTAGGTGAAATCATTCACTTTGACCAGCGCGCCTTTGACCACGCCTTTGGGCGTCGCGATGGAGGTCTCCTGCGACTTTCCCTTCTTCAAGGCGGACAGATCGGACGATACCGCGTAATCCAACATCTGGCGCACGCGACCGCCGTTCAACTCAAATACCGCGCTCCCTTCTTTCTTCTTTCCTCTTTCATCGTCGATGTAATAGAAATGCGGATAGCCGCTCTGCTTGTATTTGAAATCGATGCCAGCCGATTCCGCCAACTTGCGGACCTTCAACTTGGCGTCGTTCAATACCTTGAAATCCAACTTCGCGCGGCGGACGCGCCCCTTGTGCGGGGTGTCCACCGAATGCGGCGCGCAGGCCAGCAGCACGTCGGCCATGATGTCCGCCAGTTGGCGGGTCTTCTTCTCGTCGAAGCCGCGCTGCGTGATCCACGGCGTGCCGAGGCGGATGCCCGAAGGATCGGCGGAATTCTTGTCGCCGGGGATGGTGTTGCGGTTGACCACCACGCCCACGATGTCGAGAATGCGCGCCGCCTGGTCGCCGCTAAGTTTCGTCCCGTCCTCGCCAACGACAGTCGTCACGTCTACGTTGACCAGGTGGCAGTCAGTGCCGCCAAACGGGACGCGCAGTCCGCGCCTGGTGAACTGGTCGGCCATGGCAACCGCGTTCTTGATGGTCTGCGCCTGCAACTTCTTGAACTGTTTGGTCTGCGCCAGTTTGAAGGTCAAGGCCAGCGCCGCAAAGACGTTGACGTGCGGCCCGCCCTGCTCGCCGGGGAAGATCGCCTTATCGATCTTCTTGGCAATCGCCGCGTCGGTCGTCATCAACACCGCGCCGCGCGGACCGTCCAGGCTCTTGTGGGTGGTGGACATGACCACGTGGGCAATTCCGATCGGCGAGGGGACAGCGCCGCCCGCCACCAGCCCGCCGATGTGCGAGATGTCCGCCAGGAAGTACGCGCCCACCTCGTCCGCGATCTCGCGGAACTTCTTCCAATCGGGCACCCACGAGTAGGACGAGTAGCCCGCGATGATGAGTTTCGGTTTGTTCTCGAGCGCCAGCGCGCGGATGGCGTCGTAGTCGAGTTTCTCGTTCTCGTCCACGGTGTAATGCACCGCCTTGAACCACTTGCCGCTGCGGTTCACCGACGAACCGTGCGAAAGGTGGCCACCGTGCAGCAGGTTGAGTCCCATGATGGTTTCGCCCAGCGGGATCAAGGCCTGGTACACGGCGTTGTTGGCGGGCGCGCCCGAAAGCGCCTGCACGTTGACGAAAATCTGGTCAGCCGTATAACCGTTGGCGGCGAAGGCCTGCGCGGCGCGTTTGCGGGCCAGGGCTTCCACCACGTCGGCGTACTCCACGCCCTTGTAGTAGCGCGGGTCGCCGTTGCGCCGGTAATGCGCAAGTCGCATGGGATAGTCGAGAATCTCTTCTTCGGACATCCAACGCGACTCTTCGTCGGGATAGCCTTCCGCATAGATGTTCTGGAAGGCAGAACCAAGCGCTTCACGCACCGCCAGCGGGGCCTGGCTTTCGGACGGGATGAGGATCAACTTGCGGGCCTGCCGTTCGGCCTCGACCTGCGTCACTTCATACACGTCGGGGTCGAGTTGCTTGAGCGAGCCGCGGAAAAGGTAATCAGACATCGTATTCTCCATGGAAAGAAAGGTGCGCCAGGCAGCCACGCCGCCTGGTTGTCAGACATATTCAACTCTATTGTAGGACGGGAAAGGGCGGGGGTCAAGTGGAAAAAGGCATTTACATAAAAAACTCACCTCGAAATTGATCTTTCGAGGTGAGTCTGAACGCTTTCGAAACCCTATCCGCCGGGACCGGGTGGGTTGGGCAGGCCGGGGCCGCCGCCCCCGCCCGGCAAGCCGCTGGGACGCTGGCCGAGCGAGCGTTCGAACTCGCCCAGGTTGCTGCGCGCCTGGGGCGTTTGCCCGCGCGCGAACTGGGTGGAGATTTCGTTGAACCGGCCGCTGAACTGGCCCAGGTCTACGTCTGCGCCCGGACCCACGCCCCCTGCCCGTCCGCCAAATTGCTGGAAGCCGGCCTGCGCGTTTGCGCCCAGTTGCGCCAGGCCCATCAACTCGTCGCGGGACATCTTGCCGTCAACCAGCGCAGAGTTGGCAAAGTCCACGAACTGGAAGCCGGTCTGCAGCGCGGAGAGGCGGTCGGTCGGGACGTTATTGGCCTGGATCTGCGCCAATTGGTCCAGGCGGTTCTGCTGGTCGGCCTGCAAGACGGCCAGCGTATCCTGCGCCTGGTTCCTCAACTCCTGCGCGTTGGCCTGGGCTTGCTGGGCGGCGGCTTCCAGTTGCGCGATGCTTTCCTCGGCCACCGCCAGCCCCTGCGAGAGCGTGGCGCTGATCTCGTTCAGCGACGTGACCACCAGCGTCATGTTGTAATTCAACTGCTCCAGTTGCGTTTCGATGGCGTCCAATTCGGCCACCATCTCATACGCCAGGTCGGCGTACAGGTCGTAGTAGGCGGCCAGCAGTTCTTCGGCTTCCTGGATGTAGTAATCCGCGTAGTAGTAATACGAGTAGACGTATTCCACTTCTTCGGATGTCACTGCGTCGTCGCTGGTGGTGGTCGTGACGGCCTGCGTGGTCTGCTCGCTGGCGGCGCTGGCCTCGGCGACGGCCTGGTCGATCAACGCGGCCAGTTCCTCCTCGGTCAGCGTGACGTATTCGACCGTCGGGCCGGGAGTGGGGGTGGCCGGCATGGCGGTCAGCGCGTTGGCGTTGACAGTGGCCTGCGCCAGCGCCCCGGCGATCTGCGTGCCGGCCACAGCGGTGTCGACGGCGTCCTGCTGGGCTTCGGGCGCAGCGCCCCTCGTGCAGGCGGCCAGCAGGCTAGCCGTTAAAAACGATGTCAGAAGGATGCGTGTCAGGAATTTCATGGAATTCTCCTCTTGGCGATTTCAAATCGAATGCCTCCATTGTAAGTGGCAGAAATGTAGAAAGTTTGGAGAGAATGTGCAAGGATGTAGATTCGGTGGACGCAAAGGCCAGCGTGCCCAGATAGGAAGAAAATGCAGGAGGCGGTTTTCACCCTGTTATTATACCGATATTTCGCCCTTTCCGAGGAGAACGCTATGCCCGGCCAGCCAGGCCATGGACGAGAAGAAGCACATCCATTCCCAGAACACCGGCGTGGAACGGCCGGCAGCGCCGGTTTGGTACAGGGCGAACAGCGCAAAGAAGACCAGGTAACAGGCCACAATCGAAAAACTCAGCCCGGGCAGGAGGCGGGGCAGGTTCTTGATCCTGAGTTCCTTGATCCCGATCAGGGCTTGCAAGAAGACCACGCCCAGGAAGTACAGCCCGATGCCGCCCTTATGCACGGACGGCGCAACGCTGAACGGGACGGCCGTCATCAGCACCGTTCCGAGCGTGGAAAGGAAACCCAGGGCCAGGAGCAGCGCTTCGAAGGGCGCTTGTTTCCCGATGTAGTCTCTCAACCGGATGGCAAGCAATACCAGGACCGCCATCCGCAGCGGGGCAGCCAGAAGCGCGCCGGCGTTGAACAGGATCTGCGGCCATCCGGGGGTATCCCCGATGTCGCTCAAATACGTGACAAAGATGGAAAAATCCGGGTGGCCGGGCGCGTAGGCCAGGCTCGAAAGCAGGACCGTGGATATGCCCAGGACCAGGCTGGCAGCGCCTGTCAAACGGAGGGCCTTTGCGGTGGATATGGTGTTGGCGTGCATTTTTTCTCCTTTTATTTACTGAACGTTTGGTAATCAATGGGGATAAAAAAATTACTTGAGCAGCAACTTGACCAGCGCCTCCACCAGGTCATCGTCCGACGCCCCGGCGGTATCCTGTGCTCCTGTGGACAGTTCGTTGCGCAGCCCTTCCGCGCGGATCCAATAATCAATCGCGCCTTTTACGATGAACGGCGTCAGGAAGGCGTCGATGTCGTCCCGCACCAGCCCGGCCTGCTGTCCCGCGCGCATCCCCGCGACCAGGCTGGCGGTAAAGCCTCTTGCGGACTCGGTCGTCCCCTCCTGTCCCTCCAGGTAAGACCACAACGCGATGCGGCGGAATTCGTCATGCTCCCGCGCGTAGGCCAGGGCCTCCCGGATCGTGGCTGTGATCATTTCCTTGAAGTCATTGCCGCCCTGACGACGCGCCGCCATCCAGGCCGTGTATTCCTGCGCCAGGCTGTCCTGCACAGCCGCGTACAGGTTCTCTTTGGTCTGGAAATGGTGCAGGATCAGTCCCTTCGAGACGCCGGATGCGGCTTCAAGGTCGCGCAGGGAAGTACCGTGCAATCCCTTTTCACTGAACAGCCGCCTGGCTGCGGTGATGATGTCTTGCACGGTCTGGTCTTTGTCCCTTTGTCTGCGGTCGGGCATGGGTTCCTTTTTATTTATATTTACTGAACGTTCAATATATTATATGTGTATTCTGGCAATTGTCAAGAGGGGCGATTGGGGCTTTTTGAAGAATATCGTATTGACATAGTATATGCAATTCGCTATACTTTATTGTGATGAACGTCAAATACGCACTCCACAACATTGTCTTTGAATGGGATAGCCAAAAAGCGGCCACAAACATTCGCAAACATAGCATAACTTTCGAGTTGGCTTGTGAAGCGTTTTTTGACCCTTTCGTTCGTTATCTCGATGACGAAGTTGTTGATGGCGAACTTCGAGAAACCATTATCGGCTTGGCTACAAATTGGCAATTGTTGTACGTAGTTTATGTCATGCGAGAGGATGTTATTCGTGTCATTTCCGCCCGGTTGATAACAAGTGCAGAGAGAGAAACCTATGAAAATCAATAAACTCACCCAGCGTTTACAAAAAGACCGCCCGATGACAATGGTCAGTATCCGTATTCCTGATGATGTGATAGATGACCTTAAACGGGTTGCTCCAATGCTCGGTTTTTCAGGTTATCAAGCCTTAATCAAGGCCTATATCGGTCAGGGGTTGCGTTCTGACCTGGAACGGCTCGAAGGCAGCGTTGAACTTTCCGCATTGATCGAAAGTTTGCGCAAAAAAGGCGTCAATGACGAGATTATTTCATCGGCGATGGCAGAAGTTCAGAGTTCAGCCCACGCCGCTTAAGTCGCAAAGGCGGCAACACTGCGTGGGTGTGTCCTGGAAAGTCATCGTCTGCTGGCGCCGCTTCGTGGTACTCGCTTGAAAGTCCAGTCCTGATTTCAACAAGTAACCTGGCAGGCGCCAGGCTTGAAGGAGAAGTCTGCGCGTAAGGCCAAACCGTCCGCGTGAGAGGAGCAAGAGCCTGCCTGGGGAGGAGGCTCTCTCGATTTTGTTGCCAGGTGGTCTTTACCGGCGTATAATCCGCCTCAAGGTATCAAACCAATGTGATAGATGCAGGGGCGGTTGCTTCTCCGCCCTTGTTTTTGTCTCCTACGCGCCGCATCAATCTTAATCGTTGGGCGCCTAAGAGAGGATATACGAGGAGATATGTCCAAGTTCGACCGATAATGAAAACCAAGAATCTCCTTGCATTGATTTCAGTAATGGAAATCCTTTTCCTAGTCACTATTGATGTTCTAGGTAATCGATTGGCAGAGCTAATACATTTAGATCCGGTTACAGTATTAGGCTTAACTCTAGGATTGGTAACGATTTTGGCTTGGATCACGTTTTACAAATTTCGTATCGCTGATACCGAGACGATTGCCATTTCATTTCCGAAACCACATATTCACCTAACACAACAAGGCGTGAAAACATTCATATTTTGGCTAACCTATAGTCTAGTTTCTGGTGCAAAACGCGAAAATCCATAGAGAAAACTGGCGTGGGGAGCAGTTTTGCACCGTGTCGGTGAAGGGTTCGTTTGCTTCGTACTTTGACAATCGCATATCTTCAATGTTTGCGTAG
>JBMOMO010000264.1:0-8221 GCA_049324135.1 Chloroflexota bacterium
TGCGTAAACATTGATAAGCAACTCACCGCCTGCGGCTGGATCGTTCAATCGCGCGCTGAGATGAATCTGTATGCGGGACGCGGCGTTGCCGTGCGCGAGTTTCCGTTGGAGACGGGGGAGGCGGATTCTGTTGTTCTTGGATCGCAAAGCGGTGGTCAGTGGCAGGTTGGGAATCCGAAAAGCCAACCTGGAAACTGAAAAAGCAAAGTTAGGAATCCAAAATGCTAACCTTGAAATCGAGGAAAGCCGGTTGCCAGAGGCCGAGCGGCGGCTGTCGGTGGTGGGGGAGGCTCCCTACGGGGATGATACCCCCTTCGGGGACGATGTCGAGTCCGCGGTGGAGGTGGGGCTGGCGCGGTCCGCGAGGTTGAGGCGTATCATCCCCGAAGGGGAGGCGGTATTACGGTCCGCGTTCGAGGGGAGGTTGGCGTAAAAAACGCTCCCTGTGTTGGGAGCGTTGGTTGTTACACTTCTTCAAGAACCTGATTGACCGTCAAAATTCGAATGCCCTGATATTCCTTCAAGCCCAATAAATGGCTGTCGCCAGAAGCGATGATTTCTGCTTTTGCCGCCAGCGCACAGGCAAGCACTCTATCGTCGTCAGGGTCAGTCAGAATCACAGGCTCGATATTCGGCGCTCGGATGGTGGTCGCCAGCGCGGCATAACCAAACACCAATTCGTCCAATGTTACCTGCGCTGCACGCAGCCTTGCGGCAAACTTTTTACGCCCAAGCACATCCTCCAACTCTACCAGCAATTCGGGGCTGGTAAAAAGGGAGATGGAACCAGAACGCGCCAGGTCAAGCACTTGACGAGGCGCGCCATGCCAAAGTAATCCCGAAATGACCGTATTCGTATCGAGGACAAGTTTCATCGGCGGGATTTGCGCGCAAGGCGGATTTCTTCCGTGATCTCTTTATCGCTCATTGGCTGCACATCCAATGCTGCCAGGCGATCCATCGCCGCAAAGAGGTTGTCCACGCGGCGGCGGCGCACCTCTTCCTGCAAAAGACGCTCGATGACGGTCGGGCTGAGTAGTCCAGCCGCCTGTGCATCTTTCAGCAGCGGTTCGGGTAAGGATAGTTTGATGTCAACAGTAACCATGTTTACCTGCTTTCTCTTGGTAAAATGATTATAACATTTCAGGAAAACGGAACTATGTCTACCCTCCTCCACCATCGTCCGACGCCTGTGGAACTATTGTAACGCCCTGTGTGACGATGGTATGTCCTATGGCGATTACAACAAGCGGCGGTTGTCGGTGGTGGGGCAGGCGGCGTTGCGGTTTGCGTTCGAGGGGAGGTTGTGATGATGTTTCGCCCTCACCCTGGCCCTCTCCCTTTGGGAGAGGGAAACGGATAAGAAAAACGGATTTTTTTGCCGAAAACGACAATATCACCCCAGATTGCTCCCCTCTCCCCGTGGGAGCCCCCTACGGGGATGATAAGGGGTTGGGGGTGAGGGAGGGTAGGCAGTTACGAGGGGCCAGAATCCGCGTTTGAGGTAAACTATGCCCATGACAGAAACCTATCCATCCCCTGTTGATAAACTGCTCACGTTGGGCGAAACGCGCATCCACGATCAGCGCAACTACCTGAAAATGGGCTTCACCCATGCGCATATCCCTGATTTGATCCGCCTGCTGGAAGATGAAGAATTGTATTACATGGAATGGGAGGATGAAAACCGCGCTCCTCCGCAAGTGTACGCCCAGGTCCATGCCTGGCGCGCGCTGGCGCAATTGGGCGCAGTCGAGGCAATTTCCTCCCTCCTTGGGTTGCTGCATTGCATAGACGAAGACAACGATGATTTTGTCGGCGAGGAAATCCCTGTTATGCTTGGAAAATTGGGCGCGCCTGCCATCGAGCCGTGTCGCGCTTACCTGGCGAATCGGGAGCACGACATCTATGCGCGCATTGCCGCGAGCGATGCCCTCTCCAGAATCGGCAAAGGGCATCCCGAAACGCGCGACGCGTGTGTACAGGCGCTGATGTCCACGCTGGAGGATTATCGCAACGACGATGAGACTGTCAACGCGTTCACATTATCCTGCCTGGCAGACCTGAAAGCAGTAGAGGCCGCCTCGCTTGCGGAGGAAATCTTCGAGGCCGGCAAAGCCGAATTGGAAGTCGCTGGAGACTACGAAGACTTTCAGATCGAGGTGGGGCTGTTGAAGAAACGATTAACCCCCTCGAAATTCCGCCGCATCTCCGACCTGGAAATCAGCCGCTTGATGAAGGACCTTGGCGTTGCTAAAAAAGAGCGCGCGCAGAAACAAGCGAAAAAAGAAAAGAACAAACGCAAACAGGCCAAGAAAGCCCGCAAGCGGAGTAAGAAAAAATAAACCTGACATTGCGCGCTTATAAGGAACCGAGAAATGGATGTAAATCACATGTCCTACCAGGCCTTGCCCTTCCCCATGGAACGGCAGGTGACCATCCAGGGCGGCCGGCTGGCGTCGCAGAAACATACCATCTACGCCTTGATCGAAGTGGACGTCACCGAGCCGCGCCGCCTGATCCGCGCGCATAAAGCCCGCGCCGGTGAGACGCTATCGTTTACCGCCTTCGTCATTGCTTGTCTCGGCCAGGCCATCGACCAGGACAAGCGGATGCACGCCTACCGCGATTGGCGCAACCGCCTCATCATCTTCGACGAAGTAGACGTGAACACGATGGTCGAGGCCGAGGCGGGCGGCAGGAAAAGGGTCATCCCGCATTGGGTGCGCGCGGCGAACAAGCGCACGCTCAGGGATATGCACGACGAGATCCGCGCGACCAAAGCCAGGCCCGAACAGACGCGGGAATTCGGGGTCAAATGGCTCGGTCTCCTGCCCGCCTTTGCCTGGGACATTTTCTTTTGGTTCATTTTCAAGAACCCGCGCGCGTTGAAAAAGAGTTTCGGCACGGTCGGCGTGACCTCGGTCGGGATGTTCGGGAAGGGCAGCGGCTGGGCGCTTCCGTTCGGCCTGCATACCCTCGACGTTGCGCTGGGCGGCATCGCCGAGAAACCCGGCGTGATAGACGGGCGCATCGAAATCCGCGAGTACTTGTGCCTGACCCTGTGCTTCGATCACGACATCGTCGACGGCGCGCCGGCCGCGCGCTTTACCCAGCGCCTGAAAGACTTGATCGAGGGCGGGTACGGTTTGGCAGACTTCATGACAGGGAATGTGGATGACGGGAAAAGTTAGCCGGATCGCCCCTGGATGCTGGCGGGACGAGACTCTCCCACGAAACGGACAAAACCTGAAGCCACGAAAAAATCCAATTTGACGGTGAGAATCCAGCCGCCTGCCCTGCGACCGAAGGGAGTGTCGAAGAGGCCCACGTCCGGTTTCCTGACACAGAACGTCACACCGTCCCGGTGTCCTTCGGGAGGACAGGCGGAAGCGGCGGCGGGGTGGGCAACCGCCCCGCCGACCATAATTGGGCAGGTCATTTCAAGAGCTCATCCTTAATCAAGTGTTGGGCATCCCAAGGAGTGTAGAAGGAAATATTCTTCAGGGCACCTGCCGGTTTCACAGCCCCCATAGGTCCAGATCACATCAAGGAACCCATCCCGGTCAATGTCAATAAAAGTGAACAGGAGGCTAGTATTGATGTGGAACACATTGGGCAGCGAACGAAAGGAACCGTCGCCATTGTTAAGATAGAAGAGCGGATTTGCACCTGTAAGCGAGGCTGCAATAATATCAAGATGCCCATCCCTGTTTAGGTCGATCAAATAGATCCACATGATCCAGCCGCTGTTGTTATCAGATTGTGGAAGACGTGTAGATGTTTCGTCCCGGAAGGTACCGTCTTGATTGTTTATCAGGATCTGGATGTACCTGCCAGAGTATTCCTGTTTTGTGTAATTGATGATGAGGTCTTGGTATCCATCTTCATTCAGGTCGGTTGCATCTATGTCCAGGGCAAGAGTCATGGAAAACTGATTCTGCGGAATCGCGTTGGCTAATTTTGAAAAATACCCTCTGCCGTCATTTAGCAGCACCAACGATTCCTTCCCTCCTGCTAAATCATCGCCCGCATCCCCAAGGATCAGGTCGGGGGAGCCATCGCTATTGACATCCACGAACTCGCTGGTCGTGAAAGCGCCAAAGTCCAGGTCTTCAATAGGATAGGGCAGGCGCCCTTTTGCCACCGTAAATTGGCTGGCGTTTCCCTCGTTTATCAAGATCTGGGGTGGCAGGTTGTGGGTTTGGCTGCTCCAAATGTTGCCAACATACAGATCGATGTCCCCATCTGCATCGATATCCGCTGCGGCGGCCGAATGAGAGTAACTGCTCTGTTGGGGTAGGTTGGCTGTTGCGTCCACCATCTTGCCGCCAGGCGCTGATAACACAAGCGTGTTCTGGTAGCCGGGTTGTGGAGGGACATCCGCACCCGAATCAGCGAAGAACACATCAGGACGGCCGTCTCCGTTAAAGTCCGCCAGCACGAGTTCACGCGGAAACGTTACCAGGGGAACCGCTCCTGAGAAAATATTGGATGTTCCCAAAATTAACTTCCTATTCCCATCATTGAGTAGGATATCCGGTTCATAGGTTTCTGTGGTTGGAAAATGCGACCTCACCGACAAGATATCCATCCAGCCATCGTCATTGAAATCGGCAGAAACGATATGTTGAAGATCGGTGGGTGGGTGCAGGGTAAAAACTACTTCTGGCTCACTGTAGTAAGGTGGACAAATTCCTTGTGTTGCTGCGGGTGCCGGTTTTATTGTTGCTGAAGGTTGAACATTGGGTGGGAGAGAGGTGGGTTGTATCTCTGTCACTGAGACCGGGCCGCTGCAGCCCACCAAGACTATGACCAGAATTATTACTGTGGCACTGCTGTTTCGATTCTTCATGTTTTCTTCTCCATAGTTTGCTAGTGGGTAAGGGAGATGTAGAACCTTGCCATAGGGTCAATTCCCTTCATACCAGCAGCAGGTTGTGGAACTCACATGCAGCGGCGGGGTGGGTAACCGCCCCGCCGACCATAATTGGGCGTTTTTTGATTTTACAACTAATTTACCATGATTTGACCCGACTTTACAAAGTGCCGCCCATGATTTTTTCTCTTTGAACTTATACTTGCTGTAAGATTTTCTCTCATCATGCGTTTTCATAGTGAAACACGCGTGTTCTGGAGACTGTATGAAACTATTTCACAACCGTAATTCCCCCATCGCCAGCCCCGAAAAGTTCAGGGCTTTGTATGAGCAAAACCGCTTGCCCGTTTTTCGCTATGTTTTCGGACTTTTGAACGGTTCGCAAGATGAAGCGGAAGACCTAACCGCCGAAACCTTCCTGCGTGCTTGGAAGGCTCGTTATCGCTTCGAGGGAGACATGGACTCCGCTATCGGCTGGTTAATACGGATTGCCAAACGACTGGTTATTGACAACTATCGCCGCTCGCTTCAGGCAACCCGTAACCTGCCCGCTGACCAGCCTGCTCCCACACCTGAGCAAGTTACTGTGGAAGATGAGCAGGTAAGATTCCTATTCACCTTGCTGGCAGACCTGCCCAATGAACAACGGGAAATCATTGTCCTGCGATACTTGATTGGTTGGCGGGTGAACGACATTGCCCAGCATATTGGCGCAACGGAAAACAAGGTCTCAGTAACTATTCACCGCACACTTTCCAAACTTCGGGAAAAGTGGGCGGAAACCGATGCCGAAACATTCTCATCGGTTTTCTTTCAAGAGGAGAAAATCTCATGAAACACATTCCTGATGAAAAACAGATTCAAGAACTGCTCGAAAACTATTCACCGAAACCTGGTCAGCGGCTTGACCAACGTTTGTCTGCCGCGCCGTGGACGCCGCGCGCGGTTGCGCGTCGCCGTTCTGTCAGCGTCGTCATCTCTGCTGTGATGATGATTGCCTTGCTTATCGCCGCCACTCCACAGGGACGCGCCTTCGCGCAGAGCATATTACGCTACTTCGTCCGAGTCGAAACAGTGGCAGTTCCTACAGCAGATACCGAACTGATTCCCGCTGAAGCCGAGGTCGTCGAAACGAAACCAGTTCCAATGCCTGCGGAAGGATGCGGGACAATACTCTCGCCACATTGTTCAGCGGATGAAGTCCGTTCTTTAGTGGGATTTCCTATCAGGGAACTGGATGTTGACTTGACTCAATTGCATTTGGTTGGTGCAACTGCCATCGAACAAAGCGGTGTTGCGTTTGTCTATCAAGGTGAGATTGGAACGTTGAATTTTACGCAAGTCCCTGTCGAAAACGATACGATGCAACAGTGGCGCGTTGGTTCGTCCGCGTTGGTCGAAGCGGTTGCAATTGGAAATGTGTGGGGCGAATATGTGCGTGGCGGCTGGTTTGGTTTGGGGCTGGTAGAAGAAGGCGCGGTAAACTGGGAAGATACTGCGGCTTTACAAACCCTGCGCTGGGAGGAAGATGGAATCCAATATACCCTTTGGTTCGCTTCGGCAAAGACAGACGATGGTATTTCGAATCTTGATAAATCCGCATTGGTGGAATTGGCGGAAAATCTAAAAACTCCTTCGGAAAATACAACCCCTACGCCTAAACCGACGCTAAAAGAAGTGGAAGTATTGACAGGGTTCACCATTACCGAGCCAGTCAATCTACCAACGGGTCTTACATTGACAAAGGCAGTTTATTCATCTCAATACAATGCCGCCTGCCTGTATTACCACAATGGTGCTGATGCGAACACCCCAGCGGTGACGCTCTTTGAAAGCAATTGGGCGTTGCCAGCCATTGAAGACGTTCAAACGAAGGCGTTTTATAACGGTGTTGAAGTCACGATTGCCGCAGAGGTCGAAACTGTTTCTGTGCATGGAGCGGACAACGGCGTGGCGACGCTCGTCACCACAGGAATTGAGCCTAGCAAAGTTTGCGGCGGCGAAGAGACCAATGCCAATCGCGCCTTGCTCTGGCAGTCCAACGGAAAGAGTTTTATCTTGTTTGCTTTCCTTGACCAACTGGATGGGCGCGGCTTCTTGACCAAACTGGAAATGCGCCAACTGGCGGAAAGCCTGAATGGGGCGACATCTGACGGCGTTGAAATTGATACTGAACGGATAACTTCCGTGGAAATCGCCGAGAAGGTCTCTGGTTTAGACATCAAAGCGCCTGCGCTCATGCTGGCTAATCTGCGGTTTGACCACGTTGCTCTCATGAACTATGGTCAGTATAGTACGGACGATGGCGGGACGATGATCGCCATGCTTTACACTGGTCAACCTGTAGGTGATGGTAGAACGTATAAACTTCTATTCATGCAGACGTTCAATTCCACCAATACACTGGAAAATCTGGTGTTGGCTGGTGGATATGAAGAAACTATGGTTAACGGTCAGCCCGCCATCTATCGACAAGATTGCTGGGACACGACTTCGACAGGTGGCGATGTGGCATGTAGGCAATTCCTAATCTGGTTTGAAAACGGTGTGCAATACGACATCGAGGTTTATTTGCCCGCTTCCTTGCCAAAAGATACAGTGATTGCCATTGTGGAAAGTGTGCGATAGCAAATGATTTTAGGACAGACGGTCACTTGATAAAAATCTAACAAAATAACAGTAGACTCGTTGCGTAGTAAAAAATAATAGTGCAACGAGTCTACTGTTATTAATTTCACTTTTGCAAGGGAACGCCCAACAACGGATGGGTTGTAGCGAATCTATTTCCTTATGGACTGCACAAAAACCTGCAATCTAATCTCCCAAATTAATTTAGGACAATAGACTGCAAGGGCTGGCGCAATCTACGCCGACAGTATAGCATCCTGTAACCGCCTTGAAAAGGGAATTGCAATG
Organism: Chloroflexota bacterium; assembly: GCA_049324135.1. Taxonomy (GTDB): domain Bacteria; phylum Chloroflexota; class Anaerolineae; order Anaerolineales; family Villigracilaceae; genus JAABUE01. Next base: position 7,796 of record JBMOMO010000264.1, read on the forward strand.
TCAGAACCTGCCGCCTCTCCACAAGAACCGACCTCCTCCATCCCGGAGCAGCCCGAAGGAGCGTCGATCTTTGCGGGAAGTCCGCACACATCTGCCGAAGGTTGGCGCACATCCGCCGAAGGCCGGCAGACATCCGCCGAAAGCCCGCGGACATCTGCCGAAGGCCGGCAGACATTCGCCAAACGTCGGCAGACATTCGCCGAAGGTTGGCGCACATCCGCCGAAAGCCGGCAGACATCTGCCGAAGGTTGGCAGACATCTGCCGAAGGTTGGCAGACATCCGCCAAGTGTCGGCGGATATCCGCCGAAAGCCCGCGCGCTTTCACAGCCGGGGAAGGCGCGCCTGCCAGGCCAGGTGACTTTGCAGGCTGCGCTCGGCTGCGCCCTTGATCTCTTGCATGACCTGGCCGTCATGTTTCCCGGCGA
>JBMOMO010000265.1:0-8184 GCA_049324135.1 Chloroflexota bacterium
GGAGCAGTACTGGCGCGCGGCCAAGGTGGGCAAAAATGAAGATGTCGAGGCGCTGCAAAACCTGGCGCGGGAGATCGTCGAGGCGGGGGGAGACGTGGACAGGTGAGCAGGTAGACAGGTAAAATGTAAAGGACAAATCGCTAATCGTCAATCACACCGGAGGCCGCCATGTCACAGAAACGCTCAGGATACCGCTGGTTCGTCGTCGTGATCTTCTTTTTCTTCATGCTGCTGCACCAGACCGACAAGTTGATGATCGGCTCGATGCAGGTGCCCATCAGCGAGTCGTTTGGGATGAACAACACCCAATGGGGCTGGATCAATTCCGGCGCGCTGGTGGTTGCCACCGTGTTGTATCCCATTTGGGGGTATCTCTACGACCGTTACGCGCGCGCCAAACTGCTGGCGCTGGCCTCGTTCATCTGGGGTGCGACTACCTGGCTGAACGGCGTCGTCCGCACCTTCCCGGCCTTCCTGGCGACGCGCGCCTCCACCGGCGTCGACGACTCGTCCTACCCCGGCCTGTATACCCTGATAGCCGACTACTTCGGCCCCAACCTGCGCGGCAAGGTGTACGGCATCCTGCAACTGGCGCAGCCGCTCGGCTACCTGCTGGGCATGATCCTGGCGCTGATGGTCGCGCCGCTCATCGGCGGCTGGCGCTCCATCTTCTACATCACCGGTTCGTTGGGGCTGGTGGTGGCAGTAGCCATCTATTTCGGCGTCAAGGAAATGCCGCGCGGCAAGGCCGAACCCGAATTCGAGGGCATGGCCGAGATGGCAACCTTCAAATTCTCCTGGGCAGAAGCGAAGGAAATCTTCAAGAAGAAGACCATGTGGTTCGTCTTCCTGCAGGGCTTTGCGGGCGTCTTCCCGTGGAACGTCATCACCTATTTCTTCTTCGCCTACCTCGAAAAGGAGCGCGGCTACGACGCCAACAGCATCCTGTTCACCATGGCGCCGGTCATCCTCATCCTGGCGGCGGGTTACTTCGTGGGCGGCGCGGTGGGCGACTTCCTGTTCAAGTTCACCCGCAAGGGCCGCATCATCATCTCCAGCGCGGGCGTCCTGCTGGGCGCGATCTTCCTGGCGCTGGCCATCAACACGCCTCTCGAAGCCCGCAATCAGTTCTTCGTCTTCATGTGCCTGACGGCCATCTTCATGCCGCTCTCCTCGGCCAACGTCATCGCCACCGTGTATGACGTGACCGTGCCGGAAGTGCGCTCCACGGCCCAGGCGGTGGAATACTTCGTCGAAAACGCCGGCGCGGCCTTCGCTCCCATCATCACCGGCGTCATCGCCGACGCCACCAGCCTGCAGACCGCCATCCTGCTCATCCCGTCCATTACCTGGGGGTTGTGCTTCCTCTTCTACCTGGGCGCGCTGTTCACCATCGACAAAGACCACGCCGACCTGCGCGCCCAGATGGCCGAGCGCGCCAGAACCATGTAACGCAAATTGCCAATTTGCACCACAGATTATGAACCTCATCCAACTCGACCTCGGCAACAAAAAGCAGGCGCGCGACTTCCTGTCCCTGCCCGCGCGCCTGTATGCGGACATCCCCCAATGGGTGCCGCCGCTGGAGATGGACGACCGCCTCAGGCTGGACCCGAAGCGGTATCCGTTCTACCAGCATTCCCAGGCTGCCTTTTTCCTCGCTTACGAAGGGACCCGCCCCATCGGGCGCATCGCCGCCCTGGATAACCGCATCTACAACGAATACAACCAGAAAAAGACCGCCTTCTTCTACCTCTTCGAATGCGAGGACGACCTGGCCGCCTCGCAGGCGCTCTTCCAGGCCGCCTTCGACTGGGCGCGCGCGCGCGGCCTGGAAGACATGCTCGGCCCCAAGGGCTTCACCGTGCTGGACGGCTTCGGCCTGCTCATCCAGGGCTTCGAGCATCGTCCCGCCTTTGGCCTGCCCTACAACCCGCCCTACTACCCGGCCCTGGTCGAAGCCGCCGGCTTCCAGCCCGAGCGGGACGCCGTCTCCGGCCACCTGGACGAAGACATCCAGTTCCCGCCGCGCGTCCACGAATTGGCCGAGCGCATCGCCAAACGGCGCGGCCTGCGCATCGCGCGCTACCGCACCCGCCGCGACCTGCGTAAACTGGTCCCCAAACTGAAGGATCTGTACAACAGCGCCTTGCGCGGCACCGGCGGCAACGCTCCCCTGACCGACGCTGAAGCCCAGATGATGGCGAACCAACTGCTATGGTTTGCCGATCCGAGTTTGGTCAAGATCGTCATGAAAGGCGACGAGCCGGTCGGCTTCCTGATGGCGTATCCCGATATTTCCGCCGCCCTGCAAAAGACCAGGGGCAAACTGTTCCCCTTTGGCTGGCTGACCCTGCTGCGCGAATTCAAACGCACCGACTGGGTGGACCTCAACGGCGCCGGCCTGCTGCCCGAATATCGCGGCTCCGGCGGCACGGCCATCCTGTACAGCGAAATCTTCAAGTCCGTGCTGGAGAGCGGCCAGTTCCGGCACGGCGAGATCATCCAGGTTGGCATGGAAAACGAAGCCATGCAGCGCGAGATGGAGGGCTTTGGCATCAAATTCCACAAGATGCACCGTACGTACCGGCGTGGGTTGATCTGACGGCTGTGATATACTGCCGATGACGAGGTGTGTCTTGCGTTATGAGTTTAACTGGGATCCAAACAAGGACCACTTGAATCTTCGCAAGCATGGCATCTCGTTTCGCCAGGCTGCTTCGGTCTTTCAAGACCCGAATCAGTTGTCAATTTTTGATGAAGAGCATAGCGAGAAGGAAGACCGCTGGATCACACTTGGTGTTGACGAAACAGGGATTTTGAGAGTTGTCGTCCATACCTTTGAGCAAATGGAAGAAAACCGATGGCAAATAAGAATTATCTCCGCCCGCAGAGCCGACAACGACGAAATAAAGAAGTACAACAGGATGAAATGAAAGATCACTACGATTTCTCTGTAGCAGAGCGTGGTAAGTTCTATCGCGCCGATGCAGAATTTCATTTTCCCGTTTACCTTGAAGCAGATGTCCACGAGTTCCTGGCCCAATTGGCTGAACAGAGAAGTGTTGATATGAACGAATTGGTTAACAATCTATTGCGGGCGGATATCAGCATTATCCAGAACGCAGCGAACTGAAATTGGAGGTTGCCATGACCATCATTGTCGCCGATACCACCTGCGGCCTGCCGCGTGACCTGTTGTCAAAACGCGGCATCCCGCTCATCCCGCAGGTCGTCATGTTCGGGGAACAGTCCTACCATGACGACAAGGAACTGGACACGGCCGCGTTCCTGCAAAAACTCAAGGCCTCGGCTACGCTGCCCAAGACGGCCGCGCCGGAGCCGCCGCTGTACTACCCGATCTTCGAAAGCGCGCAGGCCAAAGGCGAAAGCGTCATCGTCGTTGCGCCCTCGGCCAAAGTGAGCGGCACGGTGCGCTCGGCGGAGACGGCGGCGCAGGAGTTCCCCGGCCTGGACGTGCGCGTGATCGACTCGCTGACCATCTCCTGCAACCTGGGCGCGCTGGTGCTGGTAGCGGACGATCTCGCAAAAGCCGGCAAACCTGCCGATGAGATCGAAGCCAAGGTGCGCGCCCTGATCCCGCGCGGGCGCATCTTCTTCGTGGTGGACACGCTCGAATACCTGGCCAAGGGCGGGCGCATCGGCGGGGCCAAGAAACTGCTGGCCGAACTGCTGGAGATCAAGCCCATCCTGACCATCCGCGAGGGACAGGTGGAAGCCTTCGAGCAGCAGCGCACCAAGAAGCGCGCGCTGGAACGCCTGGTGGAGGTGGCAGCGGGAGAATGCCCCAAGACGCCCGAGTCGCATCTGGCGGTGGTGCAGGTCGAGGCTGAGTCCGAGGCGCAGGCGTTTGCCGCCAGGTTGAAGACCCTCATCCCGGTCCCTGAGATTCCCGTCTACGAACTGCCGCCTGCCATCGTCACACATGGCGGGCCAAAGACCATGGGCGTCGGGTTTTTTACTGACATGGTATAATCACACTCCCCTGTGGAAATATCCCCGCCTGCCTGGCGGTTTTTTGAAGGAGTGCCTGTATGTCTGGACATTCGAAATGGTCCACCATCAAACGAAAAAAGGGCGCAGCCGACGCCAAACGCGGCGCCATTTTTACGCGCCTGGCGCGCGAGATCGTCATTGCGGCCCGCGAGGGCGGCAGCGACCCCGATAGCAACTTCCGCTTGCGCCTGGCTGTGGACAAAGCCCGCGCCGAAAACATGCCAAAGGACAACATCGAGCGCGCCATCCGGCGCGGCAGCGGTGAAGATAAAGAAGGCAACGCTTTCGAGGAGATCATGTACGAAGGGTATGCCCCGCACGGCGTGGCGCTCATGATCGAAGCCGTTACCGATAACCGCAACCGCACCGTTTCCGAAATCCGTCACATGCTCACCCGCAGCGGCGGCAGCATGGCCGAAGTGGGCGCAGTGGCCTGGCAATTCGACCGGGTGGCCTATTTCTCGTTCCCGTCCAGCATGATGAATTACGACAAAGCCTTCGAACTGGCTATCGAAGCCGGGGCCGACGACGTGAGCGAAGACGAAGACATGGTCGAGATCACCGGCCCGGTAGAATCGTTCAAAGGCATCGCCAGCCGCCTGCACGCCGCCAAAGTCCAGCCCGAGGAGGCCGGCCTGCGCATGGCGCCCAAACAAGAATTGGAACTGGCAATCGACCAAACCTTGCAGGTTTTGAAACTGGTCGAAAACCTCGAAGAAATGGACGATGTGCAGAACGTCTTCTCCAACCTGAAGATGTCCGAAGAAGCGCTGGCGGCGCTCGAAGCCGCCTGACAAACTGGTAGTGACGACTTCAGTCAGTCGTCACTTTTCTTATGACCCTGGCCCTGGGAATCGACCCCGGCACCGCTGCGACCGGCTACGGCCTCGTCCGCCTCGAACCAGACGGGGGCCTGCTGGCCGTTTCGTATGGCGTCATCACCACCCCAAAGGACTCCCCCGCCCCCGCCCGGCTGGCAACCTTCTATGAAGCGTTGCGCAGCCTGCTGCAAGAATACCACCCCGATACGGCTGCGGTAGAAAAGTTGTTCTTCCAGCGTAACGTCTCGACCGCTATCGCTGTCGGCCAGGCGCGCGGCGTAGCGTTGCTGGCGCTGGCGCAATCCGGGCTGGAGGTGTTCGAGTACACGCCCAACGAGATCAAACAGGCGGTAGCCGGTTACGGCTCGGCCGACAAGCGCCAGGTACAGGACATGGTGCGCGTATTACTGGCTTTGGACGCCATCCCCCGCCCAGACGACGCCGCCGATGCTCTGGCGGTAGCGATCACCCACCTGAACACTAAAAGGTATTAGAACCAATTGACGGTCGCAACTAAGACGACCGTCAATTAATAAGCAAGAGACCGGCGCTCGACCGGTCCCTTGGGGTAATGATCGGATTAGTATCTGCGCTGCCCGCCGCCCCCGCCGCGACGATCCCTGCCGCCGCCATAGCCGCCCCCGCCTCCACGACGCTCACCGCCAAACCCGCGCGGGCGTTCCTCGCGAGGTCGGGCAATGCTCACGCGCAGGTCGCGGCCATCGAGAGAGTAGCCATTGAACATCTGGATGGCCTTTTCGGCCTCGCCTGGGCTGCTCATCTCAATAAAGGCAAAGCCTTTCGACCTGCCTGTTTCCCGGTCGGTAATCACACTGGCGGACGCCACAGTCCCGGCCTGCGCAAACAATTCGCGCAACTGGTCTTCGGTCGCGCCATACGAAAGATTTCCGACGTAGAGCTTGGATTCCATACTGTACTCTTCTCCTGAGGGTTAAGAAAAAAACCGCCAACCTGCGTCAGGTTTGGCGGCTAAAACACACAAATCCTACGGTCAAGCATATAAATTGTATCACAACTTGTGCAACTGATTAAGCAAATTTGTCAAGGGAATTGTCCCCAATGATGGCACGCTCAGGTCAGCGCCGTCCACGCCCAGTAAGGTGGTGAGCGGGTTTGGCACCGCAACGACCGGGATGCCGGCGGCGCGCGCGGCGGCCACGCCATTGGGGGAATCCTCGAATACAATCGCTTCCCCAGCCTGCAAGCCGAATACCCCCAGCGCTTTCAGGAACAGGTCGGGGTGGGGTTTGGTGCGCCCGGGCGGGACGTCTTCGGAGCAGAGGATAACGTCGAAGCGGCTGGCAAGCCCAAGCCGGGTAAGATGCGTATCCACCCAACTGTGGGGGGAACTGGAAGCGATGGCCAGCCGAAGTCCCAGGTGACGGGCCTCATCCAGGTAGTCCGTCACGCCGGGCAGGATGGGCTGGAGGAGGGTCAACGCGTCGCTCTCGGAACGATGGCGCGCGCGCAATTCGTCGGGCTTGAGGCCGTCGCCGACCAGCCCCGCCAGGCGCCCGGCGGCGTCGAACATCCCCCGCCCAAAACCGCCTACCATCATGCCCCATTGTTCGAGCGCGATCTCCTGTCCATATTCGCGGTAGATGGCCTGCCAGACGTGGAATTCGGGCGTCTCGGTGTCGAGGATCAAGCCGTCGAAATCGAAAAGAAGGGCTTTGGTTTTCACAAGGCGCAATTCTATCAGAACTTTACGCAAGGAAGTGAAGGAAAATGGCCTGGTTTCAATGCAACCTATACAGGGATTGCGCATCGAAAGAACAGCAGTTATCACGATCAAAATTTCGGCGTGTTGCTGATGTTATAATCCCCCCGATATTTCCAAAGGAGTTGCAGGATGGCATATACGAACGTCAAGGTCCCCGCTGGCGGGGCGAAAATTTCGATCAAAGATGGGAAATTGCAGGTTCCCGACAATCCGATCATTCCCTTCGTAGAGGGCGACGGCACCGGGCGGGACATCTGGCGCGCTTCGGTGCGGGTGTTCGACGCGGCCGTCGAGAAGGCCTACGGCGGCAAGCGCAAAGTCCACTGGATGGAAGTGTACGCCGGTGAGAAATCCTTCAAATTGTTCAACACCTGGCTGCCCGACGAGACCGTGGAAGCCTTCAAGGAATTCCTGGTTGGCATCAAGGGGCCGCTGACGACCCCCATTGGCGGCGGCATCCGTTCGCTGAACGTGGCCTTGCGCAAATTGCTCGACCTGTACGTCTGCCAGCGCCCGGTGCGCTGGTACAAGGGCGTGCCTTCGCCCGTTGTCCACCCCGAATACGTGGACATGGTCATCTTCCGCGAGAACACCGAAGATATCTACGCCGGTATCGAGTTCCGAGAAGGCACCGAAGAGAACAAGAAGTTCAAGAAACTACTCGAGGAAAACTTCCCCGCTGAATACAAGAAGATGCGCTTCCCGGATACCGCTGGGGTCGGCATCAAGCCGGTTTCGAGCGAGGGGACGGAGCGCCTGGTGCGCGCCGCCATCCAGTGGGCGCTGGACAACAAGCGCAAGTCCGTGAACTTCGTCCACAAGGGCAACATCATGAAGTTCACCGAAGGCGCCTTCAAAGACTGGGGCTACGGCGTTGCCAAGCGCGAGTTCCGCGGCCAGGTCGTCACCGAGCGCGAGTCGTGGATCTTGGGCAACAAGGAAGCCAACCCCAACCTGGGCGTGGAGGACAACGCCCGCATGGTCGATCCCGGCTTCGATATGATGTCGCCTGACCAGCAGAACGACATCAAAGCCGAAGTGGAAGAGGCGCTGAAGTTATGGGATACGCACGGGGACGGCAAGTGGAAGAAGTTGCTGCTCATCAAAGATTCCATTGCCGACGTCAGTCTGCAATTCACCATCATCCGCCCCAGGGACTACGATGTGATCGCCACCATGAACCTGAACGGCGACTATCTCTCGGACGCGCTGGCGGCGCAGGTGGGCGGCATCGGCATCGCGCCGGGCGCCAACATCAACTACGTCACCGGCCACGCCATCTTCGAGGCCACACACGGCACTGCGCCCAAGTACGCCGACCTCGACAAGGTCAACCCCGGCTCGGTCATCCTCTCCGGCGAGATGATGTTCCGCTACATGGGCTGGACCGAAGTCGCCGACCTGATCGTCAAAGGCATGGAAGGCGCCATCGCCGCCAAGACCGTCACCTACGACTTCGAACGCCTGATGGAGGGGGCCACCCTGCTCAAGTGTTCCGAGTTTGGCGACGCCATCATCGAGCACATGGACTGACCGGTTCGAAGCAAGAAATTCCAGGGAAGAGCGGCTGTGAAAACAGGCCGCTCTTTGTTGTATAATCGC
>JBMOMO010000266.1:0-13921 GCA_049324135.1 Chloroflexota bacterium
CTACGCAAACATTGAAGATATGCGATTGTCAAAGTACGAAGCAAACGAACCCTTCACCGACACGGTGCAAAACTGCTCCCCACGCCAGTTTTCTCTATGGATTTTCGCGTTTTGCACCAGAAACTAGGTTAAGGAGAGCCTTCTTGTTGTATAATGAATTTGGAGGATGCAATGGATTTGCTGCTCGACCCTAATATCGCTTATTTGTTCTTGCTGGCAGGGATGTTGCTGGGCTTGTTGGCAATGGTCACGCCGGGTACAGGGATGTTGGAAGTGGGCGCCTTTTTCTGCCTGGCGCTGGCTGGGTATGCGGTCTACAATCTATCGATCAACCTGTGGGCTTTGCTTATCCTGGTGTTGAGCATTTTTCCCTTTATCGTGGCTGTACAGAAGCCGAAGCGGGAATTGTTCTTGGGGTTGTCTATCTTAGGATTGGTGGTTGGGTCCGTGTTCCTGTTTGCTACCGAAGGTTGGCAGCCAGCGGTCAATCCGCTCCTGGCGGTCGTTTCGTCGGTATTTTATGCCGGGTTCATCTGGCTGGTAGTTCGCAAAACCTTACAGGCGGCGCATGCTCGCCCGGCGCACGATCTGGTTGCCTTGGATGGTCAAATCGGCGAGGCTAAGACGCGCATTTACCATGAAGGCTCGGTGCAGGTGGACGGGGAGTTATGGAGCGCGCGCAGCGAAAAACCTATCCCGGAGGGAAGCGCTGTCCGCGTGGTTGGGCGCCAGGGACTGATATTGGAAGTCAAGAAAGCAGATGTGGAGTGAGTATCTGTAAGCAGTTATTTGGAAATAGACGAAACTCGGTTCTCATAAACCATAAATAAAAAAGGAGAAAATGATGGATGTCTTTGCCAGTTTTGGACTATGCCTTGTAGGCGCGGTGCTATTGGTTGTCTTTGTTTTTATCGCCAATGCGATCCGCATCGTTCCGGAATATCAACGCCTGGTGGTCTTTCGCTTGGGCCGTTGTGTAGGCCCCAAGGGTCCAGGCCTGATCCTCTTGATCCCGGTGATCGATCGGGCGGTCAAAGTGGACCTGCGCGAGCAGGTGCGCGAAATCCCGCACCAGACGGCCATCACCAAAGATAACGCCGGCATCTCGGTAGACTTCATCTGGTATTACAAGGTGCTCGACCCGACCGAGTCGGTGCTGCAAGTGGGCAACTTCGAAGCCGCCGCCCAGGGTATGGCAACCACCACCCTGCGCGCTGTGATCGGTGGGATTCCGTTGGATGATGCGCTCTCTGAACGCGAACACATCAACTCGATGTTGCGTACCCGCCTGGACGAAGTGACCGAGCGCTGGGGCGTCAAAGTGACCAACGTCGAGATCCGCGAGATCATCCCGCCGCGCGAGATCCAGGAATCGATGAACCGCCAGATGTCGGCCGAGCGCATCCGCCGCGCGGTGGTGACTGAATCCACCGGTACGCGCGAGGCGGCCATCAACGTGGCCGAAGGCGAAAAGCAGGCGGCCATCTTGCGCGCGGAAGGTTCCAAGCAGTCTGCCATCCTGGAGGCCGAAGGCCAACGCCAGGCGCAGGAGTTGAAGGCGCAGGGCTTTGCCAGGGCCTTGGAGAACATCTTCGAAGCCGCAAAATTAGTCGACCAAAAGACCATGACGTTGCAATACTTCGAAACCCTCAAGTCTGTTGGCGCCAGCCCGTCAACCAAATATATCTTCCCGATGGAATTCACCAGCATGATCGAGAAATTCGTGCAAGGTGATAAGAAGTAATCTCGGGCAAGTGAAGTAAAATAGAAGCCTCTTGCCGCCTGGCGAGGGGCTTCTATTTGCGCTTATGGACATTCTCCCCGCCTCCATTCTTGACTTGAACGCGCTGCGCAGGCTCGAACAGGCCTGCTTCGACCAGGATGCCTGGTCGTTGTTCGATTTGATCGCTGTGTTGACGTTCCCGGACGTGGTGCGCTTGAAGGCCGTAGACGCCGGGCAGATGATCGGCTTCATTGCCGGCGACCCGCGTCCCTCCCAGGGTTTTTCGTGGATCGCTACGATCGGCGTCCTGCCGGAATACCAGGGGAACGGGATCGGGCGCGCCTTGTTGCAGGCCTGTGAAAGCCGATTGCATACCCCTCGCATTCGCTTGAGCGTGCGGATTGGCAATACTGCTGCCATCCGGTTGTATGAACAGGAAGGCTACCAACACGTGGATATCTGGCGCGCTTATTATAATGATGGCGAGGATGCGCTGGTGATGGAGAAATAACTCCCATGAACGGCATAGGTTCTCCCGCTTGTGGAAGAAAGATATGAATCTGGTGTTTCAACGATTTCAACCCATTCTGGGCCAGGCCGTATCTTCCCTGCGGGTTTTCAACCATCCGGTGGTCAGGATTTTGTTCGGTGGAACGGTTTTTGCGTATATTGCGGCAATGTCATGGAGCGGGCCCCAGGTTCATTTGCGCACACCGGGGAGCCTTATTTTTTTAGTGGTTTCGCTCGCGCTCATCCTTTATCCGCGGGACAGGGCCAGCGATTTTGCTGGTTTTGCCTTTGTCCTTCTCCTGGTCTTTGCGCCTTTTTATTGGCGACTCCAGGGGTTCGACACCGATGGGTTTACGATTGGCGGGGTCTTGCCGTTGAGTGACGCGAATTATTATTACACGGGTGCCCTGAGGATTTTGTACGGTGAAAAAGTCTCTGTCTTTGCTGCGCGGCGTCCGTTGTTTATCGCCTTTCTTTCCGTGCTGATCTACGTATTCGGACAAAACATCATCTTGATCTTAATGGTCCTGGCCTTGTTAATATCGGTCGCTATCTTATTCTTGATGATAGAAGTGAAGGCTGGCTTTGGGGTATTCCCTTCGGCATTGCTGGTCGGGATGCTCGTTTACAATTACACCGGGAGATTTGTCGGGAAGTTCATGACCGAACAAGCGGGACTTGTGTTGGGTATGCTTGCTTTGACATTGTTTTTGCGCGGGATCAGGGAGCGAAAATTTGCATCTTTCCCTGTCGCCCTGCTGACCTTGTCCTTCGCGCTCAATGTGCGCGCGGGCGCTTTCTTTGTCCTGCCGTTCTTGATCCTGTGGGCCGCGATGTCGGCAGCGAAATCCATCGCATCGGCCATTCGGCTTGGTCTTCTCAACCTGGCCGCTGTAGCAGGCGGTTTTGTAGTCAATTTCTGGCTGTTCAAGTCCGTCTCCCGGCCCGACAGCCTGCCCTTTGGGAACTTTGGGATGACTTTGTATGGCCTTGTCACGGGCTATCGGGGCTGGCGTTCCTTCCTGGCTGACTATCCTGGGGTGCCAGAATCCGAAGCGATGCGTATCTCCCTGGAAATCCTTTGGAATGCGCCGGATGTCTTTTTCCAAGCCGTAGTCCGGGCGTACCTGGATTACCTGAACCCTGTACATTTTTTCTCTTTTTTGTACCTGCCCCAAAAACATCTGGCTCTGGTTGCATACCCATTGGCGGCGCTGCTTGTTGTGGGACTGGTGCGCCTCTTACGCGACCGGCATTCCTTATTCCCGCAGATGATGCTCTCTGCCCTGGCGGGGATCGTCCTGTCTGTCCCGTTTGTTCCTCCCATTGACGATGGGATTCGCGCCATGGGTGCGACCAATGCCTTCTTATTTTTGCTGGTCGCGCTATCGTTGACGGGGTCTGGTACAATGAAAATCGATACCTTGCCTTCCCAGTCCCCAGGTCGCTCCAGGGTCAACGGCCTGCTCTTGTTTACGTTTGCCTGGCTGGCGGCGTTGTCGTTGGGCTGGCTGTTTGTGGCGGGCGCATGGCAGCCCAAGTCTTTCCATGTCGTGTGCCAGCCTGATGAGAGTCTGGTGGCGGTGATGTCTTTCCCAGGGACGCGCGTCAACATCGTAAAGAACAATTCTGCGCTTTATTCCTGGCTTCCAGACCTTCGCAAGGAAGATTGGCGAGACAACCTGGCAAATTTCCCGCCTGCCGGGGCTTACCTTGCCTTCCGGCAATTGGATGCCGGGCATAGCATTTTTCTTGGCCTGGACTTGTCAGATGTGGAGCATGATCAGTTAATCTGGCTGGTTGCGCCGACAGGCTCGCCGCTAACGTCCTCAAGCGTCCACAATATATGCGCGTTACCTACAGGCGTTCCAGAATTTGACGAGGCCAATTTCCTCTTGGAAAGAAGCCTGTCAGGCCTGTTTCTTTCAAAGTAGGTCAGACTGGCGCTGAGATCGGATAAGAATGGAATCGGATTTTTCCAAAGAAGATAGGATGCGCATCAGTTCCCTCGGTGAGCAAAACCAAAGGCGCCATGAGTTCGATTATCTTCGCGCGTTGGCGGTGTTGGTCTTGTTGTTTCATCACAGCGGTATTTATCACACCCCGCTTTTGGGTATTTCCCTGGAAACCATGCAGCCTTACGGCTCGTTGTTCATCAATGGCGTATTTCTTTTCCTGTCCGGTTACTTTTCCTTGATTTCCTTGCAACACAGGGAAGGCGACCTGTTTGCATTTTACCGTTCCAAATTTATCCGCATATACCCCCCTTACTTGGTTGCGTTGCTCCTGTTCGTTTATCTTATTGGCTACAGTCTTCGCAAGCGAGACCTTTTTATTTACCTGATTGGAATGCAAACCGTTTTTTCCCCGGCAGTCGCCAAGCCTTTGTTGACGATCTGGTTTATTGGCGTTCTTGGTCTATTCTTCTTTGTCTTTGGCCTCTTGATGTACGTGTTCCGCACGGACGTCCACCGGGTGTTGGGCGCGGTTGCCTTGTTCGTCGCGGCGTATATCATCCGTATTTTAACCGGTTTGATCGATGATCGCTTTTTCTTGTATTTCTTTGTGTTTTTGATGGGGGTTGTTGTGGCGCGCTCTGCCTGGCTGACCGGTTTCCTGCTTTCTCCTCACTGGTTGCCCGGTAAGTTCGCGATACTCCTGGCTGGCTTTTCAGGGTATTGGCTGGTCTTGGATTCAGGCGTTGAGCCGATCTCCATTCCATATATTGTCGCTGCCGATATATTTATCCTTTTGTCAATTGTTTTTTTTCTGGCGCTTTTTGCCCGCTCTACCGGGCAACCCCATCCGCTCTGGGGCAGGATTGCAAAGGCTTCTTATTTCACTTATCTTTTTCATCGCCCGGTCTGGCACGTTTGCCAGACCCTGGTGGATGTCCCTCCAGGCGGGAGCGAGGCTCTTCTCAATCTCCTGCCCGGCTCGCTGCTCACGCTTTTCCTGGCATATTACCTCCAGAAAGGATATGATCGGCTCGTTTCGAAATTGAAATGGTAAAAGCCACCCCTGCAAAAGGTTTCACCGTTGCGAGGGTGAATCATGAAGAAACTCATTTATGAAGAACCAGATCACCAGACGTGATTTCTTAAAGTTAGCCAGTTTACTGCCCCTCAGTGTGGCCGCGCGATATGACGAAACTGGCAGACCTGCTGGCGGGATCGTCCTGGCGCATGGCGCATTTTGGCCCGCAAATCTTGAAGGTATTGAAAGGATGAGAGCATGAAAATCCATTTCCACGGCACGGCGCAAACCGTGACCGGTTCACAGCACCTGCTCGAGGTCAACAGCTCGCGCCTGTTGCTGGAGTGCGGCCTTGTTCCAGGGGCGGCGCGCGGAGACCTACGAGCGCAACCAGTCGTTCCCTTTCCAGTCGTCTAAAGTGGATGCGGTCCTTCACTATGAGTGTGTGAATTGGCAATACGACTGCCATTCGGGTATATGAATAGCAAGGTTGTCAACATGTGGATATTTGGCGCGCATATTATAATGATGGCGAGGATTTGCTGGTGATGAGAAAATATTGGAGGAAATGCGATGAAAGAAATTGACGTTCGTGTCAGGTTGTATGCGTTAGATTCCCTGCGTGTGTTTGCGGTCCTCTTGCTTTTATTCCATCATAGCGACATGTACAGCCATCCTTTTTGGGGAATCTCTTTGCAACCTTTCGACGCCTATATTGGACCATTCCTCAATGGATGCTTCTTTTTCATTGCTGGCTACTTCACTTTGTTGTCCCTGCAAAACCGAAAAAACAACTTATTAGCCTTTTATAGGTCGAAAACAATCAGGATTTTCCCGCCTTACTGGTTGGCTCTTGTTATGTTCATATGTGTAGTGGGAATACTACTCCCCCAACGAGATGTTCTCATCTATGCGCTGGGCTTACAGACCATTTTTTCCCCGGCCATAGCCAAACCTGTCCTGACCATTTGGTTCGTGGGCGTGATTATTGCATATTATGTTGGCTTTGCCATGATCTTTCGCTATGCCCAGACGGGGTTTCAGCGATTGCTTGGCATTGCCTCATTTTTCATCCTGCCCTCTTTGGTTCATCTTTTCACTGATTTCATAGATAATCGGTTTTTTTTATATTTCTTTGTGTTTGCTGCTGGCATCTTCGTGGCAGACTCCAGGCAATTGACCGACTATTTGCTTTCCAGGAAATGGCTTTGGTTGCGGCTGTTGGCTGCGGTGGTGGGAGCGATTGTGTACCGATGGGCTTTGGCAGTTGACGCTGGGTCGATCCTTTATTTTTTATGCATGGACGGTTTCATCCTTACATGGATTGTTTTCGTTCTTTCTATTTTTTCTCCCCCGAAGCAAGAACCATTACATCCTGTGTGGAATGCAATTGCCTATGCGTCTTTTTTTGTCTATTTGTTTCATAGACCGGTGTGGCAAATCCTTGTTGACCTCTTCCATGTTCCATTTGGTACTTTGTCTGACTCCTTGTGGAAATTATTGCCCGGCTCGCTGCTCACGCTTTTCCTGGCGTATTACCTCCAGAAAGGATATGATCGGCTCGTTGCGAAACTGAAATGGTAAAAGCCGCCCTTGCAAACCTGTGCATCGTTGTAAGGGTGAATCATGAAGAACCTCAATGATGAAAAACCAGATTAACAGACGCGATTTCTTAAAGTTAGCCGGTTTCCTGCCCCTCAGCATTGCCGCGCCTCGCTTCATGGACTGGCCGGATGCGCTTGGACAGGCCGAAGGCAAGCCCCAGAACGTGATTATCGTCCTGTTCGATGCTTTATCGGCGCAGAACATGTCGTTATATGGCTACCCGCGCGATACGATGCCGAACTTGTCCAGGCTGACGGAACGGGCGGTGGTGTACCACAACCACTATGCGGGCGGGAATTTCACCGTGCCGGGCACCGCCTCGTTGTTGACCGGCGCGCAGCCCTGGTCGCACCGCGCTTTCCAGGCCAATGGCAGGGTGCAGGAGTCCTTTACAGACAAGAGCATCTTCTCCGCGTATGGGAACTATTACCGCCTCGCCTATTCCCATAATCCCTGGGTGAACGCGATTACGAGGCAATTCGAAAGCCAGGTGGATCAGTACATCCCCCGGAAAGCGTATTTCTTGTCCAACGACCCTGCCGGGCAGGGGGCAGGCTCCTTCCTGACCAGCGACGATTTCCTCCCCGCGCTCTTTGGCAACGACGAGGACATTGCCTCCGTGAGTTGGATCCGCGCCATCAAGCGGAAGGAAGATGGCTACTCGTATTCCCTGTTCCTCTCGCATGTGTACGAATCCCTGAAAGCCAGGGAACTGGCCGCCCTGGACAAGTACGCCGCGCTCTTCCCGCGCGGATTGCCCAGCGACAATTACTACGAATTCCTGCTCGAGGACGCCTTAGACGCGCTCGCCGGCCTGCTGCCGGCTGCGCCGCAGCCGTTCATGGGCTATTTCCACTTCTACCCGCCTCACGCTCCCTACCATACGCACCTGGATTTCTATAAACATTTCTACCAGGACGGCTGGCAGCCCCCCGACAAACCCATCGATCTCTTTGGCGTGGACGCTGGCGCGCGCACGCAGGAAAACCGGGCCGAATACGACGAATTCCTCCTCTACGTGGACCGGGAGTTTGGCCGCTTCTACGACGCGCTGGAGCGTTCCGGCCTGTTGGAGAATACCTGGCTGGTGTTCACCTCCGACCACGGCGAATTGTTCGAGCGCGGTATCGAAGGCCATCGCACACCCGTCCTGTACCAGCCCTTGATCAAGATTCCCCTGCTGGTCTTCGAGCCGGGGCGGACCGCCAGGGCGGACGTCTACGCCAACACCAGCGCCATCGACGTGCTGCCGACCCTCCTGCAGGTCACCGGGCAGCCACCGGCGGATTGGGTCGAGGGCCAGGCGCTCCCGCCTTTTGCCGCCTCCGAGCCGGACCCGGGGCGCAGCCTCTACGTCGTCCACGCGGAAAAGAACGAACAACTCGCCCCCCTCACGGTCGGCGCGTACGCCCTCATCAGGGGACGCTATAAACTGACCGCTTTCTTCGGCTACAAAGAACTGGCAGGGGGCAAAGAACGGGTAGAATTGTATGACCTGGAAAACGACCCGGAAGAGTTGCGCGACCTGTCCCCGGTCGAAACAGGCATCGCGGCAGACTTACTCGCCGAGTTGAAAGCCAAACTGGACGAAGTAAACCAGCCTTATCGAAAGTAGACCCCATGTCTATGCCCCTCCCGCCGCCGGTTTGGGTGGCAACCCCGAAAGAACTGCAAGCCTGCGTCGCGGCCCTGGCCGGGCAGGCCAGCATTGCCGTGGACACCGAATCCAACAGCCTGTACGCTTACCGCGAACAGGTCTGCCTGTTACAGTTTTCCACGCCGCAGGCCGATTACCTGGTGGACCCCCTGGCGCTGGACGACCTCTCGCCCCTGGGCGCCGTGTTTGCCGACCCCGCCGTCGAAAAGGTCTTCCACGCCGCCGAGTACGACCTGATCTGCCTGAAGCGCGATTTCGGTTTTGCCGTTGCCAACATTTTCGACACGCGCTGGGCGGTGCGGCTGCTGGGATACGCCGCCGACGGGCTGGATCACCTGCTGGCCGGGAAGTTCGACATACAGGTGGACAAGCGTTACCAGAAAGCGGACTGGGCGCAGCGGCCGCTTTCCGCCGACCAGGTCAACTACGCGCGTCTCGACACCCATTACCTGCTCCCGTTAAAGGACATTCTCCAGGCCGAACTGGAATCCAAAGACCTGGCGGGACTGGCGCGCGAGGACTTCCGGCGCGCCTGCCGGGTGGAAATCCCAACTGGCCGGGCGGCGTTGTGGGAACGGATGGGCAACAACCACGCCCTCACCCCGCGCGAGCGCACCATCTTGAAGGAACTCTACGATTGCCGCGAGCGCATCGCCCGGGAACTGGACCGCCCGCCGTTCAAGGTGATGGGCGACCAGCAATTGTTCGACATTGCCCGCCTGCCGCCGCAGCACCCGGACGAACTGCTGGGGTTGGGATTGAGTTACCGGCAGGTGAAACGCTGGGGACGGGCCATCCTGGAGGCGGTGCAGAGGGGGCAGGAAGCGCCCCTCGTCCGGCCTCAGCAGGCTGAACGTCCGAGCGAAGCGTACCTGTCCCGGCTGGAGGCCTTGAAGGGCTGGCGCAAGTCCGCCGCGCGCAAGATGGGCGTCGAGTCGGACGTCGTCCTGCCGCGCACGTTGATGGAGTCGCTGGCCGAGGCGGGACCGCGCGATATGACGAAACTGGCAGACCTGCTGGCGGGATCGTCCTGGCGCATGGCGCATTTTGGCCCGCAAATCTTGAAGGTAATGAAAGGATGAGAGCATGAAAATCCATTTCCACGGCGCGGCGCAAACCGTGACCGGTTCACAGCACCTGCTCGAGGTCAACGGCTCGCGCCTGTTGCTGGAGTGCGGCCTGTTCCAGGGGCGGCGCGCGGAGACCTATGAGCGCAACCAGTCGTTCCCTTTCCAGCCGTCTAAAGTAGATGCGGTCATCCTTTCGCACGCGCACATCGACCACAGCGGCAACCTGCCCAACCTGGTGAAGCAGGGCTTCGGCGGCCCGATCTACGCCACCCGCGCGACGGTCGACCTGGCGGCGGTGATGCTGGCCGATTCGGGGCATATCCAGGAGGCGGATGCGGTCTTTGTGAACAAGCGGCGCGCCCGCGCGGGGCAGCCGCCGGTGGAGCCGCTGTACACGCAGGAGGACGCCGAGCGGGTGAACGAGTTGTTCCAGCCGGTGGAGTACGGGCAGGTCTTCGAGCCGGTCCCCGGCGTGACCGCGCGCATGGTGGAGGCCGGGCATATCCTGGGGTCGGCGGCGGTCGTTCTCGAACTGGAGGAGAAGGGGCGCAAGGCGCGGCTGTGGTTTTCGGGCGATATCGGGCGGCGCAAGTTGCCCCTGCTGCGCGACCCGGCGCTGCCGGAGGAGGCCGATTACCTGTTGATGGAGTCCACCTATGGCGACAAGCCGCACCGCGACCCGGAAACGGCTTACCTGGAGTTCCGGGATGTGGTGGCGCGCACGCTGGAGCGGCATGGCAAGGTCATCATCCCGGCCTTCGCGGTGGGGCGCACGCAGGAATTGGTGTACGACCTGCACATTATGATGCACTCCAACGGCCTGCCCAAAGCGCCCATCTTCGTGGACAGCCCGCTGGCGGTGAACGCTTCGGATATCTTCCGCAAGCACCCGGAGTGCTTCGACGAAGAGACGCGCGTCTTTACCCAGGACGGCAAGCACCCGGCGCTGGCCTTCGACCAGTTGACTTACATCCGCTCGGTGGAGGAGTCCAAGGCGCTCAACGAGCGCAAGGACCCGATGATCGTCATCTCGGCTTCGGGCATGGCAGAGACCGGGCGCATCCTGCACCACTTACGCAACAATATCGAGAACCCGCGCAACACGGTCTGCATCGTCTCCTGGCAGGCGCCGTATACGCTGGGGCGCCGCCTGGCCGACCGCGAGAAGCAGGTGAAGATCTTCGGCGAGCCGTTCCACGTGCGCGCCGAGATCGCCACCATCGGCGGGCTTTCGGCGCACGCCGGGCAGGACCTGCTGGCCGAGTACGCGCTGCGGCTCAAGGGGCAGGCCAGGGGCGTCTTCCTGGTGCATGGCGAGCAGAAGTCTGCCATGATGTTGAAGGAAAAACTGGCCGCGCAGGGCCTTTCGCAAGTGTATTACCCGGAGTTCAAGTCGAGCGTGGAAATTTAAGGTATAATCCCGCCCGCACGTAGCGCGATTTGCCAATCGCGCCACTGGAGAGGTGCCGGAGTGGTTGAACGGGGCGGTCTCGAAAACCGCTGTGGTCCTCGTGGCCACCGAGGGTTCGAATCCCTCCCTCTCCGCCATCGAAAACGCGCCCGCGAGGGCGCGTTTTTTGGGACACGGATTGCGCGGACGAACACGGATTTCTCAAACGGAATATCCGTGCAACTTCGTGACATCGTACCCGCAGGGTAAATCCGCGTGATCCGTGTACAAAATCACGGCGACAACATGCTGTTGGGCGTGAAGGATCAAGTCATCGCGCAATACGGCAAGAACTCCGACCAGGTGCAGGCGCTGGGCTTGAAGAAGAAGGCCGAATACAAAGCGCCCGGCCGCAAGACGAAGCCGTCCGCGTAGGAGGAGGGGAGAGCCTCCCTGGGGAGGAGGCTCTCCCGATTTGGCTCGAAGAAGTGATTGAAAAACCCGGGGAATGATTGTATACTTTTATCAACGCATAAATTCCGCGCGCCGGCTTGATTTGGCAAGTCAGTACAGTTTGTGCGGAGGCTGTCTGGTAACGGTCAGTTCTACCGCGATGGATGCAGTTAATTAATACATGACCATGAAAACGCTAAAGGGAAATTCACTATCAGAGCCGAATAATGTTCTTTTTCGAATCAAACGGGGTCTTGCTGGCTACATCAGCTATCTTGCGGCTTGCGAGATGAACGAGTCTTTTTCAGAATATGTTTTGTATGAGCCCATCCTTCGTATTCTCACAGCACAAGGCTATATTGTAAAATGTGAAGTGCCGTGTCCTGGCATTCAACAACCGCAGCATGGAGATCGAAAGAGACTGGATTTCACTGCAAGCAAAGACGGTATCACGTTTGCAATGGAAGTCAAATGGGTGAGAGACTCTAGACCTGATCTTGACAGAGATTTGGAGAAACTCACTGCATATCGTCAGCATAAAAGAACTTCACGTGCTTTTTTCTGTGTCTTTGGAAGAAAGAGCCATATTGCAGATATCCAACTTCCAACAGATGTATTGAAAGAACGCGGCGATCCAGTCTTTGCTGAATTTATAAACACCAGATTTGGTTGCCGTATTTATGAAGTGGTTGAAACAAGGGGTGCGGCCTAATTATGGTCAGCGGGGCGGGTCACTTACCCCGCCGCCACTTCCGAACCGGACGTGAGACCCTTCAGATTCGCTCAAGGCGGGCTCCTGCTTGCGCCCATGCAATTCCGCGCGCCGGGATGCTTAGACAAGTCAGTACAGGTTTGCGCGGAGGCTGTTGGGTAACAGGTTATCTTACCTTGATGGGTGCCTCTCTCCTACCAATATAATCGCCTGTGTTTAAGATATAAAATCTAAAGCCAATGAAAAACTCAAATTCCCCCCTTGAAAATATTAGCGCGGAGCAATTGGACAATGAATTGCAGCGAATACTGTCTGTAGGGAATATATTTATCAGTAACATAGACAGAA
The DNA here is from genome assembly GCA_049324135.1 of Chloroflexota bacterium. Classification (GTDB taxonomy): domain Bacteria; phylum Chloroflexota; class Anaerolineae; order Anaerolineales; family Villigracilaceae; genus JAABUE01. Next base: position 12,445 of record JBMOMO010000266.1, read on the forward strand.
TTGACGATATATTAGAAACATCAAAAAAGGTGGAAACATTTTTAGAGTCAGGGGATTTCTTTAGGTTTCAAAACGATATATTCAGAGCAGCAACAGTATTTCTGCACTCGAGTTTTGAAACGACGTTAAGAGAAATCATCCGAATGCGCTTAAAGGAAATTTCTCGGAATAAGCCGCTAAACATTCCACTTGCTGGTTCTGCTGGTCGGTCTGAAAAATTCACTTTAGCCGATATTCATAAATATCGAGATAAAACAGTAAGTCAGGTAATTGACGATTCGATTGACGAATATGTAAGCACCATGACTTTCAGTTCATCAGATAGCATAGTTAGCAAACTAAAATCTGTGGAACTAGATGTCTCTAATTTTGGCGACGATTTAAAGACACTCAACGAAATGATAATGCATCGCCATAAAATAGTTCATGAAGCAGACCATAAATTAGAAAATGGCGAATTTGTTTTAAACGAAATCGATTATGCTCCATTGTTTGACAGTTGGCGGAACGCATCGTCGCATTTTATTAGAGAGTTAATACTTCTTGCTCTACGAATGGCTCCATATCAACGAGAAATTCGCGACGCAGCGGAAAGGCTACTAAAAGAGAATTCGTCTCAATGAAAACAGCAACCCAGCACAACGAGGTGTGTCCCGAAAGTCACCCCTTCGGCTTCGGCAGGTTCGCGCGGCGGCTCAGGGCAGGCTCCTGCTTGCGCCCGGGCAATTCCGCGCGGGAGGCTGTTCGATGAATTGGCAAAATGTGATACCGAGGGGATTTTGAAGGATGTGAGGGGCGCGGTGGAGGGAAAATAGCCTGTCCCCACTGCCTTTCCCCTTTGGGGAATCGCGAAGGGCAAAGGGCCATTATAATTATCAGAACACTTTGAAAACTGGAGGCAGAATATGTCAGGCGTCGAATTAGAAGAAATCCATTTGCTGCGATTGCGCGTCAGCCGCTTGGAAGCGCAAGTAGACCAACTCTACCAATACCTCGGCATCACCTTTGCGGAGGATGGGGGGCGCGTGGAAGATGCGCGCATTATCGCGGCGCTGAAGAAGCGCAAGATCATCGATGCGATCAAGTATTATCGTGAAAACACCGGCGCGGGGCTGGCCGAGGCCAAGACCGCAGTAGAAGCCATCCAGGCCAGGCTGGGGCTTTAACTGTAATCACGCGCAACAGGCGCAGGGGGAAAGATGTCCGCAGGGCGGTGGGAGGAATGTGAAGCGGGTATAATTACCGGCGGAGGTCGTCATGCTTCAAACAAAAATTTCAGATCTGACGGTGGACGAATTCCGGGCGCTGATGCGCGATATTGTCCGCCAGGCGTTCAGCGAAATGCTCAACGAAGACCCTGACGAGGGATTGTCTGTGCGGGAGGAGGTGGAGGAGGCGTTGCGCCGTTCGGTCAAAACGATCAGGGAAGGTGGGCAGACCTACAGCGCCGAGGAGGCTGCAAAACGATTGGGAGTCG
>JBMOMO010000266.1:14021-60339 GCA_049324135.1 Chloroflexota bacterium
CCTTCCATTCGATTACGTTTTACATGTCAAGTGTCACTTCCAGGCGGGGGACGAAAATTGTATAATACTCGTGCAATTCTTCACAGAAACCTATCCCAAGGAGTAATCGTATGACCGCTCAGTTGATCGATGGAACTGCCATTGCCCAGCAAGTCCGGGATGAAGTGAAAGAGAAAGTCGCGGCGCGCCTGGCGGCCGGCAAATCCCAGCCGGGGCTGGCGACGGTGCTGGTGGGCGACCGCATCGACTCTGCCACCTACGTCAGCATGAAACAGAAGGCTTGCGCCGAACTGGGGATGACCTCGTATCACCACCCGGTACCGGCGGATATCAGCCAGGAAGACCTGGAGAAACTCATCAAGGAGTTGAACGCCGATCCCAAAGTACACGGCATCCTGGTGCAGTTGCCGCTGCCCTCGCACCTGGACGAGGAGCGCGTGCTGCAACTCATCAGCATCGAAAAGGATGTGGACGGCTTCTCGCCGATCAACCTGGGCCGCCTGGCGCAGAAGGGACGCGAACCGTTGTTCGTCCCATGCACGCCCTACGGCTGCATCTACCTGTTGAAGCACGCCGGTGTGACCATCAAGGGCGCCAACGCGGTGGTGCTGGGACGCTCGAACATCGTGGGCATGCCGGCCGCCTTGCTGCTCGTCAAGGAAGACGCCACCGTGACCGTGGTCCACTCGCGCACCAAGGATATCCCTGCCGTCCTGCGCGAAGCGGATATCGTCATTGCGGCCATCGGGCGCGCCGAAATGGTGCGCGGCGACTGGCTCAAGCCCGGCGCGGCGGTCATCGACGTGGGCATCAACGGCATCCCCATGCTCAATGAAGACGGCAGCCCGGTCATCAGCCAGAAGACCGGCAAGCCGCGCCAGAAACTGGTCGGCGACGTGAACTTCGAGGAGGCCAAGGAAGTGGCTGGCTTCATCACCCCCGTCCCCGGCGGCGTTGGCCCGATGACCATTGCCATGCTGATGGCTAACACCCTGCGCGCGGCCGAGATCCAGGATAAGTAAAACGCAGCGCATAACCATACAATGAAAAGTCCCGCCCCAAGCGGGGCTTTTTCATCCCTGGCGCTTGCGGGCGGCCAGCGCCGCCAGGTCGCCCGCGATGGCGCGGATCACCTCGTCCGGCGCGCCGTCCTGCGCTTTGGATTGCGGGCGCAGGTCGATGCTGTCGTTGACGTAGTCCACGGCCACGAACTTGCCGTCCTCGGCCAGCGCCAGTTCGGTGGAGAACCAGTCCAGGCGGCAGAGGGCGGCTATTTTAGCGGTCAGCAGGCGCAGGGGCGTCAGGGCGAAGCGGTTCTCCTCGTCCGCCGTCAGCGGCTGGTAGACGTGCGTCGCCGGGTGCCACCAGCAGGGATGGATGTTCCCGTCCACGTAGAACACCCGGAACCAAGCCGGGCGTCCGTCCAGGTCCTGCGGCCAGATGTGCGCCTGCACCAGGTATTTCTGGTCGGCGTACTCGACCCGGGCGCGCTGGACCTGTTCGAGTGTGGCGGCTTGGGTGGTTACGCCTTCGCCGCCGCCGCCCACCGCCGGTTTGATGACAAACGGCGACCCAAGCGGACTGAGGTCGAGCGCCGGCAACAGCGGCTGTTCCACGAAAGGCGCCAGGATGATGGTGTAGGGCGTTTCGACGCCGCCGTTGATCAGTTCCAGGTGCATGGTAGCCTTGTCTTCGGACCAGGAGGAGAGTTCGCGCGGGTTGACCCGGTAGGCGGCTTGCTTTGCGGCGATGTCCAGAATCGGCAGGAACCCGGCGTGGTACTGCGCCCGGTCGAGCAGGACCGAGAAGCCGGCCCGCCCTTCCAACAGGTCTGTGGTGGCCTGGACGAGCGTGTCCGGCGTCACCTGCCAGAGCGAGACGCCCCGCGCCGCGCAGGCAGCCGCCACGGCGCCCGCAAAATCGGCGTCGTGTTCCCAGTACCACAGCAGGCAGAGGTCGTAGTGCGTCATCGCGGCTCGAGACGATTGTACTGCCTCATCACGTTCTGCAACAGGTCATGCGGCAGGGCCGGGACGGTCAGCCCGTCGCGCCCGGTTATGGTCTCGGCGGCCAGCATGGCGTTCAGGATGGCCTCCTCGGTGGACTGGACGGCGGCGGAGAAGATGGGGTCCAGCGCGTCGTTGGGGAGCACTTCCGCGCTTCCTTTCCCGGACGTGAGGCCGGCCGCGCCCCGATTGGCGCTGGAAAAGGCGAGAAAGATGTCCCCGCTCCCGTTCCCGCCCAGGCTGCCGGTGCGCGCCATGCCCAGCGCGGCGCGCCTTGCCACGCGCTTGAGTTGGTGCGGCAGCAGCGGCGCATCGGTGGCCAGGATGACGATCAGCGAGCCTTGCTCCGGGTTTTCGCCGCGCGTGAACGGCGCGCCCTCGGTCAGGTGTTGGCCGACCGGCACGCCCGCTATGGTCAACTGGTAGCGGCGGCCAAAATTGGCCTGCGCCAGCGCGCCGAGGACATAACCGCCGAACTTGTCCGCCAGCCTGCGCGAGGCCGCGCCTGTGCCGCCCTTGAACTCGTAGCACAACATGCCTGTCCCGCCGCCGACGTTGCCCTCGGCGACCGGCCCCGAACTGGCCGAATCCAGCGCCGCCCAGGTATGCTCCGCCCGGACGTGGAAGCCGTTCATGTCGTTGAGCCAGCCGTCGGCGGTCTCGGCCACCACCGGGCACGACCATCTCTGGAACAGCGCCTGGTTTCGGGCTTGCCATGCGATCACCGCGTCGCGGACCACCCCAACGCTGTGGGTATTGGTGAGGCAGATCGGCCCTTCGACCAGCCCGCCTTCCTCCACCCAGGCCGCGCCGGTCATCTCGCCGTTGCCGTTGAAGGGCGCGATCCCGCCGTAGACCGGGGTGTAGTCCGTTTTGCCGCGCGGGTGGATGGCGGTGACGCCGGTGCGGGTGGATTCGCCTTCGATCAAGGTGGTAAATCCCACCTCCACGCCTGGCACATCCGTGATGGCGTTCCACGCGCCGGGCGTCCCTTCCAGCGGGATTCCCAACGCGCGGGCGCGCAGTTTGTTGGTCATGTTTCGACTCCTTGTGAACCGTTTTTCCCCATTTTAAGGGAAAACCCCGCTGTGCGGCGGGGTTCGCAGGGCTAAACAGCGACCGATCCTGGTTCAGGCGGCGCGAGGGCAAAGCGTTTTTGCCGGCCAAGCCGGGCATGCAGGGCGTAGTATCCCAGGGCGGCCGCGGCGCACAACATCCCAGCCAGGTACCACAGCAGGTTCGGGTTCAGGTTGTCGAGGATCATGCCGGCTGCCGCCGGGCCGAAGATGGCAGGGATGCCCCAACTGGCGCCGAAGATCGCCATGTAACGTCCGCGCATGTCTTCGGGGGCAAAGTTGGCAGCCAGCGCCTGGCTGGTGGGGACGACGATCATCTCGCCAATGGTGACGATGACGATGTTGAGCGCAAACAGCCAGAAAGCGGCCACAAAGCCAAACAGGCCGAATCCCAGCATGTAGAACAGGCTGCCGATCGCCATCAGCAGGAAGGGCGGGTAGCGTTTGATGCGCCGCGTGACCCAGAACTGGAACAGGATGACGGTGATGGCGCTGGTGGACATCAGGAAGCCGTATTCCTGCGGCGAGATGCCGTGGTTGTCGCGCAAGTACACGGACAGGGTGCTGTACATCTGCTGGTAGGCCAGGAGCATCAAGATACTCGCCAGGATGAAGCCCATGTAGGCCAGGTCGCGTAGGACGGCGCTGTAACCCACAAAAGTTTGCAGGACGCTTTGCGCCTCGGTTTCAGCGTGCGCTTCTGGCCTGGTCTCGGCAATGAGCAGGTAGAACAGGACGGCGACCAGGCACGAGATGACCGCGTCGATGATGAACAGGTACAGGAACGAGCGGGTGGCGATGAAGCCGCCGATGGTGGGGCCGATGATCCAGGACATGTTGGCTACCACGCGCAGGATGCCGAAGCCCTCGGCGCGTTGCTCCTCTGGCAGGATGTCGGCGATCATGGCCTGGTGGGCCGGCCCGGCAATGTCGGACAGCAGCCCGGTGATGACAGCCAGCGGGAAGAGCATGTTGAACTCTTCCACCAGGCCGAAGGCCAGGGTCGTCACGGCGCTGAAGACCAGCCCGAACAGGATCAGGCTGCGGCGGCCAAATTTATCGGTCAGGGCGCCGCCGATCATGCTGCCGACCATGCCGAAGATGGAGAAGAAGCCCAGGATGATGCCCGCCTGGGTCATACCGACCTCGAACTTCTGCGTGATGTAAAGCGAGAAGAATGGGAAGAGCATGGTCCCGCCGATGCGGTCGATGAACATGACGCCGACCACCAGCCAGAAGCGGGAGGGAAATTCGCGGTAGATTTGTTGGAAACGGTTGAACATGGGTTCCTTTCGGTGAGGGAAGCCCAATCATAGCACACTTGTTCGGATTTTTGAATGGTTGGATTGCCAGATTGTCCGCTACGGGGTTGGGTGCGGCGGCCAGGGAGTGATGTCGGTTGGCCCGGCAAACCCGTGTTTCTCCTGCACGAAGATGCGCCCGCGCGACTCTTCGGCGCAGCCGCGCTCGTCCTGGAAGGAAACTTCCAGGTCATTGGTCGCCAGCGGCTCGAAGACGATGCGCCCCGCCTCGCAGCGCCACACTTCGATGATGTAGTGGTTCATGCGCTCGTTTTCCTCGTCGCCGGCGCGCAGGGGGATGTCCAGCCAGGAGACCGTGACCGTGTCGCCGTTCCGCGCGGCGCCCAGGACGGTGGTGGGCGGGTAGTAGGGTGAGACCGGTAATTTTGCCTTTTCCGGGTAGAGCGGTTCCAGGCTCATCAGGTCGCCCTTCACGTTCATGAATTCGGCTTTCACCCAACAGGGATTGCTGCCGCCGATGGCCTGCACGTAGATCCATTTGGCGTCGTCCAGGCGGCCAATCACCTCCAGGTTGTTGCCTTTGACCACGCCGTACTTGTACAGGTAGGGCCAGCCGGGGCCGTAGCGGCAGGCCAGTTGGTCGGCGGTCACTTCGCCGCGCAGGACGGCGTAGGTGGGGAGGATGGTTGGCGTGGCTGTCGGCGCGGGGGTGTCGGTCGGCAGGGGCGTGGCGGTCTCGGTCGGCGGCGAGGGGGGAACGGTGACGGCCGGGGCCAGGCTGGGTGTTGGGGGAACGGTAGCCAGCGCAGGCGCAGAGAGAGGCGCACAGGCCATGCTCAAAAGGAGGGCGCTCAGGAGGAGGGTTCTTTTGTCCATGCAGTGATTATACAATCATCGCGCCCGATTCCTGTAGTCCCAGTACAGATGAGATTCCCTGCATCACCAGGCTGCCGCCGAACAGGATCATGACGTTCTTGATGTCCCCGCTCAGGATGGAAAGGTGGACGCCCCACATGGCGCTGCCCGCGCCCACCAGTACCAGCGTCAGCCCAGCCGCCAGCATCACCCCCGGACGAAGGGGCTGCGCGCCGTCTCGCAAGGTGAGCGCGCCGATGAGTACCACCAGCGCCCCCGCCGCCACGCGCACCGCCAGCCAAGCAAGCGCCTCCCAGCGCAGGTTGCTGGCCGAGAAGCACGAGAGCAGCACCAGCCCCGCAAAGAGCGTATTGACCAATGCCAGGAAGATGGAAATCACTTTCATGTCTGCGCCTCCTGTGTAGGTTGCCTCCAGGATACAAAGGCGGCGCTGTCAAGTTCTATTGAGAGTCTATCAAGGGCAATCTTAATCGGTCTGGTTGTGCGAATTGAGCATCGCCAGGGCGAAGGCGCCCAGCAGGCCGGCGTTGTCGCCCAGGGCGGCCGGGGTGATGGTCAGGCCTTCGAGGTAGCGCGGGTTGAAGACGTGTCTTCGCAGGCTGGCCTCGAAGGGTTCGAACAGCAGCGGCCCGCTGAGGGAAACGCCCCCGCCCAGGATGACGATGGAAGGGTCGAAGGTGTGCAGGAAACTGGACACGCCGATGCCCAGGTATTCGCCTGCGCGCGCGTAAGCGGATTTGGCCAGCCCGTCGCCGCGCCTGGCGGCTTCGGCGATGACGCGCGCGTTCAGTTCCGGCGCGTCGCGCAGTTCGGAGGCTGCTCCCGAAGCCAATTGTTCGCGCACGTAGCGTTCGATGGCCGGGCCGGAGGCCAGCGCTTCGAGGTGGCCGGGAAAGCCGCACGAGCAGGGCGGGCCGCCAGCCAGCACGGTGACATGCCCGAGTTCGGCGGCCAGGCCGTGATGTCCGTGCAGGAGGCGGTCGTTGATGATCACGCCTCCGCCGATGCCGGTGCTGATGGTCAGGTACAGCAGGTGGTGATGTCCGCGCCCGGCGCCGAATTTCCATTCTCCCAGGGCGGCCAGGTTGGCGTCGTTGTCCAGCCAGGCCGGGACGCCGAAGCGCTGGCTGAGTTTTTCGGTCACGGGGAAGTCGCGCCATTCCGGGATGTTGGGGGTTGCCAGCACAATCCCGGTATGCGGATCCAGCGGACCGGGGGAGGCCATCCCGATGGCGGTCACAGGTTGGTCTGTGGGCCAGGCTGCTTCGATGGTTTTGACCAGGCGGTCGAAGGTGCCGGGTTCCCTGGCGTGGCTGCGCGCCCGTTGGTGGGTGAGTGGAACCGGGTTGTCCTGTTCGTAAGCGGCTGCGCGGATGTGCGTCCCGCCAATATCTACGGCGACGAAAATGCTCATAGGGGCAATTATACTGCTCTCCAGCAATGCGGCAACGGATTGGGTAAAAAGAGAGGAAGTGTGCACTTAAAAGTTGTCAGCGATGACAAGGAAAATCCGCAGATTTCGCAGATTACGCAGAAAAGTCTGAAAAAATCCGCGAGAATCTGCGTCACAGCGTCCCCTTTGGGGATCTGCGGATGGTTTGACAACCTTTGCGTGCACACGAGAGGAATTGAGAGGAATTCACGTTAGAATATCCTGATATAATGCCGTGTTTGGCTTAAGCACAACGCCAGTCAATGCCTGGTGTTGTTTTTTGCAAAATTTTTGGAGTCTACCTGATGCAGAAAGAACAGTTACTTGACATGTATTCCCAAATGGTGCTGATCCGCCGCGTGGAGGAACGCGGCGCGGAGTTGTACCAGGCCGGGAAAATCGGCGGGTTCATGCACCTGTATATCGGCCAGGAGGCCGTTTCGACCGGCCTGATCGCGGCCCGCGAGCCGCGCGACCGCGTCATTACCGCGTACCGCGACCATGGTGTGGCGCTGAACTGCGGCATTTCGGCCAATGAAGTCATGGCAGAATTGCTGGGCAAAGCCACCGGCACCTCGAAGGGCAAGGGCGGCTCGATGCACATGGCCGATACCGAAAAGAATATGTGGGGCGGCCACGCCATCGTCGGCGGGCACCTGCCGATTGCGACGGGCCTGGCGCTTGGCGACCAATATGCTGGCAATGACAACGTAACGATTTGTATGTTCGGCGACGGCGCGACCAATATCGGCTATTTCCACGAAGCGCTCAACCTTGCCAAAACCTGGAACCTGCGTGTGTTGTGGGTGTGCGAGAACAACCAGTACGGCATGGGTACGGCGGTGGAGCGCGCCTCGGCGGTCAGCGAAATCCGCCAGAAAGCCGAGGGCTACGGGATGAAAAATTCCCGCGTCGATGGTATGGATGTCACCAAGGTTTATGGTGCGGCAAAAGAAGCGATTGAATATGTCCGCACCGAGGGCAAGCCTTACCTGCTTGAAGTCGTCACCTACCGCTTCCGCGGGCACTCGATGGGCGACCCGGAACGCTACCGCCAGCAGGAAGAAGTCAAGAAGTGGCAGGAAAACGACCCGATCGGCATTTTCCGCGCCTATTTGCTGAAGAAAAAGGTCGCGACCGAAGCCCAATTGGATGAACTGGACGACAAGGTCCAATCCGAGACGGACAGGTCGGTCGAGTTTGCCGAAGCCAGCCCCGAGCCGGGCATGGAAGAGTTGTTCAAGGATATTTACGCTGCATAGAGAATAGAGAACAGGGAGTAGAGAATAGCGAACTGCGAAAAGTCGACCAATCTCTAATTATCTGATCTCTACTCTCTGCTCCGAAGGAGCACTTATGGCTAAAATCACCATGCGCGAGGCAATCTCGCAAGCCTTGATGGAAGAAATGGACCGCGACCCGGCTGTCTTTATCCTGGGCGAAGAGGTGGGTGTATGGGGCGGCACGTATGCCGTCACTAAAGGTTTTTACGATAAATATGGCCCCGAACGGGTCAAGGATACCCCCATCGCCGAAAACGCTATCCTCGGCGCGGCGATTGGCGCGGCCATGGTCGGCCAGCGTCCGATCGCTGAGTTGATGACCATCAATTTTGCCTTCTCGGCCATGGATTATGTCGTCAACCAGGCCCCCAAACTGCGCTACATGTTTGGCGGTCAATTCAGCGTGCCAATGGTGATCCGCGCGGTGGGCGGCGGCGGGCGACAACTGGGCGCGACTCACTCACAGACGCCGGACGCCGTTTTCGCGCACTTCCCCGGCCTGGCCGTGGTCAGCCCCGGCACCCCGGCCGACGCCAAGGGCCTGCTGAAGAGCGCCATCCGCTCGAACGACCCGGTGCTGTTCATCGAGCATGCCACCATGTACCAGGTGCGCGGCGAAGTGCCCGAAGGCGAATACCTCGTCCCGATCGGCAAATCCATCGTCCAGCGCCCGGGCAAGGACGTGACCATCGTGACCTACTGCAAGGGATTGGAACTCTCGATGAAGGCCGCCGACGAACTGGCGAAGGAAGGCATCGAGGCCGAGATCGTCGACCTGCGCACCCTGCGCCCGCTGGATATGGAGCCGGTGCTTGAGTCGTTCAAAAAGACCAACCGCGCGGTGGTGGTCGAAGAAGGCTGGAAGTCTTACGGCGTGGGCGCAGAAGTCGCCAGCCGCATCTACGAGGAAGCCTTCGATTACGCCGATGCGCCGATCATCCGCGTGGCGCAAAAAGAAGTGCCGCTGCCTTACAACCGCGCGCTCGAACAGGCCGCGTTGCCGCAAGCGCCAGACATCCTGGAGGCGGTCAAGGAGGTGTTGAAGTAATGGCCGAAATTATCAATATGCCCAAACTCGGCTTCGATATGGCCGAGGGCGTGCTCGTGCGCTGGGTCAAACAGGTCGGCGAGCCGGTCAACAAGGGCGATGTGCTGGCCGAAATCGAAACCGACAAGGCGACGGTCGAGGTCGAATCGCATTTCAGCGGCGTTGTCTTGCAACACCTGGTCGACCCCGGAACCAGCGTCCCGGTCAATGACCCGATCGCGGTGGTGGGTGAGGCGGGGGAAGTTATCAGTGAGCAGCCAAAAATAGACGATGGAAAGAAGAAAGAGGAAAGACCGGCGGAAGGAAAATCGCTTCCAACTCCGCCTGGGCCTGCCTCTGCGCCCCAAATCGTCTCTCCGGCCGGGGCTGGTCCTGCCCTCAAAGCCAGCCCGCTGGCAAAGAAAATTGCGCGTGAGCATCGCCTTGACCTGGGGAATATCCAGGGAACGGGACCCGGAGGCAGAATCGTCCGCCGCGACATCGAAGCCGCCCTTAGTAGTCAGTCATCACTGATCAGTGTTCAGCCATCCCCTGACGCTTTGCGCTCCGCGCCAATTACCGATTACCACTTACCAATCACCACTGCCGAAGACAGCGCCCTGCCGATCACCAAACTGCGCCAGGCAATCGGTAGAAGGCTGGTCGAGTCGAAAACCACCATCCCACATTTCTATGTGACGCATGAATACAAAATGGAAGCGCTGATGGATCTGCGCAAGCAGTTGAATGGCTACCTGCCCGAGGGCGAGAAACTCTCGGTCAACGACTTCATCGTCAAGGCTGCGGCGTTGTCCCTGCGCGAATTTCCCAACTTGAATGCGGTCCTGAGCGGCGACCAGATCATCCGTAAGGGAGGGATCAACGTCGGCGTCGCTGTCACCGTTCCCGGCGGGCTGATGACCGTTGTGGTCAAAGGCGCCGACCAGAAGCCCCTGCGCGTCATTTCGAGCGAAGTCAAGGCCATGGCTGCCCGCGCCCGCGAGGGCAAGGTCAAGCCTGAGGATGTAGACGGCTCGACCTTCTCCACCTCCAACCTGGGCATGTACGATGTGGACGAATTCATCGCCATCATCAACCCGCCCGAAGCGGCGATTTTGGCGATTGGCTCGGCGCGCGAAGCGCCGGTGGTTTCCAACGGACAGGTGATTCCGGGCTGGAGAATGAAAGCGACGATTTCGGTCGACCATCGCGTCAGCGACGGCGCTGAAGCGGCCCAGTTCATGCAGGCATTGGCCAAATACCTGGAAGAACCAGTCAGGATGCTGGTGTAAAATCTTGCAGGTCTCGTTTGAAACGTGACCTGCTTTTTTTATGCTAAACTCCTGATATGTCCATTCATCTACTCAACTGCTTCACCTGTAACGCCCGCTGGCCCAGTAAATTGAAAACCGGGATGGCCTGCTCCCTGGTCGAGACCGACCAGGGACTGGCGCTGGTAGATACCGGCCTCGGTCTTGGCGATTATGCCCATCCAACCTGGATGACGCAACTCTTCCGCCTCATCACCTCCATGCCGTTCGACCCGCAGGAGGCGGCCGTTCATCGCATCCGGCAGTTGGGATACCGGCCTGGAGACGTGAGGCACATCCTGTTGACTCACATGCACTTCGATCACATCAGCGGACTGCCTGATTTCCCCCATGCACAGGTGCATGTGCATCGGCGCGAGTTCGAGGCTTTTACCAGTGGGAAGATCCGCCAGTGTACCGAGCACGCCTACCTGCCGCGCTATATTGCCCACCGTCCCAACTTCGCCCTCTACGACAAGGTAGATGCGCAGTGGTATGACTTTGACGCCATCCGCCTGCCGTTCGAGCCGGAGATGTATTTCATCCCGTTGTTCGGCCATTCGCGCGGGCATTGCGGAGTCGCCATCCGCACCTCCACCGGCTGGTTTTTCCAAGCCGGAGATGCGGGCGCAGTCTACAACAATGAAAGCCCAGCCTGGCTGATCCGGCTTGTGCTTGGGCCTCACGATCCGCGCTTGCGGGCTTTTATGCGGGCGCACCCCGAAGTCCTGGTCGCTAACAGCCACATGTTCCCCGAATTCTTCGCTCAACACCCGGTCGTCGTTTGAAGTCCCGTACGGTTCAAGGTAAAATAGCGCGGGGTTGCGCTTTCCCCAGTCCAATCCAAAAACCGTCCCGCATTGGTAAAACGCCCTTCGGGATGTTCAAAGAAACGATCCAGGAGCAAAACATATGCCGCAAGCAACCTATCACTTCCCGCGCGGATTTTTGTGGGGTACGGCCACCGCCGCGCACCAGGTAGAAGGCAACAACACCAACAACCAGTGGTGGAAATGGGAGCAGGAAGGCCACACCAACGGCAGGTCGGGGCTGGCCTGCGACTGGTGGGGCGGACGCTGGCGCGAGGACTTCGACCGCGCCGCCGAGGGCGGGCAGAACGCCCATCGCCTCTCGGTTGAATGGAGCCGCATCCAGCCCTCGCCCGACCGCTGGGACGAAGACGCGCTCGACCGCTATCGAACGATGCTGCGCGGGCTGAAAGAGCGCGGCCTGACGCCGATGGTTACATTACACCATTTCAGCGATCCGTTGTGGGTGTACGAAAACGGCGCCTGGGAAAATGAAGACACCGTCCCGCTGTTCGAGAAGTTCGTCCGCAAAACTGTAGACGCGCTGCGGGAATATTGTTCGCTTTGGGTGACGGTCAACGAACCAAACGGCTATGCCCTGAACGGATATGCTGCCAGCGTGGCGGGGTTCCCGCCGGGGAAGAAAGATCTCAAATTGGCGATGCGGGTGCTTGCCAACCTGATCCGTGGACACGCCGTCGCATATCGCGCTATTCACGAGATCCAGCGCGAAGCGCGGGTGGGCTTTGCGCTGTATTATCGCTCGTTCGTGCCATATCGCGCCTGGTCGCCGCTCGACCGGCTGGTGACGAACAATCTGTTCACGGGCGTGAACGCGGGCTTCCCCACCGCGCTGGCAACGGGTGTGATGAAATCCCCGCTCGGCAATGTGAAAATCCCCGAAGCCAGAGGCGCGCAGGATTATTTCGGCTTCAATTACTACACACGCGATTACGTGACCTTCGATCTCACCAAACTCGATACGCTCTTTGGCCGCAACTTCTACCGCAAGGACGCGCTGCGCAGCGAGAGCGGGTGGCTTGCCAACGAACCCGAAGGCTTGCTCGAAGGGCTGAAATGGGTGACGCGTCTGTTCCCCAGCCTGCCGATCATCGTCACCGAAAACGGCGTGGAAGATTCTGCCGATAAACTGCGTCCGCGTTTCATGGCGGAACACATCCACCAGATGTGGCGCGCCGTCAACTTCAACTGGCCGGTCAAAGGCTACTTCCACTGGTCGTTGGTGGACAACTTCGAATGGGAGCGCGGCTGGACGCAGCGTTTTGGCCTGTGGGCGCTGGATGTGGAGACCCAGAAGCGTACCAAACGCCCCTCCGCCGACCTGTACGCCGAAATCTGCAAAGAGAACGGCCTGTCATCCGACATGGTGCAAAAATATTGTCCCGAAGTTTTGGGCACCCTCTTCCCCGTCTAGACTGCTTACGCATCACGCTCCCCTCAGCCTGCTTCCGTTTCGCTGGCTATACCATGTCCCTGGCCGCTTTCTGCTCCCCTCGCGTTGTCTGTCGCCCCGCCCTGCCCTGTGACACGGCGGACGTAAAGGAATTCTGCAAATTCATCTGGGACGGTCACGATTACGTCCCATACGTTTGGGACGACTGGCTGGCCGACCCTCGAGGCGTCCTGGCGGTGGCTGAGTATGGCGGGCGAGCGGTGGGCTGCGCCAAAGTATCCCTTTCCGCGCCGGGGCAATGGTGGTTGCATGGTTTCCGCGTTGACCCGCGCTACCAGGGCCTCAAAATCGGCTCGCGCATTCACGAATACATAGACGCCTGGTGGCTGGCGCACGGCGATGGCGTTGCCCGCCTGATGACCAGTTCCCAGCGCCTCAAAGTGCATCACCTGTGCGGAAAATTGGGCTACGCCAAGGTCTTGGAAGTAAGGGGGCTAACTGCCAGCCCGTTGGAAGAAGCAACGGATGCCTTCCACCCGCTGGCTGAAGCCGACCTCCACGCCGCGTTGGAATTCACCCTTGCCTCCCCTCTCCTTGCCGCCGCCAACGGACTGATAGATCTAGGCTGGGAAGTCATCCAGCCCACGCCCGATATTCTTGCCGATATCATCCGGGCGGGGCTGGCTTTCTGGTGGCGCAAACGGGAAGGGCTCTTGCTCGCCTGGGATCACGACGAAGCAGCAGGCAAGGCGCTTGGCGTCGCTTTGCCTGCCTGCTCACTGGCTTCCCTGCCGGACCTGCTACGCGACGCCCGCCGCCTGGGCGTCCGCCTGGGACGCAGCCGCCTGTTCTGGATCGCGCCTGTGCAAGACGAGGTACTCTCCGCCGCTGAAACGGCCGGCTTTACCAAAGACTGGGAACACGCTGGTTTCGTGTATGAAAAACGACATCCAATAGATGAAGAATGCTATCGTGTCATACACGGGTAAGGCAGGTATGCTATGAAAAGAAAATTGACGATCACGCTTGACGAGCAAATCTACAATGGGTTGTATCAGGTTGTCGGTCAAAGGCGCATCAGCCAATTCATCGAAAACCTTGTCCGCCCTCATGTGCTTGGACAAGACTTGGAAGCCGCCTACCGAGCCATGGCGCAGGACGAATTGCGCGAAACTGAGACGCCTGCCAAACAACGCGCAGCCTTCCCTCTGATTCGCGCTGCCAGGAATGCCCCTCGCCTGACTGACGAACAAATCTATGCCGCCTTGAGTGTAGATGAAGGGCTTGCCTGATGGCTGCGTTTGAAACTCCTTGGATAGGATTACTTCACTTTTTCACGACATTCCTCACACGGACACAAAGCCCGCAGGTAGTGCCAGTTATAGATGCCGTAGTCGTGCCCATCCTCCCAGACGATGCTCAAGGCATACGAGCCAACGGCCACCACGTTGCTGATGCGCGTGGCGGGCGACTCGTCCAGTGAAACGCCAAAGACGTTCGGGTCTGGTTCGCTGCCCATGTTTTCATGCCCGCCGCGACAGGATGCGCACGGGCAGGCTGCGCGCAATAGGGCAAAGGGATACACGCTGACATGTCCGTCGTTCCAGGTGACGGTGAACTCGCGGGTCTGTTTGTTGGCTGTGATGCCGGTCGGTTTTTCGTGCATAGGTCTCTCTCTGTTATTTTGGAGTACAGGGGCTTGCCCCTGCCTGTTCAGGCGGCGAGCCGTCCCATTCTAAACTGACGGCAAGTCGTCGAATTGGATTTATGGGGATGGGATGGGCGAAAGGAAGTCCGCTGCCGCCCAGCCGGCGCGCGTCTCGTCGTAGGGGGCCGCCAGGTACCACCAGGTGTAGCCGTCGGCGTCCTGCGGGCCGTCGCGTACTTCGAACACCTCTTCGTCGTAGCCCAGGAAGACCGGTTCGCCGGTGAGACCGGGTGAGGCGCGCAGGCGCAGGCCGTCGCCGTCGGTGCCGGTGATCTGGACGTAGCCGCCGATTCCGATCACATCAGGGAGCAGGGTGGGGGTGCCGGCCAGCAGCGGGTCGAGGGTGGTCGTGGGGGTGACGTTGAGGGTGGATGTTGGGGCGGGGATCACGGTCAGGTCGGCGGGAACAAACCCCAAGTCCCGGTTGGAAGCGGGGTGGACCCAACCAATGGATGCCAGGGTTATGATCAATAAAATCCCGGCAATGGTTACCGCGCCAACGATCACGCGGATGTTGAAAAGGGATTGCCAGTCGGTTCGGTTCATGCTGGTTTACATAAAAGGTTGAGCGCCTGGGGCGGCATCAGGACGTTGAGCGCCTGCCTGTGGACGGTGATGATGGCTTGGGTGGAGGCTTGCTTTGGTTCGCCGTCCATGTGGATAAAGAAGGGCGCGTCGGCTTGCACGCGCAGGGTTCGGAAAGTGATGCGCTGAACGTCGTTGGATTTGAGGTGTGAACCACGCCAGAGTTCGTAGGCGTGACGGAAGGCGTCGGCCAGGCTGTCGCCGCCAAACAACCACAGGTCGAGCAGGCCGTCGTCCAGGTAGGCGTCGGGCGAGAGGTTGGCGTGCCCCCCCATGTATCGGCGGATGTTGTTGGCAACGGCCAG
The DNA here is from genome assembly GCA_049324135.1 of Chloroflexota bacterium. GTDB lineage: Bacteria > Chloroflexota > Anaerolineae > Anaerolineales > Villigracilaceae > JAABUE01. The sequence goes on from JBMOMO010000266.1 coordinate 29,115, forward strand.
GATGTAATGCCCCTCCACTTCCCTGCCATCGGCCCATAGCCGCAGGCGAATGCCGCGCCACTGGCTGGCTTTCCAGATGGTGGAGGCGGCGTATTCTGGCACGGCAAAGAACTTTTCCAGGCGGGCGCGCGGTTCGAGCGCGTGGATGGCCATGGCGTCCAGTCCCATGCCGGCCCACATCATGAAGGGAAACTCGTTGCATTGTCCCATGTCCACGCGATGGACAGGAGCGCGCGCCAGCAGGCGGGCGTTCTCCCGCAGTCGCCGCCCATGCAGCCATGTAAAGGATGCCAGTCCCAGTTCCTGCGCCCAAACATTGGACGTGCCCGCGGGGAGTACGCCCAGCGCCGTTGCGGAGCCGAGCAGGCCGCTGGCGATCTGGCCGACCGTGCCGTCGCCGCCGACGGCAAAGACCGCCTCATACCCCTGACCGGCGGCCTGCCGCCCCAATTGGACGGCGTGTTCCCCGCTGTGGGTGGCAGCCAGTTCCACCCGCCATCCGGCGCGGACCAGTTCCCGTTCGACGGACTTCATGAAGGGTTTGACGGGGAAGCGTCCCGCCGCAGGATTATAAATGACCATCGCTTTGCGCATGACGAGCGGAATTATACCCTGTGCGGCGTAAATGATATAATCGCCCCATGCAAGAAGGCGCACGTCTCAACAATCGTTACCAACTGCTCCAGCGCGTCGGCTCCGGCGGCATGGCGGAGGTCTTCCGCGCGCGCGACTTGATGCTGGAGCGCTACGTTGCCATCAAAATCCTGCGCCCCGATTACACGGACAACCAGGCCTTCCAGGAGCGTTTCCGCCAGGAGGCGCGCGCAGCCGCCAACCTGTCGCACCCCAACATCGTCACCGTGCATGATTTCGGGCTGGACCACGGACAGTTGTTCATCGTCATGGAAAACGTCCCTGGCTCCGATCTCAAGACCCTGTTGCGCCAGCGCGGGCGCTTCTCGGTCGAAGAGGCCATCCCGCTGGCCGTGCAGGCCTGCGCTGGCATCGGTTACGCCCACCGCGCCGGGCTGGTGCATTGCGACGTGAAGCCTCACAACATGCTGGTCACGCCCGACAAGCGCCTGAAAGTGACCGACTTCGGCATCGCCCGCGCCCTGGCCACCATCCACCCGGACGAGCATAGCGACGTGGTGTGGGGCTCGCCGCAGTACTTCTCGCCGGAGCAGGCGGCCGGCGAACCGCCCTCCCCGGCCTCGGACGTCTATTCGCTGGGGATCGTGCTGTACGAAGCCTTGACCGGTTCCCTGCCCTTCAACGGCCTGACGCCCGAAGAACTGGCGCGCATGCACCTGGAAGCGCGCCCGCATCCCATCTCCGAGTACCTGCCCGACATCCCGGAGCCGCTCGAACAGATCGTCGAAAAAGTATTGTCCAAAGAACCGTCCGCGCGCTACCGCACCGCCGACCAGTTAGGACGGGTGCTGATGCGCTTTGGGACGCAGACCCAGCCGGAGCCGCCCGCCTCGCTCATCCTGACGCCCGAAGTTGCCGCCGTCTACCAGCCGGATGCCGCGCCTCTTTATCCCGACCCTGAGCCTGCCGCCGCGCCCCTCAACATCGACTGGCTCTCGGTTGCGCTCGGCCTGCTGGCCCTCATCGCAGTCGGCGGGCTGATCCCGTTCTGGATGTGGGTCTATTTTGTCTACAACCCTCCCATCCGGTAAACCCTGCAAACCTGGGCTTTCATCGAAAACTTACTGGTAATGCCCGTGACCCATTGCAAACAATGAAGCGCTCGAAAAAAATCATCATTGCCCCCTCCATCCTTTCTGCCGATTTTCTCCATCTCGGCGAAGCCTTGAAAGCCAGTGAATCAGCGGGCGCAGATTGGATTCACGTGGATGTGATGGACGGCCACTTCGTCCCCAACCTGACGATGGGACCGTTCATCGTCGAAGCCTGTCGCCGCGGGAGCGATTTGCCCTTAGACGTGCACTTAATGGTAGAAGAGCCGGAACACCTGGTGGAGGCCTTTGCCAGGGCGGGCGCTTCACACTTGACTGTCCACGTAGAGACCTGCCCAAACTTGCCGCGCACGCTGGAACGCATCAAGTCCTTGGGATGCAAAGCGGGCGTCACGCTCAAACCCGATACCTCGGTTGAATCTATTTTCCCGGTCTTAGGGCTTGTCGATCTGGTGTTGGTGATGAGCGTCGAACCGGGTTATTCCGGGCAGGCGTTCCTGGAGGAAAGCATCGGGAGGGTCGCCCAAATCCGCCGGGAATTGGACCGGATCGCTTCTCCCGCCTGGCTGGAGGTGGACGGCGGCGTCTCTGCCTCGAACCTGCCCGCGCTGTGGGCTGCCGGCGCCGAGGCCTTCGTCTCTGCCACTGCCATTTTCAAGCATCCGCAGGGCATCGCGGCCGGGATAGGGGTGCTGCGTGAGGCGGCTGTTTGAATAGACTGTTTGCCCGCACAAAGAAACAAAAAAATCACGGCTTGCGCCGCGATTTCTTTTGGGAAGGAAGGAACGACTAAGCCGCTGCCTTGGTCAGGGTGCGGATGCACTTGGCGCACAGCACCTTTTTCATCTTGCGGTTGCCCTCGTAAACCGTGATCTTTTGCAGGTTCGGTTTGAACGCGCGGTTGGTGGCGCGCATCGAGAACGACCGGTTGTGGCCGAAGGTGGTCGTCTTTCCGCAGTGAGCGCATTTTGCCATCTTGAACAATCCTTTCTTGTGCCACTTCGTGGTACTTGCTATAATTCCTTACTTGTTGCTTTCTTTTGTAAGCACGGCATTTTACCACACATCGTATCCTTCTACAAGTCAAGTTGTTAATAACAAGCAGAGGACTAACCTATGGGCGAAGAAACTACTTCTTTAGGCAGCATCAACATCTCCCCGAATGCTGTTGCAACGATCGCTTACCATGCTACGCTGGAGTCGTATGGCGTGGTAGGGCTGGCCCCCAAGAACCTGGCGGAAGGGCTGGCGCATACGATCACCCGCGAACCGACGCGCGGCGTTTCGGTGAGTTATGACGGCGAAAAAGTGGATATCGAGATTTTCATCGTTGTCGAATACGGGACTCGCATCGCTTCGGTGGCGAACAGCGTGGCCAACACGGTTCACTATCATGTAGAAAAGGCGCTGGGCTTGCGCGTCAACTCGGTCAATGTGCACGTAGCCGGACTGCGTGTCAGCAATACAGATTGAGGATCAAAGGAGCAGGAAACGGCATGGCACTTGATTCCCCCGAAACCCAGAAACGGCTGGCAAAGTTCCGTAAGGCGCCCATGGATGGGCAGTCGCTCAAACGCCTGGTCGAGGCCGGGTTGACCTGGCTGCGCACCAACCAGCAGACAGTGAATGCGCTGAACGTGTTCCCTGTGCCGGATGGCGACACCGGTACGAATATGGTGTTGACCATGCAATCGGCCTATAACGAGATCAGCAGCCTGGGGCATCGCAATGTGGGCGAAATGGCGGCGGCGGTCTCGCAGGGCGCGCTGATGGGCGCGCGCGGCAATTCGGGCGTGATCCTTTCGCAGTTGTGGCGCGGGTTTTCGCGCGGGCTGCAAGGCAAGGAGATGCTGGACGGGCCGGGGCTGGTGAAAGCCTTTGCCGAAGCGCGCGATACGGCCTATAAGGGCGTCGTCCGCCCGGTGGAGGGGACGATCCTGACCGTCGCCAAGGATGTGGCTGCGGCAACGGAAGCAGGCCTGTCGTCCACGCAGGACCCGATCGATATCCTGGCGCTGGCGGTGAAGGCGGCGGATGAATCCGTCCAGCATACGCCAGAGTTGCTGCCGGTCCTCAAGCAGGCTGGGGTGGTGGATTCGGGCGGCAAGGGTCTGTTCTTCATCTTGGAAGGGATGTTGCGCCACGTGTATGGGGAATCGCTGGATACGCCGCTGGCGAGCGTGCAGCCGCTTTCGGCCATGAACCTGGAGAGCGCCATGGAAGAGGTGGAAGAGGGCCAGGATTTCGAAGTGGTGGTGGATTTCTACCCGCAGGGCGAATTGAATTTGCAGTCGTTCTATGGGCGGTTGGAAGAGATGGGCACGTCTATCCAGGTGGGCGAAGGGGACGGCATGTATCGGATGCACATCCACGTGCCGTTGGAAAATCGTTACCTGCCGATCGATTACATCATGGAAGTGGGGACGATCACCAAGGTGGCGATGGAAAACCTGGTGGCCCAGATGGATGAGATCGACCAGAAGGCCAGGGGCGACAAACTGGAATTGGCGAACATCGAGCCGGGGCAGATTGCGGTGGTGACGGTCTCGCCGGGGCCGGGATTGAGCCGCATCTTTGCCAGCCTGGGCGTGGCCGCGATCGTGGAGGGCGGGCAGACCATGAATCCCAGCACGCAGGAGATCCTGGCGGCCTTCGAGAACCTGCCGACGGACAAAGTGATCATCTTGCCGAACAACAAGAATATCGTCATGGCGGCCAACCAGGCCAAGGATGTGACGGTGAAGGAAGTGCTGGTGGTGCCGAGCCGCACCGTGCCGCAGGGGCTGGCGGCCATGTTGGCGCTCAACCCGGACGGCGAGGCGGCGGCTGTGGCGGAGAAGATGGTCAAGTCGCTGGGATTGGTGAAATCGGGCGAGATCACCGTCGCTACCCGGACGGTGGAAATCGACAGCGTGAACGTGGAAAAAGGCCAGGCGATTGCGCTGTTGGACGGTAAACTGGTGTGTTCGTCGAAATCGGTGGAAGAGGCGGTATTGTGCCTGCTGGAAAAAGCCGAGGCTGCCCAGCAGGAGTTGATCACCCTGTTCTATGGGGAAGACCTGACGGTCACGGAAGCGAACCGCATTGCCGACAAGGTGCGCGAGGCGTATCCCGGGCAGGAGATCGAAGTCCAGGATGGCGGCCAACCGCATTACCAGTTCATTCTTTCGATTGAATAGCATCGTATCCTGTTCGACCGGCAGTTCAACTGCCGGTCGAACGCCCAAGCAGGGGCGGGTCTTGCGTCCGCCCGGTAAGGGAATGGCGGTCCATGATGAAACTTGGTATTGTCACTGATTCCACCTCTGACCTTCCGCAATATTTGATCGAGCAATATCAAATGGAGGTCATCCCGACCATCCTGATCATCGAGGGGAACGAATACGCGGATGGGAATGGGATCTCGCGCGAGACGTTTTATGCGCAGTTGCCCGGAATGGACGTCCTGCCTACCACTGCCGCTCCTTCGATTGGGGAGTTTGCTGCGCGTTACAAGAGATTATTCGATCAAGGCTGCGATCATATCCTGTCCATCCACTCTGCCGTGCAGTTGACCACCACCGTGAATATCGCCCGGCAGGCGGCGGTTGAATTCGTGGACCGCATCACGGTGCTGGATAGCGGCTCCCTGTCGTTGGGGCTGGGTTTCCAGGCGCTGGCGGCGGCCGAAGCGGCCGGGAAAGGTTTGCAGGCTGCGTTGGCGGCGGTTGCGTCGGCGCGAGAACGGCTGCGGGTCTTTGCTGCGCTCGATACGATGGAGAACCTGCGCCGCAGCGGGCGCGTCCCGTCTGCGGTGGCGGCGCTGGGAGGGCTGTTGTCCATCAAGCCGGTCATCGAACTGGCGGATGGGGTGGTCAAGGCGATTGGCGCGGCGCGGACGACCCACCAGGCCAACGAGCGCATGGCCGGCCTGCTGCGCGCCTGCGGCGCAATGGATCGGCTTGCTGTTCTGCACACCGGCGCTGAGGCGCGGGCGCGCGAATTCCTGAAGCAGATGATGGGGGAGATCAGCCACGCCCTGCCGCGCGACATTTTGATGCTAAACGTTACGCCGGTCATCGGGACGCACCTGGGCGCAAATGGGCTGGGTTTTGCCGCAGTGAGGACGCCGGGACAGTAGCCGACCGCACACGGGCGCTGAAAAGGCGCTTTTTGGCAGGGCGGAATCGTGACAAATTCCACGACCGAAATGGTAAACTATCCTGTATATTCGAGTACAGGAGGTTTACCATGACTGATACCTTGAAAAACTTGAAAGAAGCATTTGCAGGGGAGAGCCAGGCCAACCAGAAATATCGCGCTTTTGCAAAGCAAGCCGAGAAGGACGGATTCGCGAACATTGCGCGTTTGTTCCGCATGACGGCCGAGGCGGAGCGCATCCATGCGGAAGGCCACCTGAAAGCGATGGAGGGCATTGGCTCGACCGCCGAGAACCTGCAAGCCGCGATCGACGGCGAGACCTACGAGTTCACCCAGATGTACCCGCCGATGGTAGCGCAGGCCGAAGTCGAAGCGCACAAGGCCAAACGCATGTTCGGGTACGCGGTCGAAGCCGAGAAAGTCCATGCCAAATTGTACGCAAAGGCACTGGGTGCTGTCCGGCAGGGAAAGGATCTGGAGGGCGTCGAGTTCTACCTTTGTCCGGTGTGCGGCTACATCGAATTCGGCAAGCCGACCGAGGCCTGCCCGATCTGCGGCGCCAAGCCAGAGAAATTCGCGCAAATGGATTGAAGCGCGTAGGGATAAAAAAAGACTGGCTGCACGGCTGGTCTTTTTTTCCGGCTTTGCCTGTGATCTTTACCCTTCTTGGCTGACCTCGCTCCAAACGCGCCTCATTTCGAGCGCGTCCTCCTCCATGACGGGGCTTTCGCACAGGATACGCCCGGCGCAGCCGGAATCCTTCAAGGCGAGGAACAGGGCGCGGATGTCCAGGTCTGCCTCCGCAAGTTTCAGGTGATTCTTCTCGCCTTTGGGCCCGTATTCGATGCCCGAAAGGTGGATGTGCAGCCGCCGCAGCGCGTCGCTGCCCAGCGCGGTTGCATACTGCTCCAGGGTGCGCGACCATTCGTCGTACGTGTTGACCGTCCCATCCCCAGGGCGGGCGTGCAGGTGGGCAAAATCGAGGCAGGGTTCCACCCCCTCGATAGCCTTGCCCATTGCCAGCGTATCTTCCAGCGAGCCGAGCATGGCCGATTTCCCCATCGTCTCAGGCCGCAATGTGACCGGGTTGCCGGCCGCGCGCAGTTCGTCGGCGCAGCCCTGCAAGCGCGGGAGCGCGACTTTGAGCACTTCTGCGGGCGGACGCTCGAAATACGAGCCGGGGTGGAATACGATGTCGGTTGCGCCCGCCAGGTTGCCGTAGTGCGCCGCGTCCATCAGCCGCTGGCGCGACTTGGGCCACTCTTCGTCATTGGCGTTCAAGTTGATGAAGTAGGGCGCATGGACGCTCAACGAAACGCCCTGTTCCACGCCGGTCTGTTTGATGGCCGCGCAGGTGGCCTCGCTCACGCGCACCGCCTGCACCCAGCCCAGTTCGAGCGTTTCCAGCCCGATGGACTTGCTGAACAGGATCGCTCCCACGCTGCCGCCCGGTTTCTTGGGCGTACCGGTGGGGGAGCCGACCGTGCCGAATTGGAACGATAAAGTCATGGTATCTCCTCGAAGGCGGGTTATCGGAATAATTTTTGCCAAAGCGGCGGCCCCAGGATCAACAGTCCCACGCCGATGGCCGCCAGCGCCGCGATCAACACTGCCGCCGCGCCCACGTCCTTGCCGACCTTGGCGAGCGGGTGGCGCGCCGGGCTGGCCAGGTCCACCACTGCCTCGATGGCGGTGTTGACGAACTCGGCGGTAAAGACCATCGCAATCGTCAGCACCAGCACCGCCCAGTCGCGGGCGGGCAGTCCCAGCCACAGGCCCACAGCAAACACAGCCGTTGCCACTACCGCATGGATCCAGGCATTCTGCTGGGTTTGCAGCACGTACCCCCAGCCGTGAAAAGCGTGGCGAAAGGAGCGGATGCGGGATTGGAGGAAGCGTTGGATTGGCGACATGTTGGTCTACGTTTCTTGAATCTGGATGTGACCCAGCCCGAGTCTTTCCAGGACTTCGGCCTGCGCTTTCCACATGCGGGCCTTTTCCTGCGCCTCGGCATGGTCGTGGCCGAGCAAGTGCAGCGTCCCATGCACCACCAGCAGTTGGGCTTCGGCCTCCAGCGTGTGACCGGCGGCGCGCGCCTGCTCGTCAGCGCGGGGGATGGAGAGGAGGACGTCGCCCAGGTAACGGCGGCCGGTTTCCGGGTCCGTTTCAGAAGCGGAAAAGGAGAGCACATCGGTGGGCGCGTCTACGCCCAGGTAGTCGCGGTTCAGTTGGCGCAGTTGGGCGTCGTCCGTCAGCACGATGGACAGGTCGCCGTCCGCGTCCTGGCGCGCAAGCGCGGCCAGGGCGGCGCGTTCCAGCGTGTCCAGGTTGGGCGCGTCCGTCAGCGAGGGGTTGACTTCGATGTGGATCACGGTTTGCTGGGGGAGCGCGGGGCGGTGGGCGCGTTATCGACGGTGGGCGTGGATTCGGAGCGCGGGTATTCGATGCGCGGATGGTATGCGCCGCGCAGGGTGGTGACGAAGGATTCGAAGATGGCGTTCAGGTCGCGCAGGGTGAGTTGGGTGTTGTCGAGTTGGCCGCCCTTCTGGGCGTGTTCGATGGCGGCGCGCACGATGCCGCGCAGTTCGTCCTCGTCTTTGGGGCGCGCCGCGCGGACGCGCGCTTCGGCGCCATCCGCCAGCATCAGCAGGGCCGTCTCGCGGGAACGCGGGCGCGGGCCGGGGTAGCGGAACCTTTCCGGGTCGATCTTCGATTCGTCGCCGCCGGCCGCTTCGACCGCCTTGGAGTACTGGTAGCGGGTGAGCATGGTGCCGTGATGCTCCAGGATGAAATCGTCAAGGCGGCGCGGCAGGCGGTGTTTGCGCGCCAGCGCCACGCCGTCCAACACGTGGCGGGTGATGGCGGCGGAACTTTCGGCGGGGTCGAGGTCGTCGTGGGTGTTGATGCTGCCCGGCAACTGGTTCTCGATGAAGAAGGTGGGGTTCATGGCCTTGCCCACGTCGTGGAACAGCGCGCCGACGCGGGTCAGCAGCGCGTCGGCGCCGATGCGCTCGGCGGCCTGTTCGGCCAGGTTGGCGACTTGCAGGCTGTGCTGGTAGGTGCCGGGCGCGTTGCGCAGGAAGAGTTGCAGCAGGGGGAAATCGGGGCGCGAGATTTCCAGCAGTTGCAGGGGGGTGGTCAGGCCGAGCGTTTGCGCCAGCAGGTATTGCAGCAATAGGGCCAGGCTGGCCGAGGCCAGGCCGTTGAAGAGCGCCGCGCCCAGCAGGGTGGCGATTCCGACCCAGTCCATGACGTTGAACGGCAGGCGGAAGGCCAGGATCATGGCCGCCCCGGCGCCGGCAATGGCCATGCCCGCCCGCAGGAAGGCCCAGAAGCGCCGCCCGGGTCCAAGCACCAACACGCCGCACAGCGAAGCCAGCAGGTAATAGGGCGTCAGGTCGAGCGTGTTGGGCAGGCCGTAGGCCGCCAGCAGGGAGATCACCAGCGAGAAGACCAGGCCGGTCTCCAGGCTGAACAAGGTGGCCAGCAGCAGGCCGACGGCCGGAAGCGGGTACAGGTACGGGATGACGGTGCGGTTGGGGATGGTCAGCCGCGCGCCGGCCAGGAAGACGATGAAGATCAGGCTGATCAACACCAGGCTGCGTAACTCGGACAGGAAGGGTTTGTCGCGCCGGAAGAAATACAACCCCAGGAAGACGCTGGTGGTGGCCGCCAGCGCGATGACGCCCAGGTAATCCTCCCATTGCTGCCCCGGTTCGATCAGTCCCATTTTTTCGAGCGCTTCGAGTTGCGCCGGGCTGATGACCTGGCCGCCGGCCACGACCATCTCGCCCGGTTTGTAGGATTGGACGACCGGCTGGACGGCTTCGCGCGCGGCCAGGCGGGCGGCTTCGGTCAATTCGGGACTATACAGGCTGTTCGGCGCGACGAAGGCGGTCGCCAACTCTGCCACCAGGTCGGCCTGCTCCTCGGTCAGCGCCAGGCTGACCAGCGAGGGGACGCTGCGCCGGATGGTCTCCAGGTCGCTTTCGCGGATGGTGTTGCGCATGACGCGCTCCAGCACGCTCAGGGCTTCCTGTTGGATGGCGTCCCAGCGGGCGGCAGGCAGGTCCAGCACCTGCTGGATCACCTCGTCGCGCAGGCGCAGGTCGCTCATGGCTTGCAGGTCGGCCTGTTTTTGCTCCGGCGCAGCGAACTCGTCCGCGCGCACCAGGCTGATGAAGCCCAGCGCAGCCCGCAGGCGTTCGATCTGGTCGCGCGCGATGGCAGGGTCGGGGGCGGTGTAGACGCGCTGGATGGCGCGCTCAGCCGCCGCGCGCGCTTCCTCCGTCCGCACTTCGCTGACATATTCGATCGCTTCCGGGGCTTGCAGGTCGCGCGGCGCAACCTCCCCGGCGGTCAGCGGCAGGGCCCCCGGGCTGAGCGACATTGGCAGGGCCAGCACAACCAGGGAAGCGACCCCGACTGCCGCGAGCAGCAGCGCCTGGAGCGTACGGACGCGAGCCGGGACCTTTCCCGGCCGGCTGGATGCCATCGTTTATCCGGCCAGCGCTTCCCGCACCATGGCGCTGACCTGGTCGCCGGGCGCGCGCCCCGCCACCTTGGGCAAGACGGCTTTCATGACCTTGCCCATGTCGGCGGGCGCGGAGGCGCCGGTCTCGGCGATGGCGGCTTGCACCAGCGCGCGCAGTTCGTCGGCGCTCATGGCTTTGGGCAGGAAGGCCTCCAAGACGGCGATTTCGGCTTCGTTGGCCTGCACCAGGTCGGGGCGGTTGGCCTTGCGGGCTTCCTCGACCGCCTCGCGCCGGTTCTTGATCTCCTTTTGCAGGAGCGCGATGACAGCCAGGTCGTCCAGGGCGGCGCGTTTGTCCACTTCGACCTGCTTGATGGCCGCCAGCGCCATGCGGACGGTATCGCGGCGCAGGTTGTCCTTGAGACGCATGGCGTCTTTCAGGGAGTCGTTGAGTTGGGTTTTGATGTCCATGCGGGGGATTATACTAGAGTTGCGGGAGCGGAACGGGCTGCGTCGTGGAAGAAGATTTTCGGACGCGGATAGCGCGCATCGAACGGATTTTTTTTGAAAAATCTGATATACTGAAAATCAGATTGACTGATAGGAGTTGACCGGATGAACAAGACATTTACCGTTCAGGTGGTACAGCGCGGCTTGATCACCTTGCCCAGGGAATTGCGCGAACAAAACCGGATCAAGGAGGGGGATATGCTGACGCTGATCGACCTCGGCGACGGCGTGTTTGTGCTCAGTTCGCGCAGGTCGCGGGTGGATGAGATCGCGGACGGACTGGCGCAGGAGTGGCGGGAGTCCGGTGAGACGCTGGAATCCATGTTGAAGACGCTGCAAGAGGCGCGGGCTGAGTATGACTCGCAAACGCCTTAGGGTCTTTTTGGATACCAGCGCCCTGTTTTCCGCCGTCCTTTCCAATACTGGCGGGGCGCGCGAATTATTCCGCTTGGGCGAGGCGGGGTTGTTGGACCTGGCCGTTGGGCCGAATGTCTTGCGCGAAGCCGATGAAGTCGTCCGCCGCAAGGCGCCGGCTTCGTTGCCCACGCTGGCGCGCTTGCTGGCGGCAGGCGGCGTCCAAAGCGGACCAACTGCCAAAGCGGAACAGATCGAATCCGCGCGCGGACTGGCGGCCTATGAACCCGACGCGCGCGTGCTGGCGGAGGCCATGCAATCCGGGGCGGATTGGTTCGTCACGCACGACAAGGAACATTTTTTGAGCGTGAAAACAGCGGTTCGACTCCCCTTCGAGATCGGTACACCCGGCGACCTGCTTCAACGGTTCAAGGACGAGTTGACGCTTTCGTAATTCGCATTCTCTCGCCCTCGTGTATAATTTGCGTAGATTTTCACACGCTTGCATTCCCGCCCATGTCCCGACCCCTGCGCGTCTTCCTGTGCCACTCCTCACATGACAAGCCCGCCGTGCGCGCGTTGTACCAGCGGCTGCGCGCCGAGGGCTGGATTCAGCCCTGGTTCGACGAAGAGGAACTCTATCCGGGTCAAGACTGGAACCTGGAGATCGAAAAAGCCATCGAGGCCACGGATGTCATTATTGTGTGCCTTTCCAACAATTCCATCACCCAGGAGGGTTATGTCCAGCGTGAAATCCGCATTGCCCTGGATTATGCCGATTACAAACCTGAAGGTACGTTGTTCATCATCCCGGTCCGCTTGCAGGAATGCACGCCCCCAAAGCGGCTGGCGCGCTGGCAATATGCAGATTATTTCGAGGGACAGCGTGAGCGGGGAGTAGAGAGGCTGCTGGTAAGTTTGCAGCGCCGCGCTGATTCTTTGGGATTGGAATACGACCCCGCAGACCGGGCTGCCCGCCCGGTGAAAGCGCCAGCGCCGCAAAAAAGCCAGGCTGCAGGCCGCTCCGAAGGGACGCCAAAACCTGTAGTTCGTCCAGCCAGCCCGCCCGCGCCGCCGGGGAAGATCACGCTCTCCAACGGCATGGAGTTCCTGCGCGCGCCGGCCGGCGCCTTCCTGATGGGCAGCGCAGACGACGACCAACTCGCTTACGATGATGAAAAACCCCAACACAGCGTTGAGATTCCTTATGACTACTGGATGGCGCGTTACCCGGTAACGAACACGTTATATAATGCTTATGTCGCAGCCAAAGGAATAAAACACCCTGTCAAGGATTGGGAAGGGAAGAAGGATCACCCGGTAGTGAGCGTCAGTTGGAAGGACGCCCTGGCCTATTGTCGCTGGCTGGACGATTTGATGAGGGCCGAATTGCCGCCCGGCCTGGCCCTGCGCCTGCCGAGCGAAGCCGAGTGGGAGAAGGCCGCGCGCGGCAGCGACGGGCGGATCTATCCCTGGGGCAATCAATTCGATCCAAACAAGTGCAACACGAGCGAAGGCGGCAAGCGAGGCGCGACGCCGGTGGGCGCGTATTCCCCGCAGGGCGATTCGCCTTGCGGCTGCGCGGATATGAGCGGCAATGTCTGGGAATGGACGCGTAGTTTGTGGAAAGCCTATCCATACAAAGCCGAGGATGGGCGCGAGGTTGAAAAGGAATCAGGTTCGCGCGTGCTGCGGGGCGGCTCGTTCAACAGTCTCGATTGGAGCGTCCGTTGCGCGGTTCGCGACTTCGACGTTCCCTACTACCGTCTCGACTTCCTCGGTTTCCGGTTGTGCGTTTCCCCCATCTCTCTTATCTCTGAACTCTGAATCTCTGAGTCGCGAAAAAAAACGTCCCGAGGGGTTCCGGAACCTTCGGGACGTTCGCTTTGGATGTCATTGCGAAGCCCGGATGGTTTTCCGGGCTGATGCAATCTCCTGTATAGGAGGAGACTGCTTCGCCGCCTGGCCTCGCTATGGACTTCGTTCTGCTCGACCAACGGCGTCTCGCAGCGACATGAGAAGGCTTACTGTTTCAAATCAATCGTCTCGCCGCCATACTCGCCGGTGACGGACAGCGCGCCGTCGTTGTCGTCGCGGACGTAGGTGAGATTGCCGTTCTTATCTCCGCTCACCTGCACCTCCAGCGTGAACAGGCCGTTCTCGTAGTCGTAGCCCCCGCCGCCGGTCATGGCGAAGCCCTGCGTGAAGGCGCAGTTCTCGAAGGTGTAGGCCTCGCCCAGGTCGCTGGGCCCGAAGGTGAACGAACCGCCCAGCGGGCATCCCACCGCCACGTCTTCCTCGAAGTAGCCGTAGAAGTATTCCGGCAGGTAGGTAATCTCGTTGTCGATGGCCGACATGATTTCCAGCGGGTCGGCGTAGGCGCTGGCTTTGGGTTCGATGCGCGGCGCATATTCGCGGACGACCGCTTCGCCCCAGTCCTCGCAGGCGATCTCGCGCTGGTCTGGAAGTTTCCCGTCCACCATGAAGTCGGTGATGTACTGGTCGGGGCAGTCGTATCCCCAGCCGTAGATGGAGTGACGCCCGCCCTCCACATACAGGTGGTAGCCGTCGGCTAAGTTCTCGAAGACGGTCTTGCCTTCCTCGAAGGGCGTGGCCGGGTCGAGGGTGGCGTTCAGCACGAAGGTGGGCACGCCCTCGGCTACCAGCGCTTCGTTCTGGACGATTTCGGCCGGCGCGCTCGGCCACCAGGCGCAGGTCAGGCCGGTGTACACGCTGCCGTCCAGGCGCGGGACAGTGCCGTTGGAAGCCTGACCAGCCTCAATGGTCTGTTCGATGCGTTCTTCTGGCGTGCCGCCGTAGAAGGAATCGTCCGTGCAGAGAACGCTGTAGAACATGGTGTCCGAGAAGGTCGGGTCGCCAACATATTCGAATGTCTCCGGGTCCAGCAATCCCTGCTGGTGGAGCAGGCGCGCCAGCGGCGCCATGTCGCCGTTTTTGGCGGCTGCCAGCGCGCGCAGGAAGAGCATCCGCCCGCTGAGGGAATACATCTGGTAAGCGGTGGTGAATTCCAATTCGTTGAAGGTGAAAGTGCGCTTGACCTTTTCGCCGGAGGGCAGGGGGAATTCATAAGGGATCGGCGTCTTCGAGGCTTTTGCCGCCAGGTCGTCGTATACTTTCAAGGCGTTCCCGCCCAGTTCGGCGGCGCAGGCCTCGTCCGCGTCGCAGGCTTCCAGCACGGCCACCAGCACCTTGTCGAAGGCTTTTTCCTGCGAGATGGAGCCGGCCTCGCCGGTCAGGGTCAGGTCGAGCGTGCCGTCCAGCACCAAGCCTGCCAGCCGGTCGGGATGGGCGGCGGCGTAGGTCTGCGCGACGGCTGTCCCGTAACTTACGCCGTACAAGTAGAACTTCTCATCGCCAATCGCCTGGCGGAAGGTCTCCAGGTCCTCGGCCACCTGGTCGGTGCCGAAGAAGCGCAATTTGGCAGAGTCGGCGCCGATCTCGGCCACGCACTCATCCACGAAGGTGTGGGCGTCTTGGATGGCGGCCTGCTGTTCTTCGGGCAGGTCATAGCCTTCCAGCCCGCCCTGGTTGGTCTCGGTCAGGTAGCCCAGGAAATTCTTGGCATAGGCAGCCGGGCAGGCCAGCGGATTGGACAGCCCGACCCCGCGCTGGTCGAAATAGACGATGTCATAATGCTCCAGGATGGGTTCCGAGAACCATCCCAGGCCGCCGGTGCTGACGCCCTCTCCGCCCGGTCCGCCGGGGAAGGCCTGCACGTACATGCCGTAACGCTCGCCCGTAGCAGGCGCAACGGCGAATACCACCCCCAGCGTCTCGGTATTGGCTGCGTCGAAGTGGTCCAGGGGAACCTGGATCGTGACGCAGGTGAAATCCGGGTTCTCCTCGCACGGCTGGCCGCCCAGTTCCGCCAGTTTGGCCGCCATGTCGAAGGCTGCCGGTTCAGCCGCCGGGGAGTCGGTTTCGACCGGCGACGGGGGCGCTTCTGTCGGCGCGCCGGGCAAAACCAGTCCGCACGCGAGCGCGGCCAGCGCCAGCGCCGACAGGGCCAGGAAGGACTTTTTCATTTTCATACAATTCTCCTCCGATTTGAGATGGACGGATTCTAAGCCACCAGGGGGGCTTTGACAAGAAGGAATTTTGAGTCCATTGCAAAATCACAGAGCCGCGAAGGTCTCATTAAATGGGGACGCTGTGTGGCAGGGTGGGCAGATTTGGAAGAATCAAAAAAGAAAATCAGCGTAATCTGTACAATCTGCGGATGCTTTTGGCAACCTTTGTGTGCAAAGAGCGCTCTTTTCCCCCAACTCGCCGCGTTGCCGTTTATAATTCGCCGCATGTCCTTTTATACCCGCAGTGGAGACGACGGCACGACCGGTTTGCTGGGGGAGGGCCGCGTCTATAAACATCATCCGCGCATCGAGGCGCTGGGCGCATTGGACGAGGCCTCGGCTGCCTTGGGCCTGGCGCGCGCCTCCTGCCAGGCGCAGCAGACTCCTCCCATCCTGCGCCAGGCGCAAAAAGACCTGTACAAACTGATGGCCGAAGTAGCCGCTACGCCGGACAACGCCGAAACGTTCCGGGGCATCCAAACGGCGCAGGTGGACTGGCTCGAGTCCCAGACCGACGCCGTCAGCCAGGCAGTCACATTGCCGCGCGAGTTCATCCTGCCGGGCGACACCCCCAGCGGGGCGGCGCTTTCGCTGGCGCGCGCCGTCGTCCGGCGGGCGGAACGGCGCGTCAGTGAACTCTTCGACCTGGATGAACTCAGTAACCCCGAATTGCTGCGCTACCTCAACCGCCTGTCTTCGCTGTGCTTCGTGCTGGAAATCCTGGAAAACCAGGCCGCCGGCCAATCCACTTCGCTGGCGAAGGAATAACCCACACATCATGACCGGAACCATTCTCAACATCGCAACCGTCCTCCTGGGCGGCGCGCTCGGCCTGCTCTTTGGCGCGCGCCTGCCCGAACGCCTGAAACATACCGTCATTGCCGGGATGGGCCTGTTCACCTCCGCGCTCGGCGTACAAATGTTCCTTAAAACCGAAAACCCGCTCATCGTGCTGGGCGCGCTGCTGATCGGCATCCTGCTGGGCGAATGGGGCGGGATCGAGGACAGACTCCAGCGCCTGGGGCGCAGGCTGGAAGAACGCTTCACCCGCGACCCCGGGCCTGCGTCGCCTCCGAAGGGAGGATCAACCTCGCAAGGGACTTCCGACACCAACTTCGTGCGCGGCTTCCTGACGGCTTCGCTGCTCTTCTGCGTCGGGCCGATGACCATCCTCGGCTCCATCCAGGATGGGCTGACCGGCGATTACCAGTTGCTGGCCGTCAAGTCCGTGTTGGACGGGTTCGCGGCGCTGGCCTTTGCCTCCACGCTCGGCGTGGGGGTGTTGTTCTCCACGCTGGTCATCCTGGTCTTCCAGGGCGGCATCAGCCTGATGGCGGCCGGACTGAGCGCCATCGTGACCGATCCCATGCTGAACGAGATGACCGCCACCGGCGGCGTGATCCTGGTGGCGCTGGCGGTCAGCAGCCTGTTGGAGATCAAGAAGATCCGCGCCGGGAACTTCCTGCCCGCCCTGGCGGTTGCTCCCTTGATCGTGTGGGTGTTGGGCTGGTTGGGGTTTTAATAAGGCATCGTTTATTGCGCGCCCATCTCTGCCAGCGCGGCCTCGATCTGCGCTTCGAATTCGCTGAACGGATAAGCGCCGGCGATGATGCTATGCTTTGTCTCACCGTTGACCACGTAGGTCAGCACGAACGACGGGGTGGCCTGCACGCCGGCCGCGCTTCCATCTACGAAATCCTGGTTTACCCGCTCGGCGAATTTGCCGCCCTCCAGGCAAGAACGGAAAGCGCCCATGTCCAGGTCGAGCATTTCTGCAAACGCATTTAGTCGGCGGTCGGTGTAGTCGCCCACGTTCTCGCCGGTGTGGTTGGCGAACAGGGTATCGTGGTATTCCCAGTACTTGTCCTGCTCGCCAGCGCAATAGGCCGCCTCGGCCGCAGCCTGGGATTCAGGCCCAATGAACTCGCCAAACGCGCGATAGGTAAAATGGACCTTCCCGGTGGCGATGTAGGTTTCAACTAACTGGGGTTCTGTCTCTACTGAAAACTTCTTGCAAAACGGACACTGGTAATCGGAGAACTCTTCGATCTTGATGGGCGCATTCGGGTCGCCCATGGAATTGTCGTCTGCCATCGGGCGGGAGGCCGGCGTCGCGGCAGCCACTTCCCCCACCGGTTTGAGGTTGGGGTAGATCAGGGCAAACGCGACCAGGAACGCGCCAGCAACCACCAACCCGATCGTGATCCAGCGATTGCGCGCCTCGGTTTTGCGGCGTTTTTCGCGCATCACCTGGCGCTTGCTCATCTTTTCTTCGGACATTTCTCATCTCCTCGGCAATCTTGATAAATCGAGGGGGAATTTTCCCATGTCGGACGAGATTTGTCCAGTAGGGCGGGCAGAGTCTTATTTCGTTTTAAGCCGCGCGTCCAGCCATTCGATCATGGTTGCAAATACTTCGGCTTGCTGCGCTTCGTTGTGGATCTCGTGGAACAGGCCATCCCAGATGCGCAGCGTCACTTGATCCCCGGCGGAGGCGGCAAACTGGCGGCTGGCTTCCGGCGAGGTGATGCTGTCGGCGCCGCCGTGCATCAGCAGCATGGGCAGGGGGAATTCCCTTGCGCGCTCGAAGGCCCACAACCCGGTCTGGTACATCTCCACGAACAGGCGGGCGGAGATCTTGTCATGCACCAGTGGGTCGTTCTCGTAGGCCTGCACGACGCTGGCGTCGCGCGAAAGCGCTTTGGTGTCCAGGCCGGAGGCCTGCGCAAAACCCGGCAGGATGTTGTTCATCATTTTGCCCAGGGCGACTTTGGAGGCCGGCGGCTCGAAGGACAGTTTGAGCCAGGGGCCGGTAGCGATCACGCCTTCCAGTTCGGATTTGCGGCGCAGGGCAAAGTTGATGACCTGGTTGCCGCCCATGCTGTGGCCATACAGGAAACGCGGCTGGCCGGGATAGCGTCCGGCTGCCAGGTCGAGGAACATGTCCACATCCGTCATCAGGGCGTCGTAGGAGGGGGTATGGCCACGCGCGCCGCTCGATTTGCCGTGACCGCGCAAGTCGTAGCCGGTCAACGTGAAACCAACCTCCGTGAGCGCCGCGCCGACGTGTTCGTAGCGCCCGATGTGTTCCCCCAGCCCATGCACCAGGGCAAGCACCGCCCTGCCGGGTTTTTCCGGTTCCCAACTGCGGGCGTACATTTCCAGGCCATCGTTACTTTTCCAGGTCCATTCGCTGCTTTTCATATGACTATCCTCCGGTGATGATTTTGAATTCGCAAGACTCCTGCCCGGTTGCCTTGCATGAGGTTTCCTGGATGTCATGTTCCTGGCCGGTGGCCCAGAACAGGCATTCGTGCAACAGGCCCAGGGTTACGAAGCAGACCGGCTCGGATTCGAACTGTCCCGAGGCGCCGGGGCTGGCATGGTCGGCCAGGAGCAGGTCCAGGTCCAGGGTGTGAACCGCAACGTCTCCTCGTTTGGAACCCAGCAGGCTGGCAAGCAGGTCCAAAGCCGCCCGTCTGCGCGCAGGCAGGGGCAGTCTCCGCGCAAAAGCCGCCTGGGTCTTCACGTTCAAGGGCGCGTCTGCCAGCAGGCGCTTCCACATGTTGCTGCCCGCGCGCTGGAGAATGCCGCGCGCGCCCCGGCCGTAGTAGATGCGCAAGGCTTTTTGCAGGCCGGCGTAGGCTTCGGCTGCGCCCTTTTCGCCGCTGGAAGCCAGTTGCTTGCTGTCTGCCCAGGCGGTGGGCAAGTTCGCTTTTCCCAAGACCAGGGACAGGGTTTCCTGTCCCAAGTCGTTGACCAAAATTTCCAGGAAATGGAGCAAGAATCGGTTGGAGGATGAACGCAGTCTCATCTATAGGTCTTCCCGGTTGGGTCTGGTGGTACATCGAAATAATACACGGAATATTGCTCTCCCGTGCGCCGGAAGCCGAGTTTGCGGTACAACGCCAGCGAGGCGTGGTTGTCGCTTTGCGTGTTGACCGTCAGCCGCGCGCTGCCTTTCTTTTTCAAGCGTTGGATCAAATCCAGGACGATGGCAGAGCCGAGCCCGGCTCCCTGCGCGTCAGGCCGGACGGCGAGCCTGGCGAGGTGGGCCCCGAACGGATTCGCTGTGCTGATCTGGTAGCCTGCCAGGCCTCGGCCGTCTTCCATCACGGTAGCCACCTGGGCCTGCGCGAGCGCTTTCGATAGCGCATCCAGCGGGTTTTGCCAGAGGGGTGAGAAAGCGGCTGCATCCAACGCGGCAACGCGCGGCAGGTCGTCAGGGGTCATGGGGCGGATGTCTGCGCGGGGTTGTGGGATGCTGATGGCCGGCGACCAGCGGTTCCATTCGAGCATGACAATATCCTGGGTGTGCATAAAGCCATTGCGGGGGAGGAGGGTATCCAGCCAGGTTTGCATAGCGATCACGGCCACGACTGCGCCGCCTTGCCGGGCGATATCCGTCTGCGCCGTATGCCAGAGCGCGTTCCAGGCTTCTTCCAGCCGCACGCGCGCGGCATGTACGAAAAGGCGCACCCAGGCCACCCCGGGTGGGCCTTGCGGACAGGCCAGGGCAGCCAACGGATACCCGTTTTCCTCCAGCACCCAAAAATCCGGGCAACCGAGCCATTCCAGCGGCGCGCGCCAATCGAGATGACGATGGACGTGAGATTCGAAGAACAGCAGATCGGCAATGTGACGATGGTCTTCGAGAACCGCCGGACGGACCTGGAGGCTGACTTCGATCATGGCATAAGGCGCAAGAAGAACCGCAGCAGGCGCTGCCAAAGGTTGGGTTTGGGGGTCGTTTCGATGGAGCCGATCATGGAAAAGGCCGCATCCATCATTTTGCCGCGCCGCAATTTGAGCGTCGCAATGGATTGCAGGACGATGGCGCGCAATTCGCTTTCTCCCGCTTCAGCCAGCAATATGGCCGAACGCTCATAGGCTGCCAGCGCCTCGTCCAGCCGCCCGAGGGATTCCAGCGCGTCCGCCTGGTTGCCCAGGGCCATCCCCTGCCGCCGGGCGTCGCCGGCTTCCTCGAACACTTTATCGGCGCCAGTGACGGCTTGCAAGGCTTCCGAGGCTTTCCCGATCTTTAATAGCGCCACGCCCAGGTTGTTTTTCATTTCGGCGGCGTTCAACGCGTCGTTGGCTGCGCTGAAGCCGGCCGCCGCCCTGGAAAAAATTTCCGCGGCCTGGGCAAATTTCCCGGCTGAAAAGGCTTGCTTGCCCTGTTCCGCAAGTAGGGATGGTTGTGTGGTCATCACAGTGGCTAGAACGTAATATCGAGGATGTCTTCTGCCACGGAACGCAGTTTGTCGGTGGACATCTCGCTGAGTTTGCGCGCCAGTTCCAGGTAGGGTTGGTTGATCGGCTGGCAGACAAAGCCGCGCAGTTCGAGCGGCATTCCTTTGAACTGTTGTATTTCTTTTTGTTCCGCCATCCATTGCCCGATGGGGCCTCCCTGGTCGAAGAAGGTTTCGATCCGTCCTCCCAGGACGCGCAGCAAGGCTTCCAATTCCGGGAGTGGGATCGGGCGTTCCCCCAGTTCGTAGGCCTTCAAACGGCTGGTTGAAATACCGCTCTGGTTGGCAACAGATTTCATGGAAAGGCTGGCGTTCATGCGTTCCTGGCGCAAGAGCGCGCCGATCATGCGATGCCGTAAGGCGGTCAGGCGCGGCAGGTCCAGTTCGGCGGTGCGAAAGGCGTCATCGGAAATCGCTTCAGCGCCCCAAAAGTGATCCATAGGCAGGTCAAGAAAGTAGACCAGCGTTTCCAGTTCCGGCAGGGATGGCGCCCTACGCCCTTCTTCATAGGCTTTGAATATGCCATTCGTGACGCCAATCGCCTGCGCGCATTCCCTGGTTGTCCTGCGCAAAGCGATACGCGCATCGCGGATCAAAGTGCCGAGTTTTTTCGTGCGTAGGGTGATCTGGGCCTGCATGTCCATAGTTCCTCGATATAGTATTGCTCTTGATAATCTATCCTGGACATTCGCCAGGACATTCACAACCGCGAAGATTTGTAGCGCGAAATTTATTTCGCTTTTGGTTGCCTGCCTGTCGGCAGACAGGCGGAATGAATTCCGCGCTACGTTTATTTCCAATGGTAGGTAGACAAGTAAATTATAGCAGAGAACCCTTGTCTTTCAACGGCGCGGGCGGTTTCCAACCATTTCGGCAATGGAGACCCCGAACATCTCGGGCGTGAGTTTCAACCCAGCCGCTTCCAGGCGGGAGGAAAACAGCGGACGGATGCCGGATGGTTTGAACTCCCCGGCAACCTTCCCTTCGGCCATAACGCCGGTCTGGTTGAATTTGAATATATCGGTCAGCACCACTGTGTCGCCCTCCAGTCCGGCCACTTCGGTAATGGCCGTTACCTTCCGGCTGCCGTCTTTCAAGCGTGATTGCTGGACGATCAGGTCCACGGCCGAGGCAATTTGCTGACGTACTACCTTGAGCGGCAGGTCCATTCCAGCCATCATGATCATGGTCTCCAGGCGGGAAAGGGCGTCGCGGGGGGTGTTGGCGTGCAGGGTCGTCAGAGAGCCGTCATGGCCCGTATTCATGGCTTGGAGCATGTCTAACGCCTCGCCGCCTCGCACTTCGCCGACGACGATCCGGTCGGGGCGCATCCGCAAGGAATTGCGCACCAGGTCGCGGATCGTTACGATGCCGCCTCCGTCTACGTTTCCCGGTTTGGTCTCCAGCCGGACGATATGCTCTTGTTGGAGTTGTAACTCTGCCGCGTCCTCGATCGTGACGATGCGCTCGTCTTCGGGGATAAAACTCGACAGGACGTTCAGCAGGGTGGTCTTGCCAGAACCGGTTCCGCCTGAAATAACAATATTGAGTCGCGCCAATACGCAAGCGCGAAGGAACTCGGACATGTTCTTTGTGAGCGACCCGAATTCGACTAGTTGCAGCATGCCAAGTTTGTCCTTGCGAAACTTGCGGATCGTGATGGAGGGGCCGTCAATTGCCACCGGAGGCACCACAGCATTTACGCGCGAACCGTCCGGCAGGCGCGCGTCAACAGTGGGACTGTCTGGGTCTACGCGGCGGCCCAGGGGTAGGATGATGCGGTCAATGATCTGCAGGACGTGCTGGTTATCGTCAAAAGTGACGTTCGATTTGATCAGGTGTCCTTTTTTCTCGACATAGACCCGCTTGGGACCATTGACCATCACTTCGCTCACGTCCGGGTCCTCCAGGAGCGGCTGGATGGGGCCATATCCCAGAAGGTCGTGTAAGACTTCTGCAAAGATCATATCGCGCACATCTTCAGGGAGTTTCAGGTTCGCCTGGGCATAGACCGCTTCGATGCGCTGTTTGATGAATGGGTTTCGCTCTTCGGCTTTGACCCCCTCCGATTCGAGGGCGCGTGAAATGTTGTCGAGCAGGTATTTTTTGAGCCGCACCAGGTCCTGGGCGGATAGTCGTGATACGCCGCCAGGCGCTGGCGCCGTCATTCATTACCCGCTTTCGCGTCGCCCTCTACGGGGAGCACCCAGACGATATGGGCGCGGCGGACAGCCAGGAAGCGGACCTGGTGGATGGCTTGCCCGTCCCCGTCCAAGACACTGGCATCGGTCATCGCCAGGAAGAGTTCATCGCGATCCAGTTCGTCTTTCAGGCGTTCATCGCGGCGTACGTGCACATTTCCGCGGATCAGATGCTGGGTGGTCTGCACCAAAGCCGGGATGGCTATCTTGGCAACTACATCGGTGAAGTATTTCCCTTTGTCGTCATATTCGATGGTCATGGCGTCCTCTTTATCTCGTATCGCAATTGTTTGACTAGTTCGATCATTCCCAGCGTTGCTTCTTTCACGACCAGGGTGGCGGTATCGCCGGGATACTTAACGGAAATGGGCTGGTTTTGGTTATTTGCCATTACGAAATTACTGCCCATATAGGGTATGGTCGTCTTGATGTCTAAGCCGATGATCTTCTCGGCGTCTGCTTTTGTCAGGCCTTCCAAGCCGATGACGCGATTTAGGATGGGGTATATCCGTTTCTCTTCGATCCCCTGTGTTTGGAAGTAATCCAGCACTGTTTTGGTCAGCGTGACTGTGCTTTGGTCGGTGGATACAACGAGCGCCAGCAGATCCGCCCTTTGGATGATGGGTATGCTGATACGCGAGAGGGAACGGCCCAGGTCTACGATGACAAAATCATATGCTGCAAGGAGCGCTTCTATAATATCCGGGATGCGGCCGGCCTGGAGTTCATTGGCGCGTTGGGGGCTGGTGGAACCGGGCAGCAACTGGAACCGCCAGCGCGGTTGCTCCGGTAACTGCTCGTGAAAATACGCGTTTTGGATTTCATCCTCGGGCAATGATGCAACTGTAACCAGGTCCAATTCCCCGGTATAGCCGGTGATGTTCGCTATCGAGCCGATCGGCAAGACCAGGTCCGCGACCACAACCCGGGCTTCGGGCTTGTTTTCGCAAATCGCTACGCCGTAATTGGCGCACAGGGATGAAACGCCGGTGCCGCCCTTGGCGCTCAGGAAAACGATCAGGTAACCGCCCTCTTTTAACTTCTCCTTTGCAACCGGCTTCCCTCCTGCCAACAACCTGGAGAGCGTTTCCGGGATCGCGGTTACGGCTTCCCCCGATTTGCCGATGTACTCGTTGCAACCAGCCTCCAGGCAGGCGCTCTTCCTGTCTGGATCCGCGTCGCTGCTCAGGGCAAGCACCGGGATCGCAGCAGAACGTGGGTCCTGGCGCAACTTCGTAAGGAATTGCTCGCCAGGTAAATCTTGTAAGACCGGATCGAAGACAACCAGGTCTGGGCGGTCGCGCCAGGCATGGATCAAGCCTTCCTTGCCCATGTTGGTTTGCAGGACAGCATAGCCTTCCTTGCGCATCAGGTTGGACAAGAAGTTCAGGCTGGCAGTGTCTGCGTCAACGAGCAGGATGGTCTTGCCTGGCATTTTTCCGCTTTCAGGATTCGGTGGGCGGCATCAGGTAGCCCAGGCCGGAACGTGTAACGATGTGTTTTGGGGCATGCGGGTCTGGCTCCAGTTTTTGCCTCAGGCGCGCGATGCTCACCCATAGGATTTCTTTTTCGGCCTTATATTCTGGCCCCCAAACGCCCGTCAACAGGTCTTCAGCGGTCAGGATCTTGCCGACGTTGTGGGTAAATTGCAACAGGAGGCGATATTCGGTGGCAGACAATGAGACCGGTTGTTCCCCGATCCATACTTCCGCGCGCGCGAAATCAATTTTCAGGTCATCATGGGAGAAGAATCGCGCCTGCCCGGATTCAACGGGCAATTGGCTGCGTCGTAGGACTGCACGGACGCGCGCAAGCAGTTCGGTAGCCGAGAAGGGTTTGATCAGGTAGTCGTCCGCTCCCAGGTCCAGCCCGCGTACGCGGTCCTGTTCTTCGCCTTTGGCGGTCAGCATGATAATCGGCACGCTGGAGAATTCGCGGATCCTCTGGCAGGCGCCAAACCCATCCAGGCGAGGCATCATGATGTCCAACAAGATCAAGTCAATCGGCTGGGAGGAAAAAACATCAATTGCCTGTACGCCGTCCTGCGCAGTAGCAACTTCATATCCTTCTGTGCGCAGGTTGGCTTCCAGAAGACGCAAGTAACGAGGCTCATCATCTACGATCAGGATGCGTTTCGACATCATAACTCCTTTTGCAAAAAAGAATGTCAGACGTGCAAGTCAACTGGCAATTGGATGTAAAATGTAGTGCCTTTATTCATTATTGAGTTTACCCAAATCTTACCATGATGGGCCATAATGATTTGATTACAAATATAAAGTCCTAGCCCGCTGCCTGTTTTGGAGTTCTCACTCGGTACGCGGTAAAAGCGTTCGAAGATATTGGGTAAGTGCAACACGGGAATTCCCGGACCCTGATCCATGAACGCGACCAGGATATTGTTCGTCTCTTTTCGAGCCGTGATAATGATCTTTGCGCCAGGCGCATATTTGAGCGCATTGCTAAACAGATTGTCGAATACCTGGGTCAAGCGTACATTGTCACCCAGGATAGGAGGTACAGGTTCGAGATCGAGTTCTATGTCTAAATCTTTCTGGCGCGCATGCACGCGGAGGACGACATCGCGGATCAACGCATCCAGGCGCAAGGGTTGGATGTGGAGTTGTACAGACCTGCTCTGTAGTTTCGCCGATTCCAGGATATTGTCAATCAACTCCGCCAGCCGGTCGGTCTCTTCATCTATTATTGTTAGAAATTCTTTCGTGGTTTCGTCGTCCCAGGTCGTATCGGAGCGGAGCAGGGTGGTCGAATAGCCTTTGATAAAGCCCAATGGCGTGCGCAGTTCATGGGAGATGGTCGCCACAAAATCATCCTGTAATTGAACTTTTTGCTGCAAGGCTTCCAAACGCTGGTCGGTTTCCAGGTTGGTCCTGCGTAAGAGAAGGGCAGAAATCCAACTTGCGCCTATCAACGCCAGCGTAATATGCGCTTGCTCGAAGACCGGTCCACCAAAGCGGACAAAGACGATTGCGCCAGACACTTTGGAACCGTTGTAGAGCGGCAGGCCTAATAGATATGCCTGCGCAAGCCGGTCGTTCACCTCTCGCGCAGGATCTTGGAGGATCACGTTTTCCCTTGCAATCACCTGGTTGGCAATGCCCTCTCCCCAGGCGGCGTCCGCTTCTGCGCTCTTGCCGCGTCCAATCGCGCGCGCGTAGGCGATTTCCAGGTACCGCTCGCCGCCTTTTTTTGCATAAATGGCAACATTGTCATAGACGAATTCAGCCCGCAAGGCAACCAGCAATTTGTCCAGCGCCATCTTCCAGTCATTGCTCATGCTGGCGGCCTGCGCCAGGGTCTGGATATATGCCAGGGTACGCGCGTCGAGTCGTAGATCGGGCATCTTGGATGGATCCTAGGCTTGAACTGCCAGCAGGGGGAAACGGAAAGTCGTTCCGTGCCCTTCCAAGGATTGGACGTCGAGGAGTGAGCCGTGCGCTTCGATGATCTGCCTCACCAGCGAAAGTCCCAACCCGGCCCCGCCATACCGCCGCGTGGACGACTCGTCCAATTGGTGGAACGGCTCGAAGATTTCTTTGACCTTTTCCGATGGGATGCCGATGCCGGTGTCGCTGGCGGAGATCATGACCAGGTTGCCGGTTTCCTGCTTGATGTTCAGGACGACGCGTCCTCCCGCAGGCGTGAACTTGATCCCGTTATCCAGGAGTTGCGCCAACACCCAGGCGATCTTCTGCGAATCTGCCTGGACGAGGGGAGTGCTTTCTTGGATCACAGCGTGGACAGTGACGTCGCGGCCGGC
Source organism: Chloroflexota bacterium (assembly GCA_049324135.1). GTDB lineage: Bacteria > Chloroflexota > Anaerolineae > Anaerolineales > Villigracilaceae > JAABUE01. Next base: position 55,624 of record JBMOMO010000266.1, read on the forward strand.
GGCCTTTTCCGACGCTGTTTTGACTGCCAGGGCGCCCAACCGGCCGATGTCCACCGCTTCGAGCCGCAGGCTGAGTTCGCCTTTGGAGGCCAGCGAGAACATGATCAGGTCATCGATGATTTCCTCCAGGCGGGCGGCAGAGCGTTGGCTGACTTCCAGGGCGTGATGCTGCTCTTCGGTGATAGCGCCTAACGAGGCGGTGATCATCAATTCGAGATAGCCTTTGATGTGGGTCAGGGGGGTACGCAATTCATGGGAGATGTTGCTGACGAAATTGGCCTTCATCTGGCTCAATTCTGACAGGCGCTCCAGCGCGTTCTGTAGTTCTGCCGTGCGCTCCTGTACGCGGCGCTCCAGGTTGCGGTTGGCGGCTTGCAAGGCCGAGCGCAGTTGGATGATCTGCTCGGTCACGGCCTGGTCGAGGATTGCGCGGCTGATCAGTTTCAGGTCTATCAAGGCTTGCCCCAGCAGGTATGCCTGGTTGCTCTCCATTTGCTCTTGTTGATAGGCAAGGGCCTTTTGCAGGTCGATCTCGGTGATGAAGCCACGCTGGACGAGATATTCGCCCAGGCGCGGGACCAGCATCTCGGGGGTCAGTTGAACCGGTTGTGTCATGGCGTTTCCTCAGGCTTGCCAGGTCCATTCGCTGCCTACCATCGCGGCAGTGGGTTTCATCTCCTGCAGGGCAGTGGGTGGCGCGGTAAACGGATCCTGTTCCAGGACGATCAGGTCAGCCAGGTAGCCCGGGGCCAGTTTGCCGGCGCGGTCTTCCAGTCCGGCCACATAAGCCGGGCCAAGCGTAAATCCCGCCAGCGCTTCGCGCATGGACAGGCGCTGTTCCGGGCGCCAGCCGTCCGGTCCAGGGGCGCCGTCGCTGCGTTGGCGGGTGACGGCGGCGTGCAGTCCCCAGAACGGATTGGGCGATTCGACCGGCGCATCCGAGCCAAACGCCAGTTGTGCGCCGTGTTGCAGTTGGGTGCGCCAGGCGTAAGAAAGCGCAGCGCGTTCGCCCCAATACTGGTCTGCCATGCGCATGTCGGAGGTGGCGTGGATGGGCTGCATGGAGGCGACCACGCCCAGTTCGGCCAGGCGGCTGGCGTCGCCGGGGTGGAGGACCTGGACGTGTTCGATCCGCTGTCGTAACGGAGGCAGGCCGCGGTCCAGTTCGAAGCGCCGGAGTTGCGCATAGGCATTTAGGACTTCGTGGTTGGCGCGGTCGCCGATGGCGTGCACCGCCAGGCTGAGTCCCGCTTCCGCCGCTTGTCGCCCGATGTCGAAGAGTTCTTCGGCGTCCATGTTGAGGATGCCGCGATTTTCCGGTTCGCCTTCGTAAGGCTGGAACATGGCGGCGGTGCGCGGACCGAGAGCGCCGTCCATGAAGACTTTGACCGCGCCGATGCGCAGCCAGTCGTCGCCGAAGCCGGTGCGCAGGCCGAGCGCGGCGGCGGCGGGCAGGTCTTCGAGTGGGATGCTTTTGAGGACGCGCAGGCGCAGTTTGCCCTGCTGGTGAAGTTGCTGGAGGGCGATGAAGCAGTTGCGGCGGTCGAAATCGTGCAAGCCGGTGAGCCCCATGCGCCACAGGGCGGGCTGGGCCTGTTGGATGGCTTGCATGATCGTTTCCATGGATGGAGCGGGGATGGCCGCGCCGACCAGTTCCATGGCCGTTTCGAGCAGGATGCCGGTGGGTTGGCCGTGAGCGTCGCGCTGGATGCGGCCGTTAGCGGGATCGGGGCTGCCCGCGTGGAGGCCTGCCAGGCGCAGCGCGGCGGAGTTGGTCCAGGCGGCGTGCAGCGATTTGGCGGTCAGGTAGACGGGGTGGTGGGGCGCAATGGCGTCCAGGTCGGCCAGGGTTGGCCAGTACCCCTCCCCTGTCTTCTCCATCGTACCCGATGGGGAGGATGACCAGGTGTTCTGGTTCCAGCCGTGTCCCAGGATCCATTCGCCGGCGGGGGCGCGTTGGACGCGCCCGGCAACGCGGCGCAGGCATTCTTCGAGCGTGTGGGTTTCGCAGTCAATTTTTTGCAGGGAGAGGGCGTATTGTTCGAGGTGCAGGTGGGCGTCGGTCAGGCCGGGCAGGATGGTATGCCCGTGCATGTCCTGTTTTTCGGCGCGCTCGAACTCGGCCAGCAGTTCGTCGCTTTGACCGACCGCCAGGACGCGCCCATGCCCCACAGCGATGGCAGAGGCCGAGGGGTGGGTTGTATCGAGCGTGTGGATGCGGGCGTTGTAGAGCAGTTTCATCTCGGTCAAGTCAACCTTTCCAGCAGTGAGTCCAGTTCTTCGTCCGAGTAGTAGTGGATGGTGACCGTGCCGCCTTTCTGTCCGTGCCGCAGGGTGACTTTCGTCCCCAGGCTGGCGCGCAGGCGTTCCTCCAGGGCAGTGATTTCGGGGGAGGCGGCTTTGGGAGGCGCGACGGGCGCTTTCTGCCCGCCCATCTTTTTGACCAGTTCCTCGGTCTGGCGGACGTTCAGCCGGTGGGAAATGATCGTCTTCAGGAGCGCGTCTTGCGCGGTTTGGTTGGGTAATCCCAGCAGGGCGCGGGCGTGTCCTTCGCTCAGGCGGAACGCGCCCGTTTCGCCGTTCGGCAGGTCGCGGTCGTTTTCTTCGGCGTGGGCGTAGCCTTCCACCAGCGCCTGTTTGACCGCCGCCGAGAGATTGAGCAGGCGCAGGGTATTGCTCACCGCCGGGCGGCTCTTGCCCACCCGCAGCGCAATCTCCTCGTGCGACAGGCCGAAGTCCTCGCTTAATTGGCGGTAGGCGTCGGCCTCTTCCAGCGGGTTCAACTCCGCGCGCTGGATGTTCTCGATCAGCGCCAGTTCGAGCAGTTCGCGGTCGCTGACCTGGCGCAGGATGGCCGGCACGCTGCGCAGGCCGGCCAGTTTGGCGGCTTGCAGGCGGCGCTCCCCAGCCACCAGGGTATATATGCCGTCTGCGCCGGGCGAGAGGATCAAGGGTTGGAGGATGCCATGCTCGCGGATGGAGGCGGCCAGTTCCTGCAGGTCCTTGGGGTCGAACTGGTCGCGCGGCTGGCGCGGATTGGGCCGCACCGCATCCACCGCGACCTGCATGACGCCTCCCCCCACCGGGGCTTGCCCGCCAGGGATGAGCGCGTCCAATCCTTTACCTAGACCGGTTCGTTGTGGCGGCATTCGATACCTCACTCACTCAAGGATTCCATCTTTATTCCATCGCCAGCCAATACTTCACGCGCCAGCCCCTCATAGGCCTGCGCGCCGCTCGAACCGGGCGCATAGGCCGAGACCGGCAGGCCGTAGGACGGCGCTTCTGCCAGGCGGATGCTGCGCGGCACAATGGACTTGAAGGCCTGCTCCGGGAAGTGGCGGTTGACTTCGGTCACTACGTCGGTCGAAAGGTTGGTGCGGCCATCGTACATGGTCAGTACCACGCCGCGCACGGCCAGTTCCGGGAAGAGCGCCGAACGGACGCGCTGCAAAGTCTGGGTCAATTGTCCCAGTCCCTCCAGCGCCAGGTACTCGCATTGCACCGGGATGATGACGCCGTCCCTGGCGGCTACCAGGCCGTTCACCGTCAACAAGCCGAGCGAGGGCGGGCAATCTATGAGGGTGTAGTCGTAGCGGCCGTCTAGCGCTTGCAGCGCCTGCCGCAAGCGCGTCTCGCGCGCCATCTCGCTCACCAGTTCCACTTCCGCGCCCGCCAGCGCGGGCGATGAAGGCAGCAGGGCGATCTTCAACCGGTCATTGTACAACACCAGCGAAGCGGGCGGTTTGAGTCCCAGCATGGCGTCGTAGGTGCTGCCCTGGACGTTGTGTTTGTCCACGCCCAGCGAGGAAGTGGCGTTGGCCTGCGGGTCCACGTCCACGATCAGCACGCGCTGGCCGAAATGCGCCAGGTAAGCCCCCAGGTTGATGGCCGTTGTGGTCTTGCCCACCCCGCCTTTTTGGTTGACCAGGGTATAAATCCGTCCCATAATCTAAAAGACCTCCACCATACACTCGTGAATTTCATCGGCGGTTGGAATGCCCTCCAGCCCCACGCGCGCGACCGAACGCGCCGAAAGTTGCACGGCAAAGCGCGCCGCCTCCCACGGATCGCGCGTGGCCCCCAAACGGACGAAAAACGCCGCCGCGAAAATATCGCCCGCGCCGGTAGCGTCCACTTCTTTCACTGCCGGGGCGCGGAAGCGGCGCTGGTCGCCGTGCCAGTACAGGCGCGCGCCCGATGCGCCCTCGGTGACGGCCAGGATGCGGGTATGCTGCGCCAGGAACTCGACCTGCTCTTCGTCGCCGCCCACGTCCTCGATGCTGACGACCACCGCGCCGGACTCCGCCAGGGCATGCTCGCTGGACTCCCAGGCCTTTGCCGCCACCCGGCCAGACTCATCCCAGGCGCGCATCCAGCCTTGCGGGGTCAGTCCCAGCAGGGCGGGGGCAAACGAGGCGGGGGGGCTTGGGGCCAATTCCTGCGCCACCGGCCCAAGGTGGATGATGGACGCTCGCCGCCAGGCTTCCGGGACGCTCTCGAAGGGAATACGATCCGCCGCGCAGCGCAGGATCTGCTTGCGCCCGTCCTCGGTGTAATGGTTCTCGAAGGTGGTGCTGTGCGCCGACGGCAAGGCCACGACCTGGAGTCCCGCCAGCGCCTCCAGGCTGGTCTCCGGCCCGCAGGCGGTGACCACTCCCACGCGCATTCCCAGCGCGCGCGCCGTCAGCGCGGAATAGGCGGCCGTGCCGCCCA
>JBMOMO010000267.1:0-8020 GCA_049324135.1 Chloroflexota bacterium
ATTTTACCTCACCTTCGTCTAAAAAAGGAGTTCCCCTCACCCGTTCATAGTGGTAAACTTTGGGTGAAAACCCCTGGTAAACATTGGCCGAAAACTGCTGGTAAACATTCGCCCGAAAATTGACACGCGCTGAACACGCGCCGGCTGAAATCCGGCTTCCTGCTTACCCAGGTGCTTCCATCCGGCATCTGGCGGAAGACCAACTCCCCCATACTGCCGCTCATCCCGCGTACCACCAGGTTGTCCTGTACCTTTGCCATCCAGTCCTCCTGTGCATTTCCTTCGATATGCCTATATAGTGGCTATATTGTGGCTATATGGTGACTATATCCTTCATCCATTATACCCCCCTTCGCGTCGGGGGATCGCTTCGCAACGGCAGGGACTGCCCCGACAGCTCCCCAGGAATCGAAAAGGGAGCCGGGACAACCAGCGCCCGACTCCCTTCACACGACCAACGTGCTAACGTATAGTTCTCAAGGTAAGTTCTTTCCTGCTTCACCTTGGCATGTCATTGCGAGGAGCGCGCTCTCCGCGACGAAGCAATCTCCTGTTGGCAATATTCACCTGTTTAGATTGCTTCGCTGAAATGTGCTCGCAATGACATGGTGGAAAAAACTTTTCTGGACATCTATGAATCTACTGCGAAAACCTTGAATTCTCACCACTGAGACACCGAGTCACGGAGTACTTCTTCATCTTCATCTCAGTGTCTCCGTGTCTCTGTGGTTTGATTTTGGCCTTTTTGCAGTGGACTCATCTATATTATCTCACTACTTCCCAAACTTCTTCTTCAAGATATCCTGCAACGTCGGCTGGCCGATCTCCTGCAATTCATACCTCACACGCTGGTGGGGCTTGTTGATCTTGATGACGCGCGTCAGGTCGATCGGTGTACCGATGATCACCATATCCACGTCCGCCTTGTTGATGGTGGCTTCCAGGTCGCGCGTCTGCGCCTCGCCGTAGCCCATCGCCGGCAGGATCGCGCCAGTCTTGGGATACTTCTCGTACGTCGCAGCAATGGACTTGACCGCGAACGGGCGCGGGTCCACGATCTCCGCAGCGCCGAAGCGGCGCGCGGCCACGTAACCGGCCCCGTAGGCCATCTCGCCGTGCGTCAGCGTCGGGCCGTCTTCCACCACCAGCACGCGCTTGCCCTGGATGGCGGCCGGATCGTCCACGAACAGCGGCGAGGCGGCTTCGATGACGGTCGCCTTCGGGTTCAACCGGCGCAGGCTCTCGCGCACCTTGATCACGTTGTCCGGCTCGGCCGTGTCCACCTTGTTGATGACGAACACGTCCGCCATGCGCGCGTTGGTCTCGCCGGGGTGGTAGGCGCTCTCGTGGCCGGGGCGGTGCGGGTCGGCCACCACAATTTGCAGGTCCGGCTTATAGAACGGGAAGTCGTTGTTCCCGCCGTCCCACAGCACGATGTCCACTTCCCCCTCGGCCTGGCGCACGATCTTCTCGTAGTCCACGCCCGCGTACACGATCACGCCGTTGTCGATGTGCGGCTCGTATTCCTCGCGCTCCTCGATGGTGCATTCATGCTCCACCAGGTCGTCGTAATCCGCAAAGCGCTGCACTTCCTGGCGGACGAGGTTGCCGTACGGCATCGGGTGACGGATAGCGGCCACCTTGTAGCCCATCTCGCGCAGGATGAGCGACACCCGCCTCGTCGTCTGGCTTTTGCCTGCTCCCGTACGAACAGCGCACACCGACACGACCGGCTTGGACGACTTGACCTGCGTGTACTTCGCGCCCATCAAGCGGAAGTCCGCGCCCAGGGCGTTGACCAGGCTGGCCTTGTGCATCACCACCTCGTGCGGCACGTCCGAGTAAGCGAACACCACCTGCTCCACGCCATGCTCCTGGATCAGCGCAGGTAGTTCCTCTTCCGCGTGGATGGGGATGCCCTTGGGGTAACGGGAGCCGGCCAGTTCGGGCGGATAGAGGCGTCCCTCGATGTCCGGGATCTGGGTAGCAGTAAAGGCCACAACCTCATAGTCTTCGTTCTTGCGGAAGAAGGTATTGAAGTTGTGGAAGTCGCGCCCGGCGGCGCCCATGATGATGGTTTTGATAGGCATAGGTTCTCCTATTTTCACAAGTCACACTGAGGACAGTGTCCGGCGCAGCCCGGGGGTGGGATTTGAGCCGCGCCGTTTTTACCCAGGTGACGTGTTGACACATAAGAAATGCGTAACCCTGGATTACGGATTACGCATTACGTCCTTACATAACCTCCGGCGACTGGATGACCAGCAAACGCAGGGCGTTGGCCAGCGCCTGCCTGGCCGCCGCCACCAGGCGCAAGCGCGCTGCCTGCACTTCCGCGCCCTCGGCCTGGAGCACCGGCACGCTATGGTAGAACGAGTGGAAGGTGTTCGCCAGGTCGTAGGCGTAGGCGGCGATCACCAGCGGGCGGTACTCCTGCGCGGCTTGCTCCACCGCCGCCGGGAAGCGCGAGATTTGCTCGATGAGTTCGATCTCGTGCTTCGTCAACGCATATCCGAACAACGTGGTTCCTTGCGTACCTGTTTCCCTGTGTACCGGTGTACTGTTCATCCCCGCCTTCTTCAAGATCGAGTTCGCCCGCACATACGCATTCTGGATGTACGGCGCGGTGCGGCCATCGAAACTCAGCGCGTCGTCCACATCGAAGATGATGTCCTTGTTGTTGTCCACCGAGAGCATGGTATACGCCAGCGCGCCCAGCCCGATCTGGCGGGCGATCTCGCGCCTCTTCTCCGTGGACATATCGGGCGTGCGCTCGGTCATGGCGGCCAGCGCGCGCCGCTCGGCCTCGTCGGCCACATCCTTGAACAGCGCCACCCGTCCCTTGCGCGCCGACATGGCGCCCTCCGGCAGGCTCACGAAGCCATACGCCAGGTGGTAGCACTTGGCGGCCTGCGGGAAGCCCCACAGTTCCAGGATCTTGAACGCCTGCTGGAAGTGCAAACTCTGGCGGTTGTCCACCACATACAGCGAGCGATCTACGTGGTACTGCTCGAACTTGTCCTTGGCCAGCGCCAGGTCCTTGGTCAGGTAGAGCGTGGTGCCGTCGTTGCGCAGGATGACCGCCGTGCGGTACTTCTCTTTCTCCAGCCCCAACTTCTCGTCGATCTTGACGATGACCGGGCCGCCCTCGGCGCGCTCGTCCTCGGCGATGCCTCGATCCAACAACTCCTGCACGATGGCCTTGGATGGCTCGTCCACCTCGCTCTCGAAGAACCACACATCGATCTTCACGTCCAGCATCTCCAGGATGGCGCGCAACTCCTCCATGCTCCACTCGCGCGTCTCCCGCCACAGCGCGCGGACGGCGGGGTCGCCCGCGTCCCACTTGCGGTACATTTCGCGCCGTTCGGCCTCGTACGCTTCGCGTTGCGCCTTCCCCGCGGGCGTCTCGTTTTCCTTCTCGGCCAGCAGATTGGTGGCCTCGGCGTAGATCTTCAACAGCCACTGCCCGCGCGCGTGGATATCACTCGGTTCCTGCCCTTTGTAGAACTTCTCGTAAGCCCACAAAACGGTAATGACGCCCAGCCCGATGTCGCCGGGATACGAAGCGCGGATGGTCTCGAAGCCGCCGAACTCCACGATGCGCGCCAGCGACTCGCCCAAAAGCGTATTACGCGCATGCCCGATGTGGAACGAGTGATGCGTGTTCGGCTGGGCGTACTCCACCATCACACGTTCATTCTTGGGCGCGCCGCGACCGAAGTCCGCGCCCTGCTCCAGCACCGTATCCACCACGCGGGAAGCGTATTCCCCGGTCGAAAAATACAGGTTGAGATAGCCCTTCACCGCTTCGACGTGACTGATCCCCGCCACGCTTCCCACCTGGACCTTGGCCTGCTCGGCGATCTGCTGCGCTCTCTGCGGGACGGGGATTCCCCTGCCCCTGCCCGCGCGCGCCTCGTCGGCTGCGGTCTGGAAGAACGACGTGGACATGCCCCATTCCCCGCTGAACGGGATCGGCTGCCACTTCAACGCTGCCAGCGGAATTTCCTGCTGGCGGCAGAATTCGACGATCTTTGCTTCGATGTCTCTTTGTTCTTTATCAAACATGGCTCTCCTGTACGAGGGAGATTATATCAAATGGCGATATTCCTGTTTGCATATTTGTAAGATTGGCCGCAGATTCCGGGCAGAATTGACAGGTCGTTGTAAAGTTCATTAACCTGGTTCGGTGCTATACTGGTTACGTAAGAACCATCCGATAAAGGCAAACCCGGTGAAAACCGGCGACGCAAAGCTATGGGTCTACCGCCGCGAAAGCGGCTAAGACTGCCAGGCCGCCGAAGACAGCATTGCAGAATGTGAGTTTTTTCAGCCTGGCTTATCACAAGTCAGGCTTTTTTATTGGATGGCTGCCGACCTTTTAGGGATTCGTCCCACCAGCGCAAATCCGGCCGGAACCGGAGATGCAAAAAGGAGAAAACCATGTTTCGCAATTTCAAAGCCTTCCTGATCGTCTTTGCTGTCTTGGTGGTTGCGGCGGGCGCCTACGCCTTCGCCGCCCAGAACACCGTGCCAGACAGCGCCGCCGGCTACAAGGCCAATGTGGTCCCCGGCTACACGGTCACCAATATCGTGTATGACCTGGACGCAACCGACCCCACCGTTGTGGATGCCATCACCTTCGACATCGCTCCCACGAGTGGAACGGTCGTTGCCGCCATCGTCAAAGTCCAGACGGCAGCAGCCGGCTCCTGGACGGACTGCACGCTTGTCGCTGGTACGGCCCCGTCTATGGACGTGACCTGCACGTATGGCGCCCTCGCGCTCGCCGACATCACCGCCCTGAACATCGTCGCCAGCAGCAGCGCCGATCCGGCCCCATAGCACTGGCAATACGATAAAGTTCGCTGCTCTCCTTTCAAGCGGGTAGGGACTGGCTTGCGCCAGTCCCTACCCAGCGCAAAAACTCCAGGTTCTGCCCATTTCTTCCAATCGTCCTATGAAACAGTCCCGGCGCTGGCAATCTGTTTCCCTCGACCTCATCCTGCTGATCGGCTTGGCGGCGCTTTGGATCGCCTGCGCTCCTGCCAGGATCGGCGGACAGGCGTCCTACGTGATCGTGAACGGCGTCAGCATGGAGCCAAACTACCATAGCGGCGACCTGGTCATCGTCCGCAAGACGCGCGCCTATCGTGTCGGCGATGTTGTCACGTATCGTGACGCCGAGATGGGCGCCTACGTCATTCACCGCATCATCGGCATCGAGCAGGGACAGGTCGTCTTGAAGGGCGACAACAATTCGTGGATCGATGCGTACCATCCCACCCAGGATGAGATCATCGGCAAACAGTGGATCCACGTCCCTAAAATGGGGCGGGCCATGCAATGGCTGCGCACGCCGCTCAACCTGTCGCTCAGTATCGTTTTACTGGGAGGTGTCCTTATGACCGGTTCGATACCCAAATCACCCCAGGGGAGAACGGGGAAAAATCACCCGTCGTTCACCCCGGCTGGAATGCTCGAAGGCGCGTTGTACCTGTTGGGATTTTTATGCCTCGCTTTCCTGGGCTTATCCATTTTTGCCTTCACGCGACCCCTCACGCGCATCGCGGACGGTATTTCGTACCAACAGGAAAGCAATTATTTTTACTCTGCCACCGGCGCTCCCGGCGTCTACGATACAGAGATGGTGCGCACCGGGGAACCTGTCTTCCCGAAATTGACCTGCTTCCTCAACGTCGGCTTTACCTATAACATGTTGGGCGGGCCGTTCCAGAATGTCGCCGGGAACTATCAAATGTACGCCCGCGTCGCAGACGAGCAGAGCGGCTGGCAGCGCACGATCCCGATGATCCCGCAAACCTCGTTTGCCGGTACTTCCTACGCCGCTATGGCGCCGCTCGACCTGTGCCAGTTGGACGCGCTCGTTAATTTGGTGGAAAGCGAAACCGGATTGCGCGCCAATACATACACAGTGGAAATCGTGACCGACGTCACTGTCGTAGCCAGCGCTGCCGGGCAGGTCTTCCAGGACAGGTTCGATCCCACCCTGGCCTTCAAGTTCGACAAAGTGCACCTTTACCTGGCTGCCCACGATGCGGGCAGCGACCCGATGCGCATCACCAAACAAGGCCTTGCGGCCAGTTCGATGGTTGTGGCGAATACCCTGCCCGTCCTGGGATGGGCGCCTACGGTTGGCTCTATCCGCGCGTTTGGCTTGATCGGGCTGGGACTGTCGCTTGGCGGGGTTGCGCTGATGGGCTTCGTTCTCTGGAAGACCGCCCGCCAGGGTGAAGAAGCGTTGATCCGCTTGCGCTATGGCGCGATGATGATGGACGTACTAGAGCGCAGCCTTGACCCCTCCCTGCCGGTCATTGACGTAACCTCGATGGACGACCTGGCAAAGATGGCCGAACGGCAAAATACCATGATCCTGCACATGACCCTCAATTTCCTCCATTTTTACCTGGTCCAGGGGAATGGCGCCATGTATCGTTATATCCTGAGCGCCGGGAAAAGGGGCATCCCTGAAATAGAGCCTGCCAGGGGCGAGGTGTTTGGGTATCTTGCCGACAGCCAGGGATATGCCCTTGAAGCCCCGCAGGCGATACAATGGGAAGCGAGAGGCTACCTGCTCGAGATGGGGGATGACGATAGCGTCACCGTATCCCCGGCTGAGACAGAAGTGTTGAGGAGGATCAGGGTGTGAGACTCTCCGTTCCCATCCGATTTTTCATCTTTGGGTTGGCGGCGCTGGTCGTGGTCAGCGTGGTGACTGCGTTTGCGGCTGGCATTACGGTCTCGCCGGCCAATGTGGGGCAGGAATCCAAGTCGGTCACGGTGGACGACCTCAAGCCTTCGGCGTGCGTCGGGTTATCCCTGACGCAGATGGTCAGCGGCTCCGGGACGCTGACAGGCACCAGCGGCAACGACCTGATCCTGGGAAGTTCGGGGGCCGACGTGATCGACGGGCTGGGCGGCGACGACTGTATCCTGGGCGGCGGCGGAGACGACTCGCTGACCGGAAACGACGGGACCGATGTCTGCCTGGGCGGCCCCGGAAATGATGTATTTGCTACTTGCGAGGGGGAAAGCCAGTAGAAGCAGGCTCATTCCAATCTCTAAATTTTATATATGTTAGCCCAAAGTAGAAATGTCACCCATTCTCCAAAGTAGAAATGTCCCCGCCCCGCGGGGCGGGGACATTTGCGCGATTTTTGGAAGCGTTATATTGGCGCCACGGGTGGTCAGGCGCAGGTTTAGCGTATGTACGTTGTTCGAGAGCGGCAGCCAAATCTTTAGCGGCCACCACCTGAGATTGCTTTGTCTGCTGATGATAGATTTTGTAAGCCAACGATTTGCCTTTATACAGAATGATAACTTCCTGCTGTGCATTAACGCAAACGATCACGTTGGCGTTGCGCAGCGCATAAGACGGGCGTTCAGTTTGGATTTGATAGACGATCTTCTCAAATTGGACGGTCAGGTTTTTTGAGACGGTGCGGGTCTCTTGCCAGGTCAGGATGGTAGCGAGATCATCTTTGGCGGTCAAAGCGCGATGGGCATTGACGGAACTACGTGGTTCAACCGCAAAACGCTGATTGAAGTCAGCAATGAATTCAGGCAGGTAGGCATTTCCGTCCGCCATACTGGAAATACCGCGCAGGCGCATTTCCTTCACCAGGCGATCTTGCAGGGTTTGGTTGGCCCGCTCGACACGACCTTTGGCTTGCGGCGTATTGGCGCAAATGATCTGAATGTCCAGTTCTTGCATAGCGCGTCCAAACTGGGTCAGGGCGTCCGTTTTGCCTGCGCTGGGCTGGTTAACCCGAAAAATGCCGTGTTTGTCGCTGTAGAACGCCACAGGCTTGCCTGATTGCTTGAAATAGGCCTCCGCCGCCGTAACGTAACTGAAAAAACTCTCGTTCTCTACAAAACGTAACTGCAGTAACTTCCCGGTGGCATCGTCTATGAACACCAGCAACACGCAGGCAGCTACGCGCCCTTCAAACCAATCGTGCGGTGAGCCGTCAATTTGCACCAATTCCCCAAAGCA
>JBMOMO010000268.1:0-7942 GCA_049324135.1 Chloroflexota bacterium
TCCACGCCCGTTTCGCGGCAGGCGGGGATGATTTCATTCCAGTTCAGGCTTCCCTGCCCGACTTCAGCGAAGATGGGTGTCCACATATCCACCGTGAAATCTTTGAGATGGACGGAGTTCATGCGTCCCGCCACTTTGCGAATCCATGCGACAGGGTCGCCGCCGCCCATTTGAATCCAGTGCGTGTCAATCTCCGCGCCGAGGTGATTGGAAGCGGTGGCTTCAAAAATCCATTCGAGAGCGGGGCGTCCATCGAAGCGGGTGAACTCGTAGTTGTGGTTGTGGTAGCTGATGGTGAGTCCCGCCGCGTGGATTTTTTCGCAGAGCGGGATGGCTTCGTCGATGAAGCGCTGGAAGCCCGCCCTGCCTTCCTGGGCATACGCTTCGGGCATCATGCACAGGATGATATTTTTCACGCCCAGAACGCGGCATTGCTCCAAAATGTTGTCGAGGTCGGTGCGAAGCGGCTCAAAATCAAAGTGCATGGCAGAAGGCTGCAAGCCCGCTTCAGCCAGCATAGTTTTGATTTCAGCGGCGGGGATATGCTCCAGACTGGAGATTTCCACGAAGCGGTAGCCGATGGCGCGGACTTTTTTCAGGCTTTCGGCAATCTCGGCGGGTGTTTGCAGGAAGTTTCGGACGGTGTACAGTTGGGCGCTAAGGGCGGGCATGGTTAACTCCATTTAAAAGCGAGGGTGTGAAATTGATTGCGTTTCTCGCGCAGGTCGGCGTAGGCTTGCTGGGCGGATTCGGGCTTGCGGACATCGGAAATCAATTTGGCGGCGGGCAGTTTACCGCGCGACATCAGATCGAAGACGGCGGTCACATCACGCGGCTGGCGGTCACGCGGCATGATGAAGGTCATCTCGCGGTCGAAGGCGGGCGGGTGCGGGAAGACGTAATCGAAGTCGGTGCCGCCCTGAACAAGGAAACGCGCGCCTACAGGATTGGGGGCGTCGTCCCAAGCCAGGTCTTTGCCAGCGGGGATGAACGAACCCGCCACGTCCGGCAAGCCTGTCGCGTCCACGAGAATATCCGCGCCGTCCGGCAGGAAGCGGCGAAAGCCTTCGACGAGCGAATCGCCTGCGACAAATCCGTGCAAACCGAGCGACTCGGCAAACGCCACCCGCTCTGGCAGGCGGTCGGTCACGATGACTTCCGCGCCGCTGACGGCATGGCACAACGCCGAGAGCATCCCGATAGGCCCCAGCCCAACGACGGCAACCTTCTCATGCGGCTGGGGTCTGGAGAGGCGGGAACCGTGAAAAGCAATCGCCGCCAGCCGCCCGATGGACGCTTCCAGCGTGGAGACGTTATCAGGAAGCGGGATCAGGTCACTTTCGGGCGCGAGCGCGTGGGCGATGTGTCCGCCGTAGGTGATGTTCACATCGGCCTTGCTGGTTCCCGTACACCACACGCGCTGTCCCACTTGAAAGCGGCAATCCGCGCCGACGGCGATGATTGTTCCCGTCAACGAATAACCTGCGATGTAGGGATAGGGCGCGGCTTCGGCGAGAGTGCCCGCCTGTAAACGTCCTTCGGTGCCTGGGCTGATGCAGGTGTACTCCGCCTGCACGATGACTTCCCCTGCGCCAGGGTCGGGAATGGTGACGGGTTGGAGACTGGCTCGATTATTGGCGGTGAATAGAACGGCTTGGGTTTGCATGGTTCCTGCTTGAACATGGAATTTGCTCCCCCATTTTCTGTTTGCGAGAAAATGGGGGAACGAAAGAAGAAGAGGGGTACCGTTCTATTGTAGATTTTCCCCCATGGAATGTCTGTCAGTTTTGTGCCGTTGCTTGCAAAATTTGTGCGTTACCGACAATCATAACCAGCCCAGTCTACCTGCGCTTGGCAAAGACCGAATCAAAGCCCGCTTTGGACGGTTCAAAATCTTGTTTCCGAATCATCTCCAGCGCTTCGCGCGCGCCCCATTCCCGCTCCATGCCGTTGTCTTCCCACTCCACCGAAAGCGGCCCCGCATAGCCGATGTGGTTCAAGGCGCGGATGATAGAATCCCATTTCACATCGCCGCGCCCGGGCGAGACGAAGTCCCAGCCGCGCTGCGGGTTGCCAAAATCGAGGTGAGAGCCGAGGATGCTGGCGCGCCCATCCAGTTGCAGGCGCGCATCCTTGATATGGACGTGGAAGATACGCTCGGGGAAGGCACGGATAAATTCCACCGGGTTGACCATTTGTGGGATCAGATGGCTGGGATCGAAGTTGAAACCAAAAGCGGGGTGGAAGTCCACGGCTTCGAGGGCGCATTGGGCGGTGAGGATGTCGTAGGCAATTTCAGTCGGGTGGACTTCGAGCGCAAAGCGAACGCCGTTTTCGGCAAAGACATCCAAAATAGGCATCCAGCGCGCGGCAAAATCGGCAAAGCCTTTTTGCACGTCGTCCTGGGAGGTGGGCGGGAAGAAATACAGGTTCTTCCAAATGGAACTGCCTGTAAAGCCGGTGACAATCTCCGCTCCAAAGACGCGGGCGGCTTGGGCAACGCGTTTCATCTCGGCGGCGGAACGTTGGCGCACACCTTCGGGCGAACCGTCTCCCCATAAACGGTCTGACAACACGCGGCGGTGACGCTCGTCAATCGGGTCATCGCAGACGCATTGTCCGATGCGGTGCGCGCCGATGGCGAAACATTTCAAGCCGTGTTCATCCAACGCGGCGCGGGTGGATATGTCGCCTGCCAGGATTTTGTCGATATCGAAATGCTCATCATTGCAATCCAGTTCCAGCCCATCGAAGCCCCACTGAGACACCTTTTGGGCGAGCGTTTTCAGGGGCAGATCTGCCCACTGCGCCGAGACGAGGGTAATCAAGCGTGACATGGAATCTCCTATAACCACTTTGCTAAGAAATTTAAGATTTCTGCGCGCATGGCGGCAGTTTCGTAATGACCGGTTGGGGAGAGCGAGAGTTTCCAGGCATCGGGCGCGCCCAGGCTGGCATACACCGCGCACAGCTCCGCGTCGATGCGTTCCAATCCCGCGATGGGGGTGAGCAGATCGTACCTGCCTGCCAGACTCAGGTGCGGGCGCGGCGCAATCAGGGCGTTGATTTGGGCGGTGGTGAAATGCTGGAGCAGGCGCGGCACGTAATAGTAGATGCCGTGACCGTTCAGTCCCCGCGCTTCGATAAGGGCTTGATAATCGGTGAGACAGCATAGATCTACGCAGACTTTCACGCGCTCGTCCAACGCCGCCAGCCACCAGGCCATGGTGCTGCCCATCGAAAGCCCCAGCGTGGCGATTCGGTTAGAATCCACATCGGGGCGGGCGCAAAGATAATCCACCGCGCGCAGGCTGTCGTAGACCATCATGCCCCACATCACCTGGCCGCGCCAAAGCATTTCCTTGAAAATCTCGCTCTCGCTGCGCCCGCGCCGCTCGCCAAAAGCCCAATGGTCGATGCACAAAACGGCATAACCCGCCTTTGTCAAGTCCTGGATGTAGGGCGACTGGAGATATTCATTGCCTTCGAGCAGTTCCCGTTTTCCAAGCGGATAATTGCCCCCGTGCGCATGGTTATACAGGATGCCTGGAAAGCGACCCGCCCCGAAGCCTGGTCTGGCAAAAAGAGCGGGGACTACCTCCAGGCCGTTCAGGTCGAGCATCCACGTTTCGAGGGTGAAGCCGTCTTCCGCCTTCTCCGATATTTTCTCCGCCAAGAGCGGACGGTCCCGCCCAGGCAAATCACCGAGCAGGGAGTGGAGTTCTTCGCGGCGCGCGGTGTTCATGGGGATGTTCCTTTCATTCACCTGTCTTGCCCATAATGACGGCCACCATCTCATCCATTGGCATGGAAATATCCAGCGTGAGCGCATCCACGGGTGCTTCCAATGCATCGAACTGACTCTGGAGCATGGACGGTTTCATGTAATGCCCGGCGCGGGTCATCATGCGGGATTGAATCAGGTCGAAACTGCCTTTCAGGTGAACGATTTGCACATTCGGATTGCCGTCCAGCAGGATTTGGCGATAGCGTTCCTTGAGCGCAGAACACGCCAGCACGCCGGGGCGGTTCTCCACCCGACAGGCTGAGATTAAATCGTGCAGCGACGACAGCCAGGGCAGGCGGTCATCATCATCCAAGGGGATGCCGGCCGCCATTTTGGCGATGTTTGCGGGTGGATGAAAATCGTCCGCGTCGTAGAAATTCCAGCCGAGACGTTCAGCCAGCAACCTGCCTACGCTCGTTTTTCCGCAGCCGGAAACGCCCATGAGAATAAAAAAACGCGCGCCCATGGGTTACTGCCATTCGGTGTGAAAAACGCCGTCTTTATCCACGCGGCGATAGGTGTGCGCGCCAAAGTAGTCGCGCTGGGCCTGGGTCAGGTTGGCGGGCAGGCGGGCGCTGCGATAGGAGTCGTAATAGGCCAGGGCCGAGCTGAAAGCCAGGACGGGGATGCCAGCCTCAGCCGCCAGCATCACCATTTGACGCAGGGCGGCCTGGCGGGTGTTCATGACCTGGGCAAATTCGGGGTCGATCATCAAATTGGGCAGGTTGGGGTTGCGCGAGAAGGCGGCGTGGATATCGTTCAGGAAGCGGGCGCGGAGGATGCAGCCGCCGCGCCAGATTTTGGCAATTTCGCCGTAGTTCAGGTTGTAGCCGTATTCCTTGCTGGCCATGCGCAGCAGGCCAAAGCCCTGGGCGTAGGAGCAAATCCTGGCGGCGTGGAGCGCGTCGCGGACGGTGTCGATCACAGGCGTAGTCGCAGCGCCTGCGGTGATTCGAATCACCGGTTCTGGGCCGGCTAATATCTTGGAGGCGGCGACGCGTTCCTCCTTGTACGCCGAGAGGATGCGGCTTTCGACGGCGGCGTTGATGGTTGGGGTGGGTGCGCCCAGGTCGAGTGAATTCTGGCTGGTCCATTTGCCCGTGCCTTTTTGTTGGGCTTCGTCCAGAATGAGATCGAGGACGGCCGCTCCGGTGTCGGGGTCGGTTTTGGCGAAGATGTCGGCGGTGATTTCGACCAGGTACGATTCCAATTCGCCGCGATTCCACTCGGCAAAGATTTCGCGCATCTGCCGGTTGTCCAGTCCCAGGCCGCGATGCAGGATGTCGTAGGCTTCGGCAATCAATTGCATGTCGCCGTATTCGATGCCGTTATGCACCATCTTGACGTAGTGACCCGCGCCGCGCGGGCCGATGTAGGCCGTGCAGGGTTCGCCGAAGGCTTTGGCGGCGATGGCTTCGAACATCGGTTTGACCAATTCCCAGGCTTCGGGCGGTCCGCCGGGCATGATGGCTGGACCCCAGAGCGCGCCCTGCTCCCCGCCGCTGACCCCCGCCCCAATATAGATGACGCCCCCGGCTTCGAGTTCCTGCGAGCGGCGCTCGGTGTCGGAAAAAAAAGTGTTGCCGCCGTCGATGAGCAAATCGCCCCGGGCGAGGTGCGGTTTGAGCGCGGCAATCGCCGCGTCGACGGGTTTTCCAGCGGGAACCATCATCAGGATGCGGCGTGGCAGTTCGAGGGTCGAAAGAAACGCGTCGAGACTCTCACAGGCGATGAGATTCTTTTCGTCGGCGCCCGCCCCAAAGGCGCGGACTTTTTCCACATCCAGGTCGTAGCCTGCCACTTTGAATCCGTTGCGTTCCATGTTGAGGGCGAGCATGTGTCCCATGACGCCCAGTCCGATGACGCCAAAATCCGCTTTTTTCATTAAGTCTCCTGTTTTGCAAGATGGTCTCTTTTTATCACGCGATAGGCCGGGCGGTAGAGCCGCTCATATTCGGGTGAATGGTGAAGGGCAGGGTAGTTTTGCGCCCGCAGGGGCCGGAGGAAGGCCTGCATGTCGCCGGCTGGGAAGCAGCCGAGGCCGGCGGCGATGTCCCAGTATCGTTCCAGGGTTTGCGTGACGCCGTGAAATTCGTTTGCCGTGCGGAGGAAGGCCGCGAACAATTGGGCAGGGTCGCCGCCTTGCGCGAGAAACGGGCGCAGGTGAACGCGGACGATGCCGGTCTCATCGGATAGCGGGTCGAACAGGGGCTCGTCTGGCCCCGCGCCCATTTCTGCCAGTTCTCGGGCCAGCCGGTTGCGCGCCGATTCTGCGTCGCGGATGGCGTGTGCGCTTCCGAGGGCGGCCTGGTGGATGAGTTTATAGACATCCGCCAATTGCAGGGATGGGTAGCGGGCCAGGTGGGAATGCAGGGTGGCGGCGATGGATATGTCCATTTCGGGCTGGCTGGGGGCGATCATTTCAACCTCTGGAAAATTCGCCTGCCGTCGAAATTTGGCGGGCGGGTGACTTTGGCGTTCGGTTTTTCCGCGCTCCCCGTCGTTGGACAGGGTATTGCAGATTTCATCTTCCGTCCGGGTTGTTCCATCGACATCGCCAACTATACACCTGAAAATGCGGAGAACCCGCCGTCCACCGGCACAACAATCCCGGTGACGAAGGCGGAGGCGGGCGAGACCAGCCACATCAACGCGCCGAGCAAATCCTCGGGGACGCCAAAACGCCCCATCGGCGTATGCGACATGATCTGACGTCCACGCGGGGTCAGGGAGCCGTCTTCGTTCAGGAGCAGTTTCCGATTTTGGTCGCCGACGAAAAAGCCGGGGGCAATGGCGTTGACGCGAATCTCCGGGCTGTATTCCTGCGCGAGATGAACCGCCAGCCATTGGGTGAAGTTACTCACCCCTGCCTTGGCGGCGGAATAGGCGGCAATGCGGGTCAGCGGGCGGAAGGCGTTCATCGAGGAGAGGTTGACGATGACGCCGCTTCTTTGCCCTGCCATGATTTTCCCGAAAACCTGTGACGGCAGCATCGTCCCCATCAGGTTGAGGTCGAAGACCCAGCGGAGGGCGTCGGCGGGCAGGTCGAAGAAGGATTGTTCGGGGTTGGTGGTGGCCTGGGGTTTGTTGCCGCCCGCGCCGTTAATCAGGATGTCCACCCGCCCAAAGGTATCGAGAACTTTTGCGGCGGCAGATTCGATGCTGGCTTTGTCGAGCACATTGCATTCCAGGCCAATCGCCCCGCGGCCAAGTTCGGCGGCAAGCGCGGCGGCAGGTTCCAGACGCACATCCAGCACGGCGACTTTTGCGCCCGCTTCGGCGAGGGCGCGGCACATGGCCGCACACAGGACCCCCGCCCCGCCGGTGACGACAGCCACCTGTCCCCGTATATCGAATGAAACGTTCATCACGCACTCCTCCAGTAGAGCCTGTCTGTGGAACGGCTTGCGGACTTAAGTCGGCAGGCCGCGTTTTTGGGTATGCTCCAAGTTTACAGTTTTCAGGCTCGTTTTGCGAGTCTGACCTTCAGCCCATTCACCCTGCCGAAGGTGTCACTCATCTCGACGAGGCGCCGCGCAACGGGACCTGCCGCACGGGCCGGCAACCGGCTGGGGTTTCAGGCGGGCTGGGAGAGGAGGCGGACCAGATATGCGCTCGTTACGGCGCGTGAAGGATTTCCGTCAGCAAATCGATCAACGGCTGGTTGGCATTTTCAGGGCCGGGCCATTCATAGCCGCCAGGGAAGGCGTTTTTGTAAATGAAGTAATTCCCAAAGCGGGAGTAGACCCAATATTGCGAGTTGAGATGGTATTTCTCGAACAGCGCCAGCATATCGCGGACGTATTCCAGCCCGCCGCGTTCCGGGGTGAAGGAAAAGGGAGAAAGTCCCCACTCGCCGATGTTGACGGGGACGTTGGCGTCCAGGTAGAACTGCAGGTTGTAATCGCCTTCGGGGCTGAGCAGGCGTTGCTCCAGGTTTTCTTTCGTCAGCGGAATCATGCCGCCGTACATCCAATCTGCCCAGCGCAGGGTGAGACCGCCTTCGCCGCTGACGCCTTCGCCTTTCATCCAGCCGCTGACGCTGTAGGAATATCCGCGTTTGACGGGGAAGATCAGGCGCGGGGCGGCAAAGGCGGAGGGGAAGGAGAAACTGGAAAATCCGTCATGAGCAATGACAGTGGTTTCGAGAATGGG
>JBMOMO010000269.1:0-7878 GCA_049324135.1 Chloroflexota bacterium
ATCACCCCGGACGGGCGGACATTCCCTTGCAGGATTTCAAAATAGCCGTGCTCCAGCGCGGCCAGCCCGGCGGTCACGCCGAACCATGTGGCAACGGTTTTGGTTGCTTTTCTCATGTCTACTCCTTTCCAACGGCAAACCTTTGGTCAGCCTAATCGTATACCAATTCAGGTCAATTGCCTATGACATTTTCTGCAAAAAAAGTGTCATTTGGCGCATACTTTTCAGCCCTCTTTTGGACTATCATTAAAACATGGACACTTCCCCGGAACCAATCACCGTCTCTGTGACCGTCCTCTCGCAGATGTTCCTCTACCTTAACTCCCTGAAGGTGGATATCGACGCCTTCCTGCGCTCCATCGGCGTGGAGCCTGGGGTGGTCAAAGCGCCCGACACGCGCCTGCCCATCGAGACGTACCTGCTCATTCAGGATGAGGCGGCGCGCTTCGTGGACGACCCGTATTTTGGCCTGCACATGGGAGAATTCGCCGAGGCCGGCAGTTGGTCCATTCTCGGCTATCTGATGATGAATTGCAAAACGCTGGGGGAGGCCTTCGAGAAATCGGGGCGATACTCGCGCATCATCGGCAATCTGATCGACGCGCGCCCGGAACTGAGGTTGAACAAGGTCAGGCTGGTTTTCTTCACCCCGCCTCACGCGCCGAAGATGTCGCGGCACTGTTTCGAATCCACCTTCTCCTCCAGCGTGCGGATGATACGTTCGCTGACGGGCGTGGATATCTGTCCGTTGGAGGTGACGTTCATTTACCCGGAACCCGCCTCGAGGTCCGAGTATGACCGCATCTTCAAGTGCCCGGTCAAGTTCGGTCAAAAGGACAACTCCTTCACGCTGGACATGCGCCTTGCCAGCGTCCCGATCCAATTGCCCAACCCAAGCCTGTTGGAATATTTCGAAAAATACGCGCAGGAATTCCTGGCCGAGATGGATCGCAACGATGAACATACGCGCGCCGTGACAAAGATCATCCTCGCGAATCTGGACGATGAAGGGCTGTCCATTAACAAAGTCGCCCGCGAGATGGCGGTCAGCGTGCGCACATTGCAAAAGCGCCTGGATGATGAAGGCGTTGCGTTCAGCGATTTGTACAAGGATGTTCGCCAACGGCTGGCGCAAAAATACCTGCGCGAGAATTACACGGTCGAACAGATCACGTACCTGCTGGGTTTCTCCGAGCCGAGCGTTTTCCGCAAGGCATTCAAAAAATGGTCGGGGGTCACACCGAGGGAGTATCGCGAAGGCCTGTACTCGATGGCGGGTCAATCCGCGCGTCCGTCATGATGTGGAAAAAAAACAGGGCTGGATGACACGGGTGCGGATGAAGTGTCTCTGGAATTCGCCTGCCGCCCTGTTCAACCTGCTGGTCGAATTCGGCGACCTGCCGATGACGCGCAAGTGTCTTTTGGGGATCAAGGAGCGCGCCGAGGCGTTATTTAACTCTCAGCAAAATTTATCCTGATGGGAGGATCTCTCCATCCTTGAAGGTGATAATCGAATATTTTATTTTTCCTTCCGGCTCAACTCAGGTTGGAAAACTGCCATCCCAATCGCCATCAGATAACCGAGTAGAGCCAATAATGGCAGCGGGGCGAAGGCTTCGCGGGCGTCGAACAACTGCTTGAGTTCGCGAGTCAGTGGCAGGGCGGGATCGAAGGCGAGCGCAAAACGCAAGTCGAGGCTGATGAAGTACCAATCCAGCGGCAGCCAGAGGTAGAAAGCCAGGAAGGCGATCAGGAACCAGCGCTGGCGCCGCAGCGAGAATGGCCCCAACTGCCAAAAGGCGATCCCGCCCAAAAAAGTCAGCCCATACCCGGCGACCAGCACCAGCGAGGCTTGCGACATCAGCCCATAGGCCAGCTTTTCGGCCTCGCCGCTGGCGCCGATGCGTCCCAACCCGAGGATGATTTGGAAGGGGATGCCGCCGAGTAGAAGGATGACGCCGAGGATCAGGCCAAACAGGGCTGTTTTGGCGGGAGTGGTCAAGAGGGTTGGTTTTTGCATGGAAAACTCCTTTGGTTTGTAAACGTTTATGGTTTTTAGTTTTCATTGGTCAAAAAAAGACAGTCACCGGCAGGCGACTGCCACTCGCTAACTTATTTCACCAGTTTCAAAATGCCCTCGGTCAGGTGGTTTTCAACCTCAAGGGCGGGGTTGGCTGAAACCAGGCGCATCGATTCGGAGATCATGCCCTGAATCATGCGCACGGTCAACTCGAGGGGGGACTGGGCGAATTCGCCTGCTTCCATGCCCTGCTGGAGGAGGCGGGCCAGCAGTTCGCTGTAGGCATCCTTGAAGGCCAGTTCGCCGATCTCGTATTTGTAGCGGAACTCGAAGGCGTCATTTTCCTTGAGCCATTGTTTGGCTTCGCTGAAAATCAGATGGATCAGCCGGGTCAACTGCGCTTCGGTGTTGGGAAGATGCGCCAGTTCGTTTTCCATCTGCCGCAGGTATTGGCGGGCAACCTGGCTGACCACGAAGTAGAAAATCTCTTCCTTGGTGTTGAAATGCTGGTAGATGGTTTTCTTGCTAATGTGCAGTTCTGTCGAAACATCGTCCACGGATGTTTTTTTGAAGCCGAAGTGCTGGAAGTGTTTTTTGAAGGCCTCGGCGATGGTTTGTTTTTGGGGATCGCTATCCATTGTTTTTGTCATCCTAGAAACGAAAAACTATTTTCGTTTCCTATTATAATCAAGTATGGGAATTTGTCAATGGGTTGATGACAATCCCTTTTCTGAGGCGCCAGGAAACAATCAACAACATAACAGTCGAGAAGTTATTCGACAAGCGATCATCTTAATCCCCATTGATAGTGATGACCACATTACCGCGCTTGTGTCCGGTTTCAACGTGACGATGCGCTTCGGCGGTTTGCTCCAGCGGATAGACCCGCTCAATGACCGGTTTGAGATGCCCGGCCTCGACGAGTTCTTTGAGCCGAATCATAGCATCTGTTCCTAATTGAGGCGTGCCATCATCTACCGAGATCAATTTCCCGTTCAACGTCAGCGCCTTGTGGCAGGCGATTTTTTTGCTGTAACGTTTGCCCACTGCGTCGAAAATCAGATCGTAGCGTTCCGGGCGTTGGGTGAAATCCTCGTGGGTATAGTCAATCACCGCATCTGCGCCCAGCGATTTGACAAATTCGAGATTGGCCGTGCTGCACACCCCGGTTACGTGAGCCCCCAAGTGCTTTGCCAGTTGAACGGCGAAAGTTCCGGTTGCGCCGGAAGCGCCAAAGACCAGCACCCGCTGCCCGGCCTGCACCTGTCCCTGCCCCAGGAAGTGCCAGGCCAGCCCGCCGCGTGAAGGCAGGGCGGCGGCCTCAGCGTAGGTCAGGTTGGATGGTTTGGGCGCAATCAGGGCATCCTGCGGGCCGCGCACGCCGTCGGCGGGCAGGCAGGCATATTCGGCGTAGGCTCCAAAATGCTTGCCGGTAAAAGCGATGACCGGGTCACCGACTTTGAAGCGCGTCACCGCGTTGCCCACCGCCTCCACCTGCCCGGCCAAATCCAGCCCCAGCACCGGGTTGCGCGGACGGGTGAACCCGACGAACAGGCGCATCGGCAGCCACAACAGCGGTTTGACCTTGCCGCTGCGCACGATGCAATCGGAGATGGTGACGGCGGCGGCGTGGACGCGAATCAGGATTTGGCTGCCAGTGGGCATCGGTTTTGGCAATTCGCCAAACTTTAGAACATCGGGTGGACCATAAGCGGTGCAAAGCATTGCTTTCATAAACTTCCTTTAAGGGTGTTTGGCTGTTCGATATGGATGATCACGCTCCCCTGCTTATTCCCTTGCTCAATGTAGCGATGCGCTTCGGCAGCCTGTTCAATCGGGAAACGTTTGTCTATCATGGCTTTGATTTTACCCGTTTCAGCCAACCGCCTGACCAATTCCAGGCTTTCAACCTTTTCATCCGCCAGGGAACAGATGACCTTTTGACGACTGAAAAGCGCCGTCCAGAGCATATCCCAGAGCGCGCGGCCCTTGAAACTGGCATACAGCAAAATACCCTCCGGCTTCAGCGACTGTTTGGCGCGGGCGAACGAAACCCGCCCCAGGATGTCGAAAATCACATCGTAGGGCTCGCCGCTTTGGGTGAAATCCTGCTTTTTGTAGTCAATCACCTTGTCCGCGCCCAGGGCTTTGACATACTCCATGCGCGCTGCGCCGCATACCCCGGTCACTTGCGCGCCGGAATGCTGTTTGGCGAGTTGGACGGCCATCGCGCCGATTCCGCCGGACGCGCCGTTGACCAGGATTTTCTGCCCCGGCTGGAGTTTGACCTTTGTGAGCAGGCTGGCAGCCATGATGGCGCCATAGGGCAGGGTGGCGGCTTCAGCATAGTCCACGTTGGCGGGTTTGAGGGCGACCATCCCGTTTTCAGGGAGGCGGATGTATTCGGCATTCGCGCCCATGTTCATACCGACATAGGCAAAAACAGCGTCGCCGGGCCTGAATTTGGTAACGGACTTCCCGATTGCTTCCACATCCCCGGCCAATTCGCTGCCGAGGATATTCACTTTGGGCTTGTTCCAGCCAAAAGCCAGGCGCGCCGGGAGGTAGAGTGGGGCAGGCATGTTGAATTCGGCATGGGCAAAATCCCGCGCGGTCAGGTCGCCGTAATTGACCGGGGTAGCCCGCACCCGCACCAGGATTTCGTTATCTTTGGGGGTCGGTTTGGGGATTTCAGCGAGTTGCAGAACATCTGGGGAACCGTACTCGGTAAAAATGATGGCTTTCATGACTTGCTCCTTAATTTTACGCAACTTGGATGATGACATTGCCTTTTTTATGGCCCTGTTCGACATAGCGATGGGCCTCGACAATTTTCTCAAACGGATAAACCCGGTTGATGACCGGCTTGAGATGCCCGGCTTCGAGCAGTGTTTTGAGTTCGTCAAGTTCTTGGAGGCGCGTCTGGCCGGTTTTGGCGTGGGCGTCCCGATGGACATTCAGGTACACCCCGCCGGGTTTCAACGCCCTTCGAGCCTGGGCAGCGGGAAACCTGGCAACAGCGTCAAAAACCACATCGTAACGCGGTCCCTGGGTGGTGAAATCCTGGCGGGTATAGTCCAAAACATGGGACGCGCCGAGCGATTTCACCAGGTCGAGATTGGCCGCGCTGCATATCCCGGTCACCTCACAGCCAAATAGATTTCGCGCCAGTTGAACGGCATTCGTCCCCACCGCACCAGACGCGCCATAAACCAGCACCGCCTGCCCTGGTTGGAGGTTGGCCTGTCGCAAACAGCGCAGCGCTGTCAGCCCGCCCCCGATTGAGGCGGCAGATTCCCCGTAATCCAGGTTGGCCGGTTTGAGCGCCAGCGCGCCGTTTTCTGGAAAACATTTGTACTCGGCGTACCCGCCCCAATCCGCCTCGAAGGTAGAGGCAAAGACAGCGTCACCCGGCTTGAAACGTGTGACTGCCGCGCCAACCGCCTCGATGTCCCCGGCCAGTTCCATGCCCAAGACCGGGCGGCGTGGCCTGAAAACGCCCAGGTACAGGCGGGCAAACAACCATTGCTCGGGCGGGACGGTAAAACTACGCATCCGGCAATCGCCGATGGTGACGGTAGTGGCGCGGATCTTGACCAGCACCTCGTTCGGGCGTGGGTTCGGTTTGGGGAGGTCTGTCAGGCGCAGCACTTCGGGCGGGCCGTATTGGGTATAGAGAATTGCTTTCATTTGCCGTCCTCAGTTTCATAAGAAAAGACTTCACCAATCGGCACGTCAAAGGCCAGGGCAATCCTGAAGGCCAGTTCGAGCGAGGGAGCGTACTTGCCACCTTCAATGGCGATGATGGTCTGGCGCGTCACGCCGACTTTTTCAGCCAATTGCTCCTGGGTCATTTCGCCGTTATTGAAACGTAGTTTGCGGATATTGTTGCGAACCTGATATTTTTGCATGTCAACTCCCCTGGCTGTCAAAATAGAACTGCGAGAGATTTCCGATAATTTCTGCCAGCAGCGAGAAAAAAACAATCAGGCTGAACATCACCAGCGGGGGCTGTCCAAAGACAAAAGTCAACATGGATGCCAGCACACCCAATGAGAAAGCGATGTACGAAACCTGGGTGCCTTTCAACCCGATCAACTTGTCGCGCTCGTCCTCGACCAGGCGCACTTCCTTGTCTGACCGGGTTTGGATGGCATGGACAATGTTGATGACAATATTGGCGATGATGTTGCCGGCAATATTGAGAACAATGGAGGCAACGATGACAATTCCGGCCAGGCGAAAAACCTCATCCGGGTTTAAATCGCCTTGCTGGAACATCGGGATTAATTTAATCAGGTAGTAACCCAAAATAAGCAGGGTACTGACCAGGGAGACAGAGATGGTTACTTTTCGTTCAGACATGGTTTCTCCTTTGTTTACTTCGCATTACTTATTGTAAATAACAGCGTACTTATAGTAATACAATTTATACATTATGTCAATCATAGCGTACATTTGTGTCGCGTCACAACTTGTTTGACCACCTCCCCAAACAAAACACGGCTGCCTGTGCACAGGCAGCCGTGTTAATCGCCATTCCGTTTTCAGGTCAGGCCCAATGCCAGGCGTACCAGATCGTCACGCCATTGAAAACCATGCTGACCACGAGCAGGAATTTGTCGTACAGTGAGGGGTAGGTTGGCAGACCAACCAGATTGAACAGGATAAAGAAACCGGCCAGGCCGATGTTGGCCCAACGGTTGACTGGCTGGGGCAGCACCAGGGTTAGGAAAACCATCAAGATGGGAATCAGCATCAGGACGGCGGCAATGAGCCAGGCCGCCTGGGGGAAAGGTGTCGCGGCCATCATCTTTGCCATATCGCCGCTGTAGATGCGCAGCACATCGCCGAGCAGGTAAATCAGCATGACAACGATCCAGGTGGCGGAAAGGATGATTTTGGTGTCCATGAGTTAACGCTCCTCAGTAGAGCGAGATTAATCTCGCCCTACGATTTTGTTGCGGAAAAAATTGGGTGCTACGACAGGGTGATGACTACTTTGCCGCGGGCGTGTTCGGTTTCCAGTGAGCGGAAGGCTTCCTGGGTCTGGCTGAACGGGTAGGCGCGGTCAACGACCACTTTAACCTTCCCGGCTTCAATCCACTCCTTGAGCAGGGTCAGGTCTTTGGCGTTGGGCGCGGCCAGGTACATGCTGCCCAGTTGGCGTAAGAAGGGCGAGAGCAGGAAAGCCTTGAAGACATAGCTCATGCCGCCGTTGCCGCTGTTGGGGATGATTTTGCCCTGGGGGGTCAGGGCGCGCATCAGGTGGGCGAAGGAGTGGTTGGCGACGTTGTCGAGGATCAGGTCGTAGCGTTGGCCGCTGGCGGTAAAATCCTGGCGGGTGTAATCAATTACCGCGTCGGCGCCGAGCGAGCGCACCATCTCCAGGTTGCGGGCGCTGCACACGCCGGTCACTATGGCGCCGAGGGCTTTGGCAATCTGCACGGCAAACACGCCCACACCGCCCGAAGCGCCGTTAATCAGCACCTTTTGGCCGGGTTGCAGCCTGCCAGCGTCGCGCAGGCCTTGCAAGGCGGTGATGGCGCCTGTCGGCACGGCGGCGGCCTGCTCAACGGTCAGGTTGGCAGGTTTGCGCGCCAGTTTGTCCTCGGCCACGCTGACGAATTCGGCCAGGGCGCTGCTGCACGAGGCGTAGACCTCGTCGCCGGGGTGGAACTGGGTCACGCTCGCGCCGACCGCCTCGACCACCCCGGCTATGTCCCAGCCGGGGATGTAGTTTTTCGGCCTGGGGAAGCCGACCATCAGTTTGGTCAGCCAGGGGTCCCCGCGCAGGGTGTAAACATCCCCGGCGTTGAGGGAAACCGCCCTGACGCGCACCAGCGCTTCGTTATCTT
>JBMOMO010000270.1:0-7756 GCA_049324135.1 Chloroflexota bacterium
TCGCCGCCCGTACCGAGCGGCTGGGTCTTGGGGGCCTCATATTCGTACAGCGCGCGCGGGTTCTGCCCCATGGCTTTCATCTCTTTCGCTACTTCGGCAAAGGTCAGCGTTGCGCCGTTGACGCGCACTACTCCATTTTCGAACTTGACCTGTTCGGGCGGGAGGTCGTGCTTTTCGGCCAGCGCGCGGGTGATGGCTTCGCGCAGGGTGACGGCCGCCAGGCGCGAGGCGTTGCCGGTCACGTAGGTCTGCCGCGAGGCTGTGGTTGGGCCGCCGTTGGGGGTCAGGTCGGTGTCCATCACCAGCACCCTGACCTGTTCGGGCGGGACGGCCATCTCCTCGGCCACCGCCATGCGCATGACCGTGACCAGTCCCTGGCCGAGTTCGGCCGCCGAACTGCGCACCTCGAAGGCGCCGTCGTCGTAGAGTTCCAGGTCTGCGCCGGAGGTATCGGGAGCGCCGCCGCCCAGCCCGGTGTTCTTGTAGGCCGCGGCAAAGCCCCAGGCGCGCACCAGATGGTCGGAGCCGGGAACAGGCCGAGGCTTGAAGGGATGCGGGTTCAGTTTCCGCATCTCGGCTTCCACTTTGTCGATACAGTCCACCAGCCCCACGCTGTCGCGTAGTTCCTGCCCGGTGTTGGTGATGCTGCCCACGCGCAGGGCGTTCTTGCGGCGCAGTTCCACCGGGTCCATGCCGAGGGTTTCGGCCAGGGTATCCATCATGCTTTCGACCGCAAAGGCCGACTGGGTGACGCCAAAGCCGCGGAAGGCCCCGGCGGGCGGGTTGTTCGTGTACATGGCGTAGCAGTCGGCGCGGACATGCTCGATGTCGTACGGGCCGGCCGAGTGCGTGGTGGCGCGCGTCATCACCTTTTCGCCCAGCGAGGCGTATGCGCCGGTATCGCCGTACAGTTCGGTCTCGGCGGCTACAATGCGGCCATCCTTCAGCGCGCCGATCTTGACCTTGATCTGCGTGGCATGTCGCTTCGGATGCACCACCAGGCTCTCGTGACGGTCGAAGAGCAGTTTCACCGGGCGTCGGGTGGTGTTCGCCAACATAGCCGCGTGGATCTGCCCCATCACGTCTTCCTTGCCGCCAAAGCCGCCGCCCATCAACTGCCCCACGATGCGCACGCGCTCTTCCGGCCAGCCCAGCGCGCGCGCTACCTGCGTGCGATCCTGGTATGGGATTTGCGAGCCGACGTACACCTCCATGCGCCCGTCTTCGAGCGGCACGGCAATGCTGCATTCCGGCTCCAGGAAGGCGTGGTCGGTGATCTGCGTGTGGAAGGTATGTTCCAGGATGACCTCCGCCCTGGCAAAGCCCGCCTCCATGTCGCCCTTGCGCACCTTGATGTGCTTGAGCAGGTTGCCGGATTCGTGCAGTTTGGGCGCATCCGGCTGGTAGGACTGGACGGCGGATTTGATCACCGGTTGGGGATCGAACTCCGCTTCGATCAACGCTGCGGCCTGCTCGGCGATCTGCTGCGTTTCCGCGGCTACTAGCGCTACCGCATCCCCCACGTAGCGGACGCGTTCCCCGATCCCAACCAGCACCGGCCAGTCGTAGACGACCAGTCCGTGCGTGCGCTCGCCGGGGATGTCTTCAGCGGTTAAAACCGCTACTACGCCCGCTAAGTTTTGAGCCTTGCTGGTGTCGAGACTCTTCAAAATGGCGTGCGGTACGCCCGCGCGGCGGACGCTGGCAAACAACATGCCGGGGAATTCCAGGTCATCGGTGTAGATGGCTTTCCCGGTCACTTTGTCAACCGCATCCGGGCGCACCTGGCTTTTGCCGATGACGCTTTTGGCATTGACCGAGTTGGGGATGCGCGGCGGGTGGATGGGTTCGCCCGTGCGCAGGGAGTTGGCCGCGTCCTGGATGGCGTTCTCGATGGTGGGATAACCCGCGCAGCGGCAGAGCGTGTCCTTCAGCGCATAGCGAATCTCATCGGACGAGGGGTCCGGGTTGCGCTCCAGCAGCGCGTAGGCTGTCATGATCTGGCCGGGGATGCAGAATCCGCACTGCACCGCGCCGTGCTCCACGAAGGCTTCCTGCAAGGGGTGAAGTTTCACCCTCACCCCTTGCCCCTCTCCCTGAGGGAGAGGGGTTGGGGTGAGGGCAGCGAGGCCCTCAATCGTCAATATCGTTTTGCCATCCGCGCGCATGGCCGGGTACACGCAGGACAGGGTCGGTTCGCCGTCCAGGATGACGGTACAAGCGCCGCATTCGGCTTCTTCGCAACCGATCTTGGTGCCGGTCAGTTTCAGGCGTTTGCGCAGCAGGTCTGCCAGGGTTTCATCGGGGTTGACGGTCAGGGTATGGGATTGCCCGTTAACAGTAAGGGTGATTTGGTTTTCCATAAGTTATCCTTCTCAGGTACTCACCACAAAGGCACTAAGGCACGAAGGCACGAAGTCATAAAACAATAAATTAGTGTCTTTGTGTCTCCGTGACTTTGTGGTGAAGACGCCCTATCCAGCCCGTTCCCAGGCGGTTTCGAGGGTGTCTTTCAGCAGCGAGCCAACCAGGTGATAGCGATATTCCGCCGTGGCGCGCATGGCGCTGGTGCGGAATTTGACTTCCTCGATCAGGGATTCCAGCGAGGCGGCAACATTCTCTTTCGAGTAAGGCTTGCCTGACAGGAAGGCCTCCGCTTTGCGGGCGCGGAAAGGTACGGCGCCGCCGGGCCCCACCGCGATGCGGATTTCCTGGATGGCGTCGCCATCCCGTTCGAGCCAGACAGAATTGTTGATGATCGGCAAGGCCACCCCTTGCGGGCGCATGATGCGCTTGAAGGCGGAGGCCTGCCCCGGCTGGATTTTGGAAACGTAAAAACCGACGATGACCTCGCCAGTGCCCAAGGACGATTTGCCGGGGCCAACGAACAGGTCGGGCAGGGAGGCGCGGCGAACCCCGCCCGGGCCGGCTACCTCGGCTTCGGCGTCCAGGCACATCAGGGCGATGGTGCCGTCGGCGGCGGGCAGGGCGTGGGCCACGTTCCCGCCCAGCGTGGCGACGTTGCGCACCTGGGGGCCGCCGATCAGGTTACAGGCCTCGGTCAGGGCTTGGGCATGGGTAGCAGCCAGCAGGTCGCGGGAGATGCGGGAAACGGTCACGCCAGCGCCAACGAAGAGACGCTCATCCCGCAGTTCGAGTAATTTCATCTCTGGGATTTCGGTCAGGTCTACGATTGTATGGACAGGGGAATGGCGGCCCTGGTTCAGGTCGAGCATGATGTCCGTGCCGCCGCCGATGGCGAGCGCCGGGCCGGGCGCGGATGTGAGCGCAGTGATCGCTTCTGGGATGGATGTGGGGCGAATATAGTTCTGCCAAAGGTTCATGGGTGGATACCTCCTTTATAAGGACGGCGGCGCTTTTCGAGGGGCTTTACCCCACGCCGCTGGGATTTTGGGTCGCCAGCGACCACCGAACCGATGGAATGGGATTGTAGCATAAAGGTAGTAACGACTTAAGTCGTTACTACGGCATCTTCCTTGACGCCGGCCATGAGCAGGCCGAGTTTTTCGGGTGTGGCTTCCTCGCGCGGGACGATGTCCATGATCTGGCCTTCGTAGATGACCGCGATGCGATCAGAGAGCGCCAGGATTTCGTCCAGGTCTTCGGATACCAGCAGGATGGCGACGCCCGCCTTGCGCTGTTCGATCAATTGTTGGCGGACGTATTCGGTCGCTCCGATGTCTAGCCCGCGTGTGGGCTGGGCGGCGATGATGGCGCGTGGCTGGCGGGAGAGTTCGCGCGCAATGACCACCTTTTGGATATTGCCGCCCGACAGGTTTTTGGCGAGCGTTTCCCGCGAGGGCGTTTTGACCTGGAACCTGGTGATCAGTTCCCCGCTGTGGTGGGCGATCTCGCCCAGGTTCAGGAAGCCGGAGCGTGAGAAGGGCTGTTTATGGTGTTCGCGCAAGACCATATTTTCAGCCACTGTGAAGTCTTTGATCATGCCATCCCTCATGCGCTCTTCGGGGATGTAGGACAACATGCGTTCGGTCAGTTGCGCGGGCAGCATGTTGGTCACGTCTTCGCTTTCCAGCATCACTTTGCCGCCGGTCACTTTGCGCAGGCCGGTGATGACTTCGGCCAATTCGCGCTGTCCGTTGCCGGAAACGCCCGCGATGCCCAGGATTTCACCGGAGTGGACGTCCAGGCTGACGCCGCGCAGGCCGGGCGTACCGCGGTCACTGCCACAGGAGACATCTTCCAGTTGCAGACGTACTTCGCCGCGCTGCACTTCCCCGCGATTGGGGGCGAAACCGACTTCGCGTCCGACCATCCAATTAGCCAGGTCTTGTTTGGTAATCTCAGAGGTGGGGCGTGTGCCGATTTTGCGCCCATCGCGCAGCACGGTCACGCGGTTACTGATTTCGACGACTTCGTGTAGTTTATGAGAAATAAAGATAAGTGCATGCCCGTCCCTTGCCATCTGGCGCATAATGACGAAGAACTCGTCTACTTCCTGCGGGGTAAGCACGGCGGTCGGCTCGTCGAGGATCAGCAGGGCTGCGCCGCGATACAAGGCTTTGATGATTTCCACGCGCTGTTGCTGTCCTACAGAAAGTTGCCAGATGTAGGCGTCCGGGTCAATTTTCAGGCCATAGATGCCAGCCAGTTCGAGGATGCGTTTTGAAACCAGGTCTAGATCGGTCAACGGGCCACGAGAGGAGGGCAGTCCCAATGCCACGTTCTCGGCAACGGTCAATGTTTGCACCAGCATGAAGTGTTGGTGGATCATGCCGATGCCGAGTTTGATGGAATCGGTTGGGGAATCGATGCTGACCGGTTTCCCATTTAGCAAGACCTCGCCCTCGTCGGGGTGGTACAGTCCATAGAGAATTTTCATGAGCGTGCTTTTGCCGGCGCCATTCTCGCCCAACAGGGCGTGGACCTCGCCAGCCTTCACATCGAAATCCACATGGTCATTGGCCAGCACGCCTGGAAACCGCTTCGTCACGCCGCGCATTTCCAGGCTATCGATGCGCGCCTGACCAGAGGGGAGTATATTTGCTTCTGTCATATTTTGCCTTCCTGCTCTCTATGGTCTGTATTCGAAAGCGGCATGTTCGCCGCAGGTGACTTAAGAATACCCTGGCAGGCCGCAGGGACCTACCAGGGCGTCAGGCAATTTCGTTTATTTCAATGGGTCAACGGAACCATCTATGATGCCGTTGATAGCTGCTTCGGCCAGCGCCTGGGCTTCGGCCGGGACGGTGTAATCGGGGTTGTACTCGACCAATTCGCCGCCATTGGCGAGGTTGATAGTGAAGGACTGACCGCCAAGCGTGCCGCCCTCGATCAAGGTGAGCATTTCTTTGAGCACGACTTCCCAGTGATAGACCTGGCTGGCAACCACGATCGTGGGGGCCAGGGAGGTCTGGTTGGACTGCGTGCCGAACCAGAGCGCATTGGACTCCTCGGCCTTGCCGATTGCGCCGACGACCATCTGGGCGGTGCCGGTCAACACGTCTGCGCCAGCGGAGATGTGGGTGTTGGCGGCTTCTGCAGCCAGCGCCACGTCGGAGAACGAACCGATGTAGTTTACGTTGACCGTGATTTCGGGATTGGTAGCCACAACACCGGCTTTGAAGCCGTCCACGTATAATTTGGCGTCGCCGGTCTCGATCGGACCGACCACGCCGATCACCTTGCTGGTGGTCATGCTAGCAGCCAGCACACCGTTGACGTACCCGCCTTCGTCAGCTGCGGCTTCGTAAGCGAAGATGTTCGGCTGGCCGAAGGTATCTACAGTGGTGCCCCAGGCAAAACTGGTTTCAGGGAAATCCGGAGCAATTTCCTGCAGGGAGGAACCATATTGAGAACCATGCGCAATGACCAGGTTATAGCCTTGGGATGCGTAGTCGCGGATAGCGGCTGCAGCATCGTCTACGACGAACATGTTTTCAGAATAAACGATCTCGAACTTATCGGGACCGCCCATCTCTTCCTGGACGAGCAGCAGGGCGTCGTACATGCTCTGGCTGAAGGCCAGGTCATTGATGGCGCTGGGCATGACAACCGCCACGCGGAAAGGTTCCTCTGCGACAGGTTCCTCAGTGGCTGCAGGTTCTTCGGTTGCGGCGGGCGCTTCGGTAGCCGCGGGGGCTTCAGTTGCGGCGGGTTCTGCGGGGGCGGGGGTTCCGCAAGCGCCCAGGACCAGCGCCAACAGGGCAAACAAAGCGAACAAACTTACGATCTTCTTCATGATCTTCTCCTTGTTTCAGAATTGACGATATGCAATGTAGTACCGAAATTTTTCCCAGACACCTCCTGCAAGAAAGTCAATCTTCACGTTCGAAGGGTTTCGTCAGGGCAGAAGGCCCGCGCACCCTTGATACGGACGCAACCAGCACCAGGATCGTTAGCACATACGGCATCATCACGGCGATGTCAGAAGGGATGGGTATGCCTAACACCTGGATCCATAATTGCAGCGAGTTGACCATGCTGAACAGCAACGCCCCGCCCAGCACCCCCCATGGACGCCAGCCGCCAAAATAGACCAATGCTACGGCAATGAAACCAATGCCGCTGGTCATGCCTTGCTGGAATACATTGGACTGGGCGATGGACAGGGAGGCCCCCGCCACCCCAGACAGGAGTCCGCCCAGCACGATCGTAAAGTACCGAATGCCTGCTACCGACACCCCAAGCGAATCGGCCGCTTCGGGGTTTTCCCCGGCGGCGTGGATCTTCATTCCAAGCGTGGTCTTATTGAAGATGAACCAGGTTGCCGGTACTAGTAGGAAAGCCAGGTATACCAGGATGTGATGGCTGAAAAGGATTTCGCCTACTACGGGGATATCGCTCAGGAAAGGTATGTGGATTTTTGCGAAACTGTCTGCAATCTTGACCGTCCCCAGCAATTTCTGGAACAACAGGTCGCTGGCGCCCAGGCCGAACAGGTAGAAGCCGATGCCGCTGATACCCTGCTGGGCATGCAAGTTGACGGTCACAAAGGCCATCGCCAGTCCCATGATTGCGCCGACCAGCATGGCAACCAGGATTGCCAGCCACAGGTTGCCGGTCAAGTAGGATACATAGAAGGCGGCAAAGGCGCCTAAAAGCATCTGCCCCTCCACGCCCAGGTTGAGCACGCCGCTGCGCTGCCCGAAAGTCTCGCCGATGGCGGCGTACAGGTATGGGGTAGCCAGGCGGATGCCCGAAGCCAGGATGCCAATCAACACCGTGACGGAGAACAGTTCAGAGATCATGCGCTCACCTCCGCTTGGGCAGGGGCAACGGGATCAGGTCCAGGTGGCGGGGATTCTTCTTTGGCGGAAGCAAGCCTGCGTCTTTGCCTGCGGCGGCGCCAGATCTCGCTGCTGACGACGAAGACTACCACCAGTCCATTCAAGGCGATCACCAGCGCCGAAGGAACTTGCACCACGCGTTGCATCTTGTTTGCCCCTACCAGCAGCGCTCCAAACAAGATGGAGGCAGGGATGGACCAGATCGGGTGCAATTGCCCGAAAAGCGCCGCAACAATACCATTGAAGCCCGCGCTGCCGGTGAAGCCGGAAGCGGAGCCGTCGGTGATCATGCGGTAGTTGACGCCGTAGACTTGTACAGCGCCTGCCAGCCCGGCAAAAGCGCCGCTCAACAGCAAGGCCAGTACGACGTGGCGTTTGACATTGATGCCCGCGTAGCGCGAAGCGTGTGGGTTTTGTCCCACTGCGCGGATGCGGTAGCCAAGTACGGTGCGCCAGAGCAAGATGTAGACCAGCACTGCCAGGACGAC
>JBMOMO010000271.1:0-56635 GCA_049324135.1 Chloroflexota bacterium
GTGATCGCCGGGATCGCCTTCCTGGTCATCCTGATCGTCGACTTCAACGCCCGCCTCGAAAACCTGGCCCGCCTGGACAAGCAGGCCGAACTCGTGCGCGCCGAGGCCACCCAGGCCGCGCTGACGAAAGTCGCCCTGGAGACGCAGGTGGCCTATGCTGCGTCCGACCAGGCCGTAGAAGACGCCGCGCGCGGCGAAGGCCACATGAAACAAGAGGGAGACCATACCGTCGTCATCATCGGTCAGGAAGGCGCGCCTCCCATCCAAACGCCCGCGCCGACCGCCCTCCCCACACCCAAGCCAAACTGGCAGTTATGGTGGGACCTCTTCTTCGAAGAGTAGGGGCAAAATGACATTTTGTCCCACGCGATGAACCGCCTGCTTCTCTTCCCCGACACGACCAAAATCGAGCAAGACGCCCTGACCATCGCCGGCCAGGACCTGGCGTTTTTAGCGGACAAATACGGCACCCCGCTCTACCTGTACGACCAGGCGACGATGGACAATGCCGTTGCCGGCTACAAAGACGCCCTCGCATCCTCCTACCCTGGACCTGCCTCCGTTACCTATGCCGGGAAAGCCTGGCTCAACACTGCCCTCGCGCAATGGACGCAGCGTCACGGCCTGTGGCTGGATTGCACCGGCGAGGGCGAAATCGCCATCGCCAGGGCCGGCGGCGTAGCGCGCGAGCAGATTCTGGTGCACGGGGTAAACAAATCGCAAGCCGACTTGAAGTCGGCGTTGCAGAACGCGGGGACGATTGTTGTTGATAATTTGACGGAACTGGAGAGGGTAAGTAGACAAGTACACACGTACACAAGTAAACAGCCGTCGTTGTGGCTGCGATTGTTGCCCGGCCTCGCTGTGACAACGCATCATACGCACACACAGACCGGTCAGCACGACAGCAAGTTTGGGATGACGGGCGAGGAACTTGTGGAGGCGGCAGAGTTTTGCAAGAAGAATCATCTGCCGTTAAACGGAATCCATTTCCATCAGGGATCGAACTTCCGCGACCCTGAGCCATTGATTCCAGCAATCGAGATGGCGCTGGAGTTGGCAAAAGGAATCGGATTCAAAGGCGAGTGGCACTTCTGTCCAGGCGGAGGGTGGGGCGTGGCATATCACGAAGACGAATTGCCGCAGCCGGATGTGAGCGCATACGTTCATTTGATCGCTGAAAGCGTGGAAGCCGGGTGCAAGAAGCATGGGGTGGATCTGCCGCACCTGCACATCGAGCCGGGGCGCAGCATCGCAGCGCGCGCGGGTGTGGCGCTCTACCGCGTAGAGACGGTCAAACGGCAGGGCGGGCGGACGTGGCTGCTGGTGGACGGCGGCCTGGCCGACAACCCGCGTCACGCGCTGTACGGGGCGCGCTATTCCTGTTTAACGGTATCAGGCCCAAGTCGGGAAAGAAGCGAGAGAGTCTCCATTGCGGGGCCGTACTGCGAGTCCGGGGATGTCCTCATCGAGGATTTGCCGATGCCGAAAGTCGAGGCCGGGGAATTGATTGCCGTCCCGATGAGCGGGGCGTACCAGTTGAGCATGTCGAGCAATTACAACGGGGCGCGGCGTCCGGCGGTGGCCTGGCTGGGGGAAAATGGCGCGCAACTCATCCAACGGCGGGAAACAGTGGAGGATTTGCTCAGGCGGGATGTGAACTTGCCCGGTTAACCCCGGCGGGTGTGTTCTTCCAAAATACCCCGATCTGTGAAGATGAATTCGGTGCGGTTGATCTGGATCGCGCCCTGCTCGGCGAAGCGGTAGAGGATGC
This sequence comes from Chloroflexota bacterium, assembly GCA_049324135.1. GTDB lineage: Bacteria > Chloroflexota > Anaerolineae > Anaerolineales > Villigracilaceae > JAABUE01. The sequence goes on from JBMOMO010000271.1 coordinate 1,775, forward strand.
GGCAGACCATTTCGCGCGTGGTGCCGACGCGAGCGGCCATTTCGTCGAGGGTCAGGTGACGCGGCGCCGCGCCCTGGTCAGGCCGGAAGTTGTCCAGCAAGAGCCGCGCCACGCGCCCGGCCACCGGATGAAAGGCCAGTTCCTCCACAATATCGCTGGCGCGCTGCATCCGCCCGACCATCAGGCGGCTCAATTCCCAGGAAAATTTCCCATTTTGGAAGATGACCGGCAGGATGCGCTCCCGCGGCCATAGATAGAGACTTGCCTCTTCGGTCGCTTCCAAAGAAACCGGCATGACAGCGCCGTCGTCGAAAAAGGCCAGCCCCCAGAAAACATTGCCGGGGTCGAACGTCGCCACCACCAGGCTGCGCCCTTCGCCCGATTCTTTGGCCGCAGTGACCCTGCCCTTCACGATGACAAAAAGATACGGCCATACGTCCCCATACTGGACGATGAAAGCGCCTTTTTGGTAAGAACGCAGGATCGCTTCCCTCTGGAATATGGCCTGCTGGGCCTTATCGAGCGAAGAAAAAATTGTGTGCCCGGAAAGGAGGGATTCGATATCTGGCATAGCCTGTCTCACTCGTCCTTGAGGATCAATTTCTCCAGCCCTTCCCGGTTGTGCAGGGTAATGCTGGCGCGGTTGACTTGCAGCAAACCTTCCGACTGGAACTGGTAAAGGATGCGGCAAATGACTTCCGGCGAGGAGGCCACCATGGAGGCCATCTCTTCCAGCGTCAGGTCGCGCTGGACGGTGGGGCTTTCCGCGTTGGCGAATTTGTCTACTACCAACTTTGCCAGGCGGCTGGCAACCGGGTTGAAAGCCAGGTTGTAGATATTTTGCCTGCGCTTGCGGATCAACTGGGTCTGGCGGCGGAGCAAGGCGCGTGTGGCGCGCTCATTGCGTAACACGGCTTGCAGGGCGATTTCTCCCGGCCACTGGTACACCACAGTGGATTTGTGTATCGCTTCCAAGGTAGAGGGCATCGGATCGCCGTCCAACAACGAATGGCTCCAAAATTCTTCCCCGGTTTCCCAGGTGGAGACGATGTACTCCCTTCCATCCGGCGCGCTGATGACCGAGCGCAGGGCGCCGCTGGCGATGAACAGCACAAAGCGAGCGTCGTCGCCTTGAAAAGAAATGACATCGCCCTTGCCCAATGATCTGCGAACAGCCGGCCTGGCCAACTCCACGCGCTCCCCTTCGGTGAGATAACCCAACACTTCAGCGCGGCGCAATCGTTCGATAAGTCGTTCCAGGTTGGTATCCATGCTTACATAAAAACCCATTTCTTGACTTATGTCAAGGCTTTAATCGGCGGAAACAGGTACAGTAGTAGTGAATTCTTTCACGAATTTCATACCCTCGTTCAAGGAGATAGAAATGTTACCTCAAACCCCTCGTAACACCCGCCTGGCAGTTGTCAGCCTGGTCGTGCTGGCGGCCATCCTGATGATCGTGTGGGTGCCCTTCATCGGGTTCGGCATGTCCAACCCGATCGTCCAGGGACAACAGGCACGCATCGAAAAGTTCAAGGCGGAAGGAACCCCAGAGATGGCGGTTCAAGCCGCGCTGTTGGAACTGACGGTCTGGCTGGTTTCGTTCTTCTATCCGTTCTGGAGCGTGTTTTCGCTGGCAGCCGGCATTGCGTTGCTGGTGATCGCCAAAGATCTCTACAACGGAGAGAAATGGGCGCGTGGACTGGCCCTGCTGTGCCTGGCCATCCCGTCCATGGGCGGCGCGTACATGATCGTACCATGGATGAACTTTGTCGGCAGCGTACAGGGCGGCTATCCGCCTGCGGTCACCATCATGTCGATCGGTTTGATCCCATACTTCGCGCTGTTGCTGCTCGAAAAAGGCGATTGGATGCAGAAGATCGTGGATTTCCTGGTCTTCCTGATGCTGGGCGTTACTTCCGCCGAATCCTTTGCCAACGGGCATGCCGCGTTCCGCATCCTGTACGGGCATCCCAAACGCCCGCTGTTCGCCGAAGGGATTTCCGTCACCTACGTCGGTTGGCTCGGGCTGTGGATCAGCATGGCATTGACCATTGCAGCCATCTACCTGCTGGGCAACCGCAAACCATCGGGCTGGTATTACGGCCTGATCGGCGCCTGGATGGCTGTCATCGCCGGCGGCGCCACACACTACGTCCGGCACGCCACCAATGACTACCTCTACAATGTATTGATGGGAGTGAGCCTGGTCGTCATGCTCCTCATCCCTGTTTTCAAGCAACGCCTGCTGAAAGAATATTCAGGCTAGCCGCATTCTCCTTTGCAATCCGGGACCAGGGCTGACTGGTCCCGGATTTGCTTTAAGGCAAAGATTTTTGCCTGTAGTTGTGATAATTTTCACTTACAAATGTCCAATTGGGCATTGACTAAAAACTTTCACAAGGAGAAGAAAATGAAACGGTTTTTGTTTGTTCCATCGGCGTTGGTTGTTATTGCGTTGATCTTGGGAGCGTGTGCGCCCGCTTCGACGCCGACCAGCGCGCCAGAGCCAGCGCCCGCCACCGAGGTCCCGACCGAGGCGGTGGTTGTCGAGGAGACTGCCGCGCCCACCGAGCCAGCAGAAGAATCCCTTTGGACACAGGATTACATTACACAGATCCCACCTATCCTGATGATCGATCCGTATTTCCAGATCTTCGGGCAGTCGCAGGTGGCGGTTCCATATTACTATGAGGAAGCCGTCAAATTGGCGGGGCATTCCTGCGGCGCGACCGCGGGCGCTTGGACAATCACACGTAAGGCGCTGGAGGCGCTGTATCCTGACGGTGAAATTCCCGTGCGCGGGCAAATCGCCGTGGAAGCCCCAGGCGCTGAAGATGAGTGGTTTGTCGGCGTATTTGGCGAGATCATCACCTATTTGACCGGCGCGGCTCCCAAAACCGGCTTCATTGGAGCGGAATTCGGGCAGGCAAACGATATTTTTGTGCGCCAGAACAAGATGGTCTACCAAGACGAACCCAGTGGAACACAGCCTCCGCAGATGGAATGGATCTTCACCCGCCTGGATAATGGCGCGAAAGTTGGAGTGAATTTCAACCTTGCAGTCATCACCCCAGTCGCAACCCCTGAACGCCAGGAAATGGGCAAGAAAATGGCAGCCGGTACAGCCACAGAAGAAGAAGCGGTCGATTACTACGAGTACTGGAATGCCAGGGCAAAATTCGTCTTCGAGAACGCGGACACCCTGGATGGTTTCTTCAATGTCAAAATCTACCAGGAAGGCACCCCCACAACCGCAGACGCCATCGTGGAAGAGCCCGCGCCTGCAACGGCGGAAGAGTTTGCCTGGGATCAGGCGTACATCACCGAGGTCCCGCCCATTATGATGACAGAGCCGTACTTCGGCATTTTCGGCCAGACGACCGGTCCCGTCCCCTACACGTACGAAGAAGCGGTTAAACTGTCCGGACATTCCTGCGGCGCGACCACAGGCGCGTGGATCATCACGAAGAAGGCGCTCGAAGCGCTGTATCCTGACGGAGAGGTGCCTGTGCGCGGACAGATCGCGGTGGAAGCGCCCGGGGCCGAGGATGAGTGGTTCGTCGGCGTATTTGGCGAGATCATCACATTTATCACTGGCGCGTCGCCTCACACCGGCTTCAACGGCTCGGAGTTTGGGACAGTGAACGACCTCTTCGTGCGGCAGAACAAGATGGTGTATAAGGATGAGCCGACCGGGCAACTCCCCCCGATGCGGGAATGGGTCTTCACTCGCCTGGATACGGGCGCAAAAGTTGGCGTCAAATTCAATCTTGTGATCATCCTGCCAATTCCCACCCCTGCGCGCACGGAAATGGGCAAGAAGATGGCGCTGGGACAGGCCACTCCCGAAGAAGCGGCTGATTACCAAAAGTACTGGAACGACCGCGCGATCTTCGTTCTGGAGAATGCCGACCTGGACGGCTTCTTTACCGTGACCGTTTACGAAAAATAGTCCTTTCCCAATTGGGATGCCGCCTCAGAGCGGCGTCCCTTTTATTTGCTTTAAGGCAAATCTTTATGAAATTTGTCGTGTTATATTTGTGACATATTTCACGGGCAGGCGCTTCACCTGCCAAAAGGAGATGACGATGAAAGACAATTACAAACTTGGCGCAATACTCGCCATGCTGGGAATCATTGCAGGGGGATTGAGCCTGTATTTCCTGGCGGATACCTATAACATCGTGATCCACACTCATTTCAATGCTGGCGAGTGGGAAGAAAGCAACACGGTTCGCCTGGTGTACGCGGTGCTTGGCTGGCTGGGGGTTGCGGCCGGCGCGCTTTGCGCAACGGTCTTATGGGGATTTTTGAAACAAAAACCATGGGCGTGGTTTTGGGGCGCTGTATCAGCGACCATTCTTTTGCTGTCCGGCTTTTTCCCCATGATCCCTGCCGCTGACAGCGGGCTGCCGACGCCTACTCTCTGGGTCTTCTTGCTGGGAGCCGTCCTATGGTTTGGGATGCTGCTCATCGGGGGCGTCCCGGGCAAAGTGATTGCCTTGACCTTTACTGCCGGGCTTGCCTATGTCCTGACATTCATTGACGGGGTCGCGCCCATCTCGAAGTTCCAAGGAACCTTTCAATCTCCTGAAACCTTTTCGCCAAACGTCGACACGTTTTGGAATGGGCTGTATGCCATGTCCCAACAGGTCAATTGGTGGGGCGCAGCAGCCTGGGCGGTATTCATTTTTGCGGCATTGAAGCGAAAATCATGGGCAGTTCCAGTCGGAATCTTTGCAGCGACCATGTCCATTTTTGGGGGCTACCCGATGGGAATCCATAATGTCTATGAAGTCCAACGCTTTTCGATGTTCCTGCCTGCCCCCATTCTCAGCACTATTTTGCTGTTTGTCCTCTTGTTGCCAGGCGTCCAAACAATGTTGGAAGATTGGCAGGGTAAACAATCATAACACAAGGAATCCAAGGCCCCCTGACGTTGACTGCAAAATTGAGTCCCTTCGCACGCTCTGGGTGAGTTTTTGCAGCCCAATTTTCACAGTGGGAGTCGGTTGATTGGCTCCCACTGTTGATTTGAGTCATCGCCCCAAGGCGCGCGCCCGCCTCATCGAAACCCTCGCGGATTGCTTGCCACACAAGTCATTGTCTTCGGACTGGCGCCTTACGCTTTCAACATCTGGAAGATATGATCCGCGACCCGCCTGATGTGATTTGCATCCTGATACGTGCGGCTCAAAATGATCCCGCCTTCCACCGCCGCGACGATCATCTCGGCCATGTCGCTGGCTTTGGATTCTTCCATTCCGCCTGAAAGCAACTTGTCCTTGAACGCGCCGATCAGCATGGAGTACGCCTCCTGGCATACCTTGTTGATCCGTTTCGATTCGGCGACCGTCTCCATGGCGATCATCGTCATCGTGGAGCCAGTGTAAAACTTCGTCTCCTCCATGCGTTTGGCGATCATGTATAAAAAATCGTGGATGGCCTGCGCGGGGTCGGGTTCGTCCGCTGTCTGTTCGCGGAACCGTTCCGACACGATCCCTCCCGCGCGCAAAATGGCTTCGCTGGCGAGTTGTTCCTTGCCATCGGGGAAGTAGTAGTAGAGGGAGCCTTTGGGCGCGCCGCTTTTCTGGATGATCTCGTTCAACCCCGTGCCGTGATAACCCTGCTTTTCCATCAGTTCGCTGGCGGTTTGCAATATCTTTTCGCGGGCAATAGACATGATATTTGTCACCTTTCGTTTTTTGGGGAACAGATGTATTATACCGATTGGTCTATATAAAGTCAAATTAACAACGCAAAGGAGCGCATCGAAGTGAGCAACAAAGTCTGGTTCGCATATCTGGGGTGGGTCATAGCCGCAGGTTTGCTGGGTTTTGCAACCTCGGCGATTTTCTCTGGATGGCTGCGACTGCCTCGCAACATCTATCTGATTCCCTATCTCGGCTTGGCGGGCGCGTTTCTCTACGCGTACGCGCGGTGGAGTGAATTATCCATTGGCAACCTCATCCGCCACAACTGGCATTGGGGTTTGCTTGGCGCGCTCCTGTTTGGAGCGTTCACCGTCAGAAATGTTCTTTCGCAACCCGTCTCCCCGCGCTCGGAAGGGCTGACTCTGGTCTTCGATATTCTCTGGTCGGGCGTCGCATATGGGTTGGTGGACGCTTTGCTGTTGTCTGTGCTGCCAATTCTGGCGACCTGGCAAGCCTTCACGTTGTTGAACTGGACTTCAAATTGGCCTGGAAAAATTTTGGTCGGCGCGCTGGCCCTCGTCGCCAGTCTCGCGGTGACCGTTGCTTATCATCTGGGATATCCTGAATATCGCGCCGGCGGAGTAATGGGACCTGTCATTGGCAACACTGTCATGACCCTCGGCTCCTTGCTGGCGAACAATCCGCTGACCGCTATTTTGAGTCATATCGCCATGCACATCGCGGGCGTTCTGCGCGGACCCGCGTCTGTAATTCAATTACCGCCTCATTAATCGAAAGGAGCCTTTTCATGTCTGCCAATGCCGCTGATGCTGGACGGACCATTTTCACAATGCGCTGGAAACCAAACCGCGATTTAATCGCCATTGCGGTCTCGTGGATTCTAGTCGTTGTCACCCTCTATGTCGCCACCTTCATCGTCGGTTCGAACGTCGGCGGCGGGATGCCCTACTTTGGCTTATACGCCATTTTGGGCGCGACCGTCTTTGGGATCGGAATTCCGCTCTACTGGACGATTGCCGTCCGCAAGCGTCCCATCTCCGACCTCGGTCTGACGTGGAAAAGCCTTGGAGTGAGCATCATCCTGCAATTGGTTTTTGCCGCCCTGCAATTCGCGGGCGCCTATCGCGGACTGCAAATTCCAGCCTTCGAAAACCTCCTGCCGCTTATCGCGCTGGCATTGACCATCGGTCTCTTCGAAGCCATTTTTTGGCGCGGCTGGATCCTGCTCAGGCTTGAAGACTGTTTCGGGATCATCCCCGCCATCGTGCTTGGCTCGATCCTCTATTCGCTCTATCACATCGGCTACGGCATGCCCGCCAGCGAAATGGTCTTCCTGTTCTTTATCGGCGTGATGTATGCGGTCGCGTTCCGCATTACCAAAAGCGTTTTCATCCTGTGGCCCATCTTCCAGCCGATGGGGCAACTGGTCACACTGATAAAAGATGGTTTGTCGCTTCCTTTGATTGCCAGCCTGGGATTTTTCGAAGCCTTGATCCTGATGGGCTTTGTCATCTGGTTTGCCAACAAGCGCGCAAAGAAATTGTCACAGACATAACACTAACAAGGATAAAATGACCCCACACTTGTACGTTCTCGCATCCCTCGCCATTTTGATGGCGCTTTATTTTCTCCTCATCCGTCCCTGGACGTTGACGTGGGGTGCAACAAAGGAAGAAGCCGCGCGTCCGCTTCCAGGCGATGACATTGTGAAGAAGACTCACTTCGTCGCCACGCGCGCGGTCACCATCCACGCGCCACCCTCCGAAGTCTGGAAGTGGATCGTTCAGATCGGCTCGGCGCGCGCGGGCTGGTACAGCATCGATTGGATCGACAACGGCGGCAAACCCAGTTCGTGCGAGATCCTGCCCGAATTCCAAAAGATCGAAAACGATTACTTTATCCCTTTCACGCCCAACCAGAAGAACGGCATGTGGGTCAAGGAATTCAAGGGACCTGAAACTATTCTGTGGTGGGATAAAAAGGGAGACGCCTCCTGGCTGTGGAGCTTAAGTGAACTCGGACAGGGCAAGACAAGATTGGTCACCCGCCTGCGCACAAAATATGACTTTAAATTCCCCTGGGTCATTTACTACATTCTCTACGATCTCGGCGACATCGTGATGATGAGCAAGTGTATGCTCGGAATCAAAGAGCGAGCCGAGAAAAGGATATAAACCATGTCTCCCATGCTCGTCAGTATCGTCTTCGTTCTCGCCGTGGTCGTCCTCTGCTTCGCCAAACCCAACGCGGGACGCATCTTCCTCGGTTTGTTCTTCCTCGTCATGGCGCTGGGCGTCAACGGTTCGTTCACGTTTGGCAACCCGCAAGCGTACCTTGATTACGCCAACGGCGCGCTGATTCCGTTCTATCGCACGCTCACCGTGAGCGTCATCAGCGTCAGTCCCTTTCTGTTCGGGCTTTTGCTGATGGCGTTCGAGATCACGATGGGACTGCTGCTCCTGCACAAACACAAGTCCGTCAAGATCGGCTTGCTCGGAACCATGCTTTTCCTCGCTGGCATGGCGCCGCTCGATTGGGTGCAACTTCCCTGGCTGGGGTTGATCGTCGCCGAAGCCTATTTGTTCAAATTCGACTTTGACCGCTCCTTCATCGAAATGATTCTGCGAAAACCAGCCAAGGGTATCTCCAATGCCTGAGACAAAACTCAAACCTGTAACCATCCTCTCGATCCTCATTGCCATTCTCGCAACCATCGCCTCCGCGGGCGGACTGCTCCTCGATGGCCTCTATCGCGACAACGCCTTCGTCACCACCACCTGGCTCGGCAATGATGCGGTGACGCTCTTCCTTGCTGTGCCGATTCTCGTCGCGGCGATGGTCATTTCAAATCGCGGCTCGTTGAAAGCGTATCTCATCTGGATGGGCGCGCTCGACTACATGCTCTACAACTACGCCTTCTACCTCTTCGGCGCGGCGTTCAACTGGTTCTTCCTCGTCTACGCGGCTTTGCTGGCTCTCTCGATTCTTGCGCTCCTCTTCGGGCTGGCAAATCTCGACGTAAACGGGATCAGCGGACAGGTCAGGCAGGAAGCGCCCGTCAAGTGGATTGGCGGCTACTTCCTCTTCGTCGCTTCGGGGCTGGGACTGGTATACCTGCTCCAGTCCATCGGCTTTATCTTCACGGACAGCGTTCCCGCCATCGTGACCATGAGCGGTCATCCCACCAATGTCGTCTTCGCCCTCGACCTGACCCTGCTCATCCCCTGGCTCATTCTCGGCGCGTTCTGGCTGATGAAACGCCAGGCGTGGGGCTACGTCATCGCGGGCATCCTCAACGTGAAGGGACCGCTCTACACGCTCGTCCTTGCCATAAACTCGATTCTCGTTTATAACGCGGGAATCACGCAGACCAGCGAACTCCCGCTCTGGGGCACGCTGACCGCGCTTGGACTAATCGCAAGCGTGTTGTTTTACGCCAACATGAAAGAGAAAAAATAATGAACGGTAAAATTCTCGTAACCTACACCAGCCGCACAGGTTGGACGGTCGGCGTGGCGGAGGCAATCGCTTCCACCTTGACCGAGAGCGGCTTCCGCGTGGACGCGCTTCCCATGTCTGACGTCAAAGACCTGTCCGCATATCAGGCTGTCGTGGCAGGCAGCGGAATCAACGGCGGCGCGTGGCGTCCCGAAGCGGTGCAGTGGGTTCGCGATCATCAATCCGAGTTGAAGCATAAACCGTTCGCGGCCTTCCTCGTCTGCATGACTCTAGCGATGAAGAACGGCGAACAATATCGCGGTCACGTTGCGACATGGCTTGATCCTGTCAGCGCGCTGGTGTGGCCTGTCAGCAAAGGACTCTTCGCGGGTGGATTAGAAATCAGCAAAATCCCGTCCTTTGGCGACCGCTTGAAATTCCACCTGAGCGTTTTATTCGGCGTGTGGAAGGAAGGCGATCACCGCGACTGGAACGCCATCCGCCAATGGGCAATGGATTTGAAGCCGTTGCTGGTGAAATAGAAAGAGAAAAAATGAAAGTCGTGTACATCCTCCTGATCGTCCTCGCCGCGCTGATCTTCATCGGCTGGCTAGGACTGCAAGTCAAACCCAAAGCGTTCGCCATGCCTTCGCTTCCGACATCAAGCCCAAAGACGATCCCGCTCCCAAGCGGACTCCCCGCGCCTGTGGAAGGATACTACCGCGCGGTTTACGGCGAGCAGATTCCCGTCATCGAAACGGCGGTCTTCACGGGCAGGGCGGTCATTCGTCCGTTTGGATTGTGGCTTCCCGCGCGTTTTGTCTTTGTCCACGAAGCGGGCAAAAACTACCGTCACTACATCGAAGCGACCTTCTTCGGCTTGCCCTTCCTCAAGGTCAATGAAGGCTACCTGGACGGCGAGAGTTTCTTCGAGAGTCCGATGGGGACGTATTACGACGACTCGAATACCAACCAGGGCGCAAACCTGGCGCTGTGGGCGGAGGCGGGCTGGTTCCCGTCCGTTTGGCTGACCGATTCCAGGGTCAAGTGGGAAGCGGTGGACGAGCATACCGCGCTGCTGTTCGTCCCGTTCGAAGACCAGGTCGAAAAATTTGTCGTCCGCTTCGATCCCGAAACGGGACTGATCGACACAATGGAAGCCATGCGGTACCGCGAGGCAGGCGAAGGCAAATCCAAAATCCTGTGGATCACGCGCAACGAACCTGGGGCGTTCCTGCCAGGCGCAAAACTCAGCGCGGTCGGCTCCGCCACCTGGCAGGATCAGGGCAGTCCCTGGGCGGTCTTCACCATCGAAGAGGCGCTTTACAACGTAAATATTGACGAGTATCTTCGGACAAGAGGAAACTGATACTGAGGCTGGAAGTCCAGCCTCGGGTTTGCTTTTCCTTCATCACCTTCCCAACACCCGCGCCCGCTGGTGCATTTTGACAGACGGAAACAGGAACAGCAATCCGCTCAACAACAGCATGGACAAATCCAGCCAGGGGTTGAGCAAGCCGCTGCCCAGAACGGCGTGATTCATCACGTCCTGGGCGTAGGTCAGCGGGGAGAGGTAGGCAATCATCCGCGCAAAGGGCGCCATCTCGCTCAATGGGATGAAGACGCCGCTGATGAAGAGCAGTCCCCAACGCAACAGCGTGCTGGGCATTTGCACGTCGCCGGGATTGGTGGTGGGCATGGAACCAAAAGCCAGTCCCAAGGTCGAGAAGGAAAACGCCGCCAGCAAAATTCCCGCTGCCAACAAGCCAGGCTGGAGAACGTCCGCGCCGAAGAACAGCAACCCCGCCAACAGCGACACGCCCGCAACCGCCACCGCAAAAAACGCCCCGACTGCGGTCTTGCCGAGCAGCAGAGTCAACAGTGACATGGGCGACGCCAGCAAGCGGTCATACGTGCCGATCTTCCGCTCGGTGGGGATAATGAACGGTCCCGCCGCGCCTGCCGTAAAGAAGACTGCCATTGCCAGCAGCCGCGCCACGCCCTCTGCCGCGCCCACCTCGCGCTTCACCGAAAACGAGAAGAACATGAAGAACGGCATGAGGAAGCCAAACATAATCATGCCAGGGCGCAGGTAATACACGCGCACATCCTTGACCGCCACCGTCCAGGCTTGCGCCAGTTCGTCTTTGATGCGCTCAATATTCATTTGCGACCTCCCATCCCGCGTTTGGCGGGTTTCTCTTCTTCCGTGCTGACCGCGCCCAATTGCCCGCCTGTAATTTCAAGGAAGACATCCTCCAAACTGGGGCTAAGCGTGTTCAGGCTGATGATACGCAAGTGGTTGGACTCGGCGTACTGGACGACGCGCGGAATCAGCGCCGATGGGTCTTCGGTGTACAGCCGCGTCTTGTCCCCGACTTTGAGCTGGGTCGTCACCCCAGGCAGGGATTCCAGTCCCAAGCCTTTTCCCGCCACCTCCCCATCCAGCGCCACCTCCACCGACTGGGCGCGGCGAAAATCAGCTTTCAGGCGTTCGGGCGTGTCAATGGCGGCAATCTTTCCATGCGAGATGATTGCCACGCGCCCGCATAATTGATTCGCTTCTTCGATTTGATGGGTGGTGAGGAAGACGGTCGTGCCGTCCGCGTTCATCTTGCGGACTAATTCCCAAATGGCGCGGATGCTTTGCGCATCCAAGCCGGGCGTGGGTTCGTCGAGGAACAGCAGGGACGGTTTGTGGATGACCGCCATGGCAATGCTCAAACGGCGGCGCATTCCTTTGGAAAAGTTCTCGGCTTTGATGTCGCGCTTCTCCCAAAGACCGAACATTTCCAGCAACTCCTGGGCGCGCTTTGCCCGCTCGCCGCGCGGCACGCGATAAATGCTGGCGGTGAACATCAGGTTGTCCCAGGCGGTCAACTCGGTGTAGACGTTGGATTCTTCGGGAACCAGCCCAATCTGCCGTTTGGCGGGATACGAGTCGCGGGACAGGTCATGCCCGTTGACCAGGATCCGCCCCTCGGTCGGGGTGAGAAGCGAGGTCAGCATCCGCTGGGTGGTGGTCTTTCCCGCACCGTTCGGTCCGAGGAATCCAAAAATCTCACCCTGTTCGACGGCAAAGTTGATGTGGTCTACGGCGAGGAATTTGTCATAATATTTGGTCAGGTTTTCTACTTCGATGGTATGGTTCATCATTGATTCTCTTTCTCCGCAATTACCCAGGCGTTAAAACTGCTCGTTTCAATTCGCACACAGGCATCCGGGTAACTCAGCAGTTCAGCAATGCACGGCGGGGAGAGGAAATGACTGCGCATCAGCGCCAGTTTTTCGGCGAGGGCAAGCAGTTTGACTCCGAAGAGGCGCAGGTCGGGTTCTTCGACGACGAGTTTGCCGCCAGGTTGCAGAGTCCGCCAGAGTTCGTCCAACGTGCCGCGCTGATCGATGACGTGGTGAAGCGCGTCCACCATGATGATGCGGGCAAAGGTTTCATCGGCGAAGGGCAGTTTTTCGGTGTGCGAGCAGACGGGGCGCAAGCCGTCTTTTTGGCGGGCTTCGGATAGCATTTTGCAGGACATATCCGCCACAATCACAGAATCGGCTTTGCCGTTCATGAACTGCGCCACCCGTCCCGTGCCGCCGCCCGCGTCGAGCAACGCGCCAGCAGTGGGCAGGTCGGCAAACTTCCACATCTCCTGCGGGTCTTTGGGCGGGATGAAGGTTTCGTAGATGGGGGCGAGAAAATCGAAATGGTCAAAGATGGGCATGGTTTATGATAGCTCCGTCGGGCGGTTTAGCGCTCCAGATAAAACGCGGCAACCTGCAAGGCAATGCGCGGCTCATCAGGATAGTCGTAATCGCGGTTAAGCAGCACAATCACTGAGAAATGTTGCCCAGGGAAACGAACATAATCCGAATTGAAGCCTAACCACGCCCCGGAATGCCCCACGTACGGCAGTCCCTGCCATTCGTCCAACTCCCAGCCCATACCGTACTCGGCCTCCAAATCCGATGGCTCGAAAGCCTGCGCCAGAACTTCAGGCGGGAGCAATTGATTGCCATACAAGGCTTCATCATAGCGCGCAAAATCGGCCAGCGTGGTGTAAATCGAGCCGGAGCCGTATAAATTGTCCAAATCGTCCTCCGGGTAAGCCTCCGGCACGCCGTTTTCGCCGGTGTAACTCATTGCCACGCGCGCCCCGGCGCGCCGTTGCGGGTTGGGGAGCGAAAAGGTATCTTTCATGCCAAGCGGCGTAAAAATGTTGCGCGCCATAAATTCGGGGAACTTCATCCCCGAAACGCGCTCGATTACCACAGCCAGCAAATCGTAGCCCACGTTGCTGTATTCGAACTGTCCGCCAAGCGGTAAAGGCGGCGCGTCCATTTCAGAGAGTACAGCCACCAAATCGGCGTTGGTCGGTTGGCCGGCGCGGGCAAACAACGCCTCCTCCAAATCTTCTTCATAATCATCCAACCCGGCGGTATGCGTGAGCAAACGGCGCACGGTGAACGCATCGCCAAACTGCGCGACTTCTGGCACATACCGGCCTACCGGCGCATCCAACTCCAGTTTGCCTTGTGCAACCAGCATCAAAATCGTGGTTGTAGTCATTTGCTTGCCGGTAGAGGCAATATGGAAAATATGACCGGTAGTGAGCGCCTCACCGGTTTCGAGGTTGGCGAGTCCGTACGCAGCCTGATAGACCACTGCGCCATTTTGCAGCACGATCACTGCCCCGCCGGGAGAATCGTCCTCTACAAAACCGGCGAACAGCGCGTCTACCTGTTGGTTGGCTTCATTGCTGTTGGCCGTCACCCCTGCTGGGGCAGGCTGCTCCGGTGGGTCGTCTTCTTCCAGCATACCGCAGCCGGTCAGCGGCAGCAAGAACAACAACGCCAACAGTGCACTTCGCAAAAAATTTTTCATGCTATACCTCTTGCGGCTGGAACAGTGGACTCATTCCAGCAACTCAGTGATTTTTCCATCCGCCGCGGGGCGGGAGGCCGCCAGGCAAAAATGCTCCACGCCCAAAAAGAGACGCTGTTTTGTTTCGGGCGCGTCCAGGATGGGCGACTCGCTCAACTGCGTGCGATGACAGCGGATGGCGCTCATCTTGGCGTCCCAAACCGCTGAAACGTCCACCGTCAGCGCGATGGCTTCATCAGGCACGGCGCGGATTTGCTTCATGCCCAAACTCTCCGCCAGCGAGCGCGGCACAGCCAGCGTGTAAAGCGCGGCGACATCTTCAGCGCGGCGGAAGGCTTCGGCGGCGGATTGCCCAATGGCGATATGGTCGGGATGACCCGAAAGACCGTCCGCGCCAAAGGTCAACACCACCTGCGGGTGTGTCTCATTCACGACTTGCAAAATTTGCGCGACGAGATGTTCGGGGTCGGCTTCGGCAAGTTGCCCGTCCTGATAGTCGAGCAAAAGCGGCGGCTGAATGCCCAATGCAGAGCAGGCGCAGCGCAGTTCATTCTCGCGCACGGCGGGCAATTCTTCGGGAGCGCAAAGCGGCGGATTTCCGCGTGAGCCTGCCTGCCCGCGTGTGGCGGTCAGGATTTGTACGCGTACGCCGCGACGGGCAAGCAGGGCGAGAGTCCCCCCAGGGCGGAAGGACTCATCGTCAGGGTGGGCGAAGACCGCCAGCAGGCGTGCGCCAGGGTTCATGTGGCTTGCGCTCTCTGCCGCTTCCATTTGACCAGGTAGGGCAGCAGGTACAGGTAGGAACCCGTGACAGCCAGCGCCAACATCAATACCGATTGAACCATTTCGTAGGGCTTCAAAATTGCCTCCCAGGACAGGTTGCCCGAAAACTTAATCACGATGGCAATGGGAATCATGATGGCGGTTGGGACTGCCATCCAGCGGTGAAATTGTCGAAACCATTTATTGAGAAGTTTGTTCATACGTTTTTCCTTTGATGTATTTTTTGTCGTTGGATCTTCATTTGATTTTTACCGCGCCTGATCATTCATACCGCAACGCCTCGATGGGCTTCAAACCCGCGGCGTGGTTGGCGGGATAAATGCCGAAGAACAACCCAACCGCCACCGAGAAACTGACTGCCAGCAGGATGGCGTCGGGTGTGATGATGGCGCTGGTGACGCCGGAGGCGTCCACCAATTTGGCAATGCCCACGCCCAGCGCGATGCCAAGCGCGCCGCCCGCCAGACTCAGGATGATCGCCTCCAGCAGGAACTGGGTCAGGATATCCACCCTGGTTGCGCCCATGGCTTTTCGCAGGCCGATCTCGCGCGTGCGTTCGGTGACAGAGACGAGCATGATGTTCATAATGCCGATCCCGCCAACCAGCAGGCTGATAGCGGCGATGGCGCCCAGGAAGACGACCAGGATGTTGGTGACCTGGGTGATGCTGGCCAGCAAATCGGCCTGGCTGACCACGCTGAAATCGCCATCTTCGCCCGATTCGAAACCATGTCGCCGCAGGAGCAGGGCGGTAACCTGGTCGGTCACTTCGTCCACGCGGTCATCGCTGGCCGCCTCTACGTTCACCGAGGTAACGAGAGACTCTCCCTGCGCGTTGCGCCCGTCGAACAGTTTGGTCTGGGCGGTGGTGATGGGGACGAGGATGGCGTTGTCCGGGTCGCTGAAGCGCGATCCGCCCTGGGGTGACAGGATGCCCACCACGGTCAGCGAGACGCGCCCGCCCGAGGCGCCCGGGATCGAGACTTTGATCTTCTGCCCGATGGGGTCGAATCCGCCGAACAGGTCGCGCGCCGCGTCGCTGCCCAGCACGGCCACGGTGTCGCGCCCGCTTACGTCACTCTCTGTGATGAAACGCCCGCGTCCGACTTCCAGCCCAAACGCGGCAAGATATTCGGGCGTAATTCCAGTGACTTTGGTGTTGATGTTCGCAGAACCAAAAATGACCTGCGTGTTCATGGTGAACTCCGGCGCGACCAGGGCGGCGTCCGGCACGTTGCGCGGGTCGGCGATGGCCTGCGCGTCGGCGTAGGTCAGGCTGGCGGCGCTGCCGCTGGGGGTTTCCACCCCGCCCATTTGGAACGAGCCGGGCGCGACAAAGAGCAGGTTGGAGCCGGCGCCGGTGATCGAGCCGGTGATGCTTTCCTGTACGCCCTGCCCGATGGATAACAGGGAAATGACCGCCGCCACGCCGATGATGACGCCCAGCATGGTTAAACTGGAACGCATCTTGTTGGCGTTCAAGCCGTTCCAGGCTGTGATCAAACTCTCCAGCCAGTCCATTATGCGCCTCCTTTGGGTTGAGCCTGGTCAAAACCTTGTTGTTCCGGTTCCGCGATCAACCCATCCTGGAAGTGAATGACGCGCTCCGCTTGGGCGGCGACCTTGGGGTCATGCGTCACCATCACCACGGTCAGCCCCTGTTCGCGGTGCAGGCGGTGGAAGATTTCCATTACTTCCGCGCCGGATTTGGAATCCAGGTTGCCGGTCGGTTCGTCGGCCAGCAAAATGGACGGTTGCTGCGCCAGGGCGCGGGCAATCGCCACGCGCTGCTGCTGCCCGCCCGATAGTTCGGTGGGACGGTGATGCGTGCGATCCTCCAGCCCGACAAGTCCCAGCATGTCACGGGCGCGTTTGGCGCGCTCGCCGCGCGGCAATCGTTTCTCGCCGCGCTGGTATTGCAGGGGCAGCATCACCTGCCCGAGGGCGTCCACCCGCGAGAGCAGGTTGAAACTCTGGAAGACGAAACCGATCTCACGGTTGCGGACGGCGGCGAGTTGGGTGTCGTTCATGCCGCTCACCTCGACGCCGTTCAGCGAGTACGCGCCGGAGGTGGGCGAATCCAGGCAGCCGATAATGTGCATGAGCGTGGATTTGCCCGAGCCGGACGGACCTGTGATCGCCACCCATTCGCCCTTCTCGATTTCCAGCGAGACCCCGCCCAGCGCATGGACAGCCGCCTCGCCTTCGCCGTACACTTTGGTCATGTTTTGGATGGCGATCATTTCACTGCCCTCCGCCAAACATGGGATTTCGCATCAACTCGGAATCCTGGACGGGGTTGGCGTAGACCGTTACAACGTCCCCTTCGTCGATGCCAGCCAGGATTTCCACCTGGGTATCGGTGATCAAGCCCAGCGTCACCGCCACGCGCTCGGAACCGGCGGCTGTGACCCGCGTCAGGTAGGCCTGCCCGCCTTCGGTCTCGATGGCGCGGAAGGGAACCAGCAAGGTATCCGTCCGCTGCTCGATGGGAAAGATGACGCTGACGGTCATGCCGGAGCGCAGGGGCAATTCGGCAGGATCCAATGCCACAGTCACAACGTAAAGCACTACGCCCGATTCTACCGTCGCGGCAGGCTCAATGTACGTCACCCTGCCGGTGAGTTCGTTGCCGGGGAAGGCATCCAGGCTGACCTGGACTTCCATCCCATCAGCCAAGCGGGATACATCGGTCTCGTCCACATTGACTTCGACATCCAGGTTTGAGAGATCGCTAATCACAACAACGGTTTGTCCGCTGTTTGCCGTCTCGCCCGGTTCGATGAGCAAGGCCGTGACAACGCCGCCGACGGGGGCGTTCAAAGTGGCTTGTTCCAACCGCCATTCGGCCTGTTGCAGGGAAATCTTCGCTTGTTCCATTTTTGCCAGGGAAATTTGCACTGGCTCATCGCCCTCGGTGTACCAATCCCTGGCTTCTGAAAGGTCCAGTTCCGCAAGGGTGAGCGAAAGGCGCGCCTGCTCCACTTGCCATTCCAGGTCGCGCGTGTCCAATCGTATGAGAGCCTGACCCGCTTCCACCTGCCCTCCTCTCACAACAAGCGTTTCCGCTACCTGCCCGCCGCTGGCAAAAGCCAGCCCAATTTCCATGCGTGGAGTGAGGCTGCCGGTGGCGTCAATACTTACCGTCAGGTCGCCGCGCTCGACGACAGCGGTCTCGGTCAAAGGCATGTCTACCGCCGCCTGTTTCGCGGCGATCTGCCGGTAGCCCACAAAACCCAACGCGACGATTGCGGTCACGATGACTATGGTCAAAATGCTTTTCTTGTTCATGGAATTTTCTCCTTATTGTTCTTCGATATTTTTGGATTCCGCCGCCTGGAGCGCCTTCGCCAGGAGTTCCAGCAGCGTCTCCTGTTCCTGGGGATCCAATCCGGCCAGGATGAGTTCCAATTTTTGGCGGCGAAAATTTTGTGAATTTTGTTGCACGGTCTTGCCGCGCGCGGTCAGGAAGAATTGGACGGCGCGTTTATCCTGCGGGTGGGATTTGCGCTTCAACAAGCCCGCCTCCTCCAACCGCCGCACACCCACGCTGACGGTGGGAGGGGTCAGACCCAAACCGTCGGCGATGTCCTGCACGCCGCAGCCGTCCGAGGCGGCGATCCAGTCCAGCAGCGCCATCTGGGAGGGGGAGACCAGCGCGGTTCCCGAGGTCGGGTTGCCCAGCCCCAGTTTCCGCAGGCGGTCCATCAACGCGAGGAATATTTCCCCTGACGCGGTCGTTTCATCGGTCATTGCCTTGCTCCTGATATTTATTTAGTTAGACTAACTAATTATATATCTTGTTCTGTATTCCTGTCAAGGTCGGATAACTCCCCCCTTACTGCAATTTCTAAGGAAACGGCCAGCCTGTCTGGCTGGCCGTTTCCTCACCGTTGGCTGGCTAGATCTTCCAGCGCATCGGGATTCTTGAAGACAAATTCCATGCGGTTGATCTGGATCAGGCCCTCGTCGGCAAAGCGATGCAGGGTGCGGCTGACCAGTTCGCGGGTCGTCCCGACCGTCTCGGCCATCTCGTCGAGGGTCAGGTTGCGAGGCGTAGGCTGTCCCTTTACGGGCTGGTAATGTTCAAGGAGCAAGCGGGCCAAACGCCCTGCCACAGGATGAAAGGCAAAGCCATAAACCACCTCGCGCACGCGGCGCATGTAGCGCAGCAACACGCGGCTGACATCCCATACGGCCTCTGTGCTGCGGGACACGAACGGCATGATGGTTTCGCGCGGCCATAGGTAAACCAGGGCGGTTTCTTTCACTTCCAGCGAGGCCGGCATGGGTTGGTCATCAAGAATGGAATGCGACCAGACCACATCGCAAGCCTGCAATTTGAACACCACCTGGCGCTTGCCATCCGGCGAAAGCATGGCCCACTCCGCCTGGCCCGACGCCAGGTAAGCCGCCATAGGCCAGGTTTCGCCCTGCCAGCAGATGACCTCCCCTTTTTCGAAGGTGCGCTTCTGGGCGATAGAAGCAAGTTGATTGCGGTCGGCTTCTGACAACCTGGAAAAGATGGGCGCGCGGGAGAGGCAGGCCTGGATATCTTGCATGGCAATTTCCTATAGGAGAACTTACACTTTTATAAAGACAAGCGCCGGGGCGTTGTGATATTTTGTACGAAACGGATTGCCGCCGTCGACGGCGGAACCATTATAAACCACAAGGAGTTCGAAAATGCACAACGAAACGACCAAAACCCAACGCCTCATCATGACAGGCGTCGCAGTGATCGGCGGCCTGTACCTGATGCTGCTGGCCCCGACCCAGGCCATGCAAACCTTGAAGATTTCCCTCGACCAGGTCCTGCTGCGCCTGGTACCGCACGACGCAGATTTCTACCCCGCCGTGCCGATCCTGTCGGTCACATTTTCGGCCTGGATCATTGCCCTGGTATTCGCCGGGGCGACGCTGCTGATGCTGGCGAAGAAACTGTATGAGGGCGTAAAGTGGGCGCGGGCCGCGGCGCTGGGCTTATTCGCCATCCCATCGGTCGCAGGGATGACCATGATGATCCCCTGGTTCGTGCTGGTGCTGGCCGAATATCCCGAAAAGGGCGTCCCCCAACACACCATCACGGGGATGCCGCCCGCCACGCCGATCATCTTGCTGGGACTGCTGTTCTACTTCGTCATCCTGCTTGCGGATCAGGACACGCTCAAGACCAAAGCCCTGAAGTTGATCCCGTTTACGGCGCTTGGCATTGTCTCGGGCATGGTCTTCATGAACGGGCAGCACGGCGTACGGTATTTCATCCACATCCCCGGTGAATTCACCGTCGACTCCAACGGCCTGATTACCGCCAACCCCACACCGCCCCCGTTCACCTCCCCGCTGGCGCACTACATCACCAACCTGGACCACCTGGATTGGCAAACCTTCGAAATGGTCTCGGAGCAGGCCGTATACAGCCCGCAGACGCTGGCGCTGCTGCTGGGCGGCTTCCTGCTCTACATCTCGTCCGTGTTGTTGATCGTCTCCATCCCGCTGCTGGCAATGAAAAACAAAACCGGCTGGTACATCGCCACCGCCACCGCGCTGGCAACGGCGGTCGTCAGTTTCCAGGGCTTTGTCGTGCGCCATTCCACCGAATGGATGCAAGGCGGCGTGTTGTCTACCATCCTGCTGGCAATCCTGCTGATCCCGGCCTTCAAGAATCTCTTTATCGAAAAAGGCGAGTGGTAAAGCGCCTCCCTCCTCGCCCGCCAGGCCAGCCTGGCGCATTCTCCCTTGCAATCCGGGACCAGGGCTAACTGGTCCCGGATTTGCGTGAGATCAAGTTGTCTTATCGTACAAAGACAGAATATCTTGGGCGGCATGATCGTCTGTAATCAGGACATTGACAAACTTCCCGCGCAATGCGCCCAGGATCGCCGGGCTTTTGCGCCGGTCTCCTGCCACACCAATGATCATCTTCGTCTTCGACAAGGTATCTAAATCCACCCCAACTGCGCGACGATTGATTGGAATGTCGAGGCACTTTCCAGACGATGAATAATGTTGAGCGCAAATATCACCAACAGCCCCGGCTGCGCAAATTTCATTTAATTCAGCATCAGTGAGGTATCCAGCGCGCAAAAGGCTATTCAATTCTAAATGGGTCGAGCCGATACCAACCAAAGCAACGCTGGCCTGTTGGGCGCGCGTCAAAGTTTCTCGAATATTTCGTTGTTGAAGCAGGGAATCCCGTACCGCCTGGTTCTCGACAATAAGCGGCGCATGCAAATAACGGCATGTACAACCCAATCGTTCCGCCAGGAGTTGCGCAAGCATCGGGCCATCTGTTGGCGTCTTCTCCGATCCTGTTGCTCCGATCAACTGTACAACCTCAGTCCCTGCCAATCGGCGTCCAGGCAATTGGCGAATCATCTGGTACAAAGCGGTCCCCCAAGAAATGCCGATCGCCATGTCCTCACTCAAGATACCATTCAGGTATTGGGCTGCTAATTTCCCCAGGCCTTCAAGCATTTCATCATATGTCCTTTCCTCCCTCACCATTACACGCGCAGCCTTCAACCCAAAGGTCGAAATCAATTCCTGCTCAAGACTGCGGGATGTCCACGGATATTGGACAGTAATCTCAATGATGCCCCGATCATGCGCTTCGGCAATAAGCCGCGAAACGCCCGAACGAGTAATGCCTAAAATATCGGCAATATCTTGCTGTGACTTGTGCTGATCGTAGTACAGCGATGCAATGCGAGCCAGGTAAGCCAGGCGAGTATCATTATCCGACATAAAAATTATCCTTTCATTGAAAATCCCTTTACGGAGAATGTGTAATTCGCTTATGAAAATACAGATCCTAACGTTAAAGTAATAGCACGATTATGCCTGCTTGGCAATTGTTCGTATCAAATGCGAACTCATTATGTGATCAACACAATTATACATCTCACTTATGTTCTAGTAAAGTGTCAATTTTTCCCAGATTTATATTGACAAAATTGATAATAAGATATAGAATTATGTGAAGCATTTACAATCAACAAAGGAGAGTAAATACCATGTTTGAGCACACAAGTTGGGGCAAAATGAGCCGCTTGGGCCGCATTGTTGCCAACGATGGACGATCACTCATGCTGGCGATCGATCATGGATACTTTATGGGGCCTACACACGGAATGGAGAGGCCCACCGAAGCGATTGCAGATCTGGTTCCCCACATTGATTCGCTGATGCTCAGTCCGGGAATCCTGACAAGTTGCCTTGATCCAGCATTCAAAGGTGGTATTGTGTTACGAGCATCGGGGGGCAACTCTGTCCTGGAAGACGACATCGACAACGAAGGGTTGATCCTCTCTGCGCGTGAAGCAACCCGCCTGAACGCATCCGCAATTGCTATATCGATTTTTGTTGGCGCCGACCACCAACATCAAACCCTGTTAAATCTTGCGAACGCCATCAACGAAGCAGCGCAATTTGACCTGCCGGTCTTGGCTGTGACCGCCGTAGGAAAAAAATTGAAAGACAAGAAAGAAAAGCGCTATCTGTCCCTCTCATCACGCATTGCTGCGGAATATGGGGCTGACATTGTAAAAACCTACTATTGCGAAGGCTTCGAAGAAGTTGTGGCAAAAACGCCGGTGCCCATTGTCGTTGCTGGCGGGCCAAAACTTGATACGTACCGTGACGTGCTTGAGCTGTGTTACAACTCGATCCAGGCTGGAGCGATTGGGGTGGATATGGGGCGCAATATCTGGCAGAGTGATTATCCATCCGCCATTATCCAAGGCGTCAAAGGCGTGCTCCATGAGAACTTGACTGTAAAGGAAGCCCTGGAATTGGTAGACGGACTGATTGGGGACGCTACCCGACGCAAAAGTAAATTCGAAGTCACCGAGGAAGATATCAAGACCAGCGCAATTCATTAATGGATAGTATGCCCATTGGCCTTCGTCCCTCATACTCGCGCAACCGGAGTCTACATGAGCAATGAAAATGAGAGAATTGCTTTTTTAGCGAAAATTGCCTCCCTGTATTACGAGCAAGGTAAGACTGAAACAACCATTGCGGAGGAACTTGCAATCCCGCTGACGGACATTTCTAATATTTTGGTCGAGGCGCGCGAAAAAGGCGTAGTGTCAGTTGCTGTCCGGCCTCCCTGGCGCACGAAACCGGAGCTCGAACAACAGCTCAAAGAGAAATTCAATTTGAAAGCCGTGCGGGTTCTCGTACGCGAAAATAAATCGGACGAAGAGATGCTAGAAGGTCTAGGAATTCTGGCGTCTCAATCTCTCAACGATTTACTCAAACCAGACTCCATTATTGGTATATCCTGGGGGACAGCCCTCCATCACATGATTCGCGCAATGCGCCCGGCCAGCCTTCCCAATGCCGAAGTTGTTCAATTAATCGGGGCAATGGGGACCGAAAATATAACCACTGACGGCCCAATGTTGGCGCAATTGCTGGCCAATCGCCTGGGTAGCCATTGCAGGTATTTACATGCGCCTCTCATTATTGAAGATGAGAGAGGGCGGAACGCTCTATTACAGGAACGGACAATCCGTGAAACGCTTCTACGCGCTGAAAAAGTCAATATTGCCTTGGTAGGCATCGGGTCCACCGACCCTGAGTTATATAGCCTGTTGAGAGCCGGTTATGTCGATGAAAAAGGGTTAGAAAAGATTCGCGCTGCTGGGGCAGTCGGTGATATCTGCGCGCAACATTACTCTGCATCCGGGGAATGGATTGATTCCGAAATCAACCGTCGCGTTATAGGTGTTTCACTGGATACGTTATCAAAAATCAACACGGTTATCGGTGTAGCGGGCGGCGCGAAAAAAGCCACAACCATCCTGGCTGCATTACGCGGCCAGTACGTCAACGTACTTATCACCGATGACCAGGCCGCCCACGAGATACTTACCATCGAAAAAAACCAGGCAGAAGCAAAACCAATCGAACATTTGCCCCCTGTTACAGGGGCATTAATTGCCTCTCTTAAAGGTGTTTGGAAGGTGTTCGATGGAGTGCCAGTCCTACGCGGCGTAAATGTCGATCTTAAAGTCGGAGAGATTCATGCGTTGCTAGGGGGAAATGGGTCTGGGAAATCCACGTTGATGAAGATATTGTCAGGTGTATACACCGCTGAGGCCGGCGCCATTGAATTGGAAGGAAGCCCCATCGTTATTAATGGGCCAGCACATGCGCACCAGTTAGGCATCTATCTTGTCCCGCAAGAGCCAAAAGTTTTTCCACATCTTACAGTCCAAGAAAACATCTTGTTAGGGATCGATTCCAATCCAACCGAAGCGATTGAATACATCAAACAATTGGCTGAAGAACTGGGCTTCGACGCTTCACTCTCTACGCTAGCCGGTTCCCTGTCTATTGCGAATCAGCAAATTTTGGAAATCATCCGAGGTCTGTTGCGTAACGCCAAAGTGCTTATCCTCGACGAACCGACTTCCGCATTAACCTTCCGGGAAGTGGATGCCCTGTTTGCGCGTATGCGCAAATTAGTTGCGCGCGGCATCGGCATCTTTTTCATATCCCATAGGCTAAATGAAATCTTTGCGATTTCAGACCGCATCAGCGTATTGCGCGACGGCAATATTGTTTTGAACGCGCCAACCAAATCAGTCACTTCGCGCGACCTCTTACATGCCATGCTGCCTGAAGATGGTTCAGAAAAGCCTGAGGCCAGTTCATCAGAAAGAAGCCACAAACCCGCCAAACTGGGTGATGTTGTTTTGGAAGTAAAAGATTTGGATGGCGAGGCTTTTCACCACATTAGTTTCAATGTGCGCGCAGGCGAGGTGGTGGGACTAGCCGGGTTGGTAGGCGCTGGTCGCACCGAACTCGCGCACGCCATCATAGGAATTGACCAGTACACAAACGGCGAAGTGTGGATCAATAACACAAAAACTGTTCGACGCAGCCCGCAACTTTGCCAAGACCTGGGCCTCGTATACGTCCCCGAAGACCGACACGCTCACGGGATTTTCCTTGACCTGCCGTTCCCTTACACAATCACCGCCTCTTGCTTACGACAACTAGCTGCGCCATTGCTCTCGTTCCGAAAGGAAAAAGAGACTTCGCAACACCATATTGAGCAATTGGGAATTCGTTCTTCTGGATTCGCGCAAATTGCCCGGACACTTTCGGGCGGCAACCAACAAAAGACCGTCCTGGCAAAAAGCCTTGCTATCAAGCCTCGCGTGATTTTATTAGACGAGCCGACACGAGGCGTGGATGCGAAAGCGCGCCAGGATATCTACGATTTGATTTCATCGTTGAAAGAGCAGGGAGTAGGCGTTTTGCTCGTCTCTTCCGACTTGGAAGAAATTACCCAGTTGAGCGACCGCGTTTTGGTCATGTTCCATGGCGAAATCGTCGAAGAATTAGCGCACTCCCAGTGTCAAATAAAACATATTACAGCCGCCTCTTTTGGCATGAAAGAGGAAATATGAAGTTGAGACATCTTTTACAAAACCGTGAAGTGGTTGTATCCCTGATCTTGATTGGAGCCATATTGCTGATCGGGTTCATCAACCCCAGTTTTCTAAAGTTCGACACCCTATTGACTGTACTTAACAGCAGCTTGATCTTGGTGCTCATTTCCATTGGCGAGATGTTCGTTTTACTGACACGCGGTATCGATGTTTCGGTCGGCGCTATCACAGGATTAAGCGCTGTCGTCCTTGGCACAGCACTGAATGCGGAAGTACCAGTGCCGATAGCAATTACCCTGGCATTGCTTGTTGGACTTGCAGGCGGCTTATTCAACGCCACAGGTATTACGTATCTCAAGGTTCCGCCGATTATTATGACATTAGGCACCCTGGGCATTTACCGTGGCCTGATGTTGATCATCACCGATGGAAGTTGGATCGAACAAATTCCCCAAAATTTCAAGGCGCTGGCAGGCTTTTCATTTGGAGGCATAAGACTCTTCATCTGGATTACTTTCATAATTGCAGTGATTGTCACCTTGTTGACGCGCCGCCTGAAACAAGCGCGATATTTTTACGCCGTTGGCGACAACGAAGAGGGCGCTTACTTGTTGGGGATACCTGTCAAGGTTACCAAATTTGCGGCTTACACGCTGGCTGGCCTGTTTGCCGGCGCGGCTTCGGTCATCTTTGTGGCGCAAATTGGAGTCGTTCCAATGCAGGCAGGTTCCGGTCAGGAATTGAGGGCGATTGCATCCAATGTGTTGGGCGGTGTAAATCTCGCGGGCGGGGTCGGCTCCCCCATCTCGGCCGTTCTCGGCGCAGTCTTTCTCACAGTAATCGACAGTATGCTGATATTCCTGAAAGTGCCTGGATACTGGAACAACGCCGTTGCGGGCGCAATCCTATTAATCGTCGTTTTGATTGATTATCGAATCCGGCAAACCCTCAATGCACAGCAACGCCGGGAACGAGTTCATGCAAAGACTGTTGTTACCAAACATTCAGCAAATATTGACAACTTATCGAAGGAGCCCCAATGAGTATCTTAAAATGGCTCAAATCGTGGGAAGCAGCACTGGTTGGCATGCTCATCTTGGAAATCCTGGTAATTGGCACAATTGCGCCGTCATTTTTGAACCCGGAAAACCTATTCTATTCTACTAGCGACTTTATGCACATCATGATGGCGGCTTTGCCCCTGACGTTTGTCATTATTACTGGCGGCATCGACGTTTCCGTTGTTTCGATCATGGGACTGTCGTCTATCACGCTTGGTTTGAGTTGGGTCATGGGCGCAGACGTATTCGTTGCAATGGGCATTGCGCTAACTGTTGGTATGGCAGCCGGGATGCTAAATGGCATCCTGATTGCAAATACAGATATTCCTCCGCTGGTAATCACACTAGGTACTTTATTCATGTATGCAGGAATTGCCACTGGCCTGCCCGGCATCCTTGAGCTATTAGGATTCGAAGCCTACGGCGCTTCGGGATTTTCGGCATACCTGTATGAAGGGATTACCGGGTTGCCAAGTAAATTCACTGATCTTGCGCACGGATCCGTTGGGTGGGTTCCATACCCATTCATCTACATCCTGCTATTCGCTGCGCTGTTGTCACTGATCCTTTATCGTACCCGCTTTGGACGATCATTGTATTTGATTGGCGTGAATGTTGACGCCGCCCGGTTCAGCGGCATCCCAGTAAAAAGAACGATTATCCTGGCATATGTATTAAGCGGGATGGGAGCATCACTGGCCGGCATCATGCTGACTTCTTACTTTACTTCTGCTCGTTCGGATCTGGGCAGTGAAGCCTTGCTACCAACGATCACAGCCGTAGTTCTTGGCGGGACAAGCATTCTCGGCGGAAGCGGCACAGTGATCGGAACGCTGTTTGCCAGTATGTTTGTCGGCTTTCTCAGGCAAGGTCTCCTGGCTATGGGCGTGACCAGCGACGTTGTTCCAGTTGCCATTGGAAGTTTGCTGGTCCTCGCGCTGGTATTCAAAATGGCGGTTGCAACCCTCAATCAATATCGTTTAAACCGCCATGCCTTGAATATAAAAGATTCGTTTGAAAGGAGGTGATTGATTGACGCTATGAAAATGTAAAGCAACAGGACTACTATATCGATTCTAAATTTTCAGAAAGAGGAGATTCACATGTCAAACTTCATGAGCGTATTAAAGACCAGCATCATTATGCTCGTTGTAATCGGTCTTGCACTTACTGCTTGTGCGCCAGCGCCCGCTGCTGAAGCGCCTGCGGCTGAAGCGCCTGCTACTGAAGCGCCTGCTGCCGAAGAACCTGCTGCCACTGAAGCGCCCGCTGCCGAAGCGCCCGCCGCTGCAGACGTAAAAATTGCCTTCATCCCCAAACTGACAGGCGTTGGCTTCTTTGAATCTGGTGGAAAAGGCGCAGTTGAGATGGGCGAACAACTCGGCATCTCAGTGAAATACGATGGGCCAAGCGAAGCCAGCGTTAGCGGACAGATCGAGTTCATCAACAACTTCGTCAACCAAGGTTACGATGCCATTGCCGTCTCGTCTCTTTCACCCGATGGTCTATGCGAATCGCTCAAACGCGCAATGGACAAGGGTGTAAAGGTTTTGACCTGGGACTCGGATGTCAATCCGGAATGTCGCTCCTTCTATATCAACCAGGGCACTCCTGAGCAGCTGGGCAACCTGCTGGTGACAATGACTGCCGACCAGATGGCCGATGCAAAAACTGCCCCCAAGAAAGTTGCTTTCCATTACTCCAGCCCGACCGTGACCGACCAAAACCAGTGGGTCACCGTTGCCAAAGAAGTGATTGCCAAAGAGTACCCGAACTGGGAAATCGTGGCCACTGAGTTCAGTTACGAAGATGCCCAGAAACAGGTCCAGGTCCCGACCGATCTGTTCAACACATATCCTGACATTGACGCTGTCATCTGCCCAGATGCGAACGCTTTGCCTGGCACCGCGCAGGCCGCTGAGAACCTCGGCATCTCTGGCAAGGTGATCATCACCGGCTTCTCCACCCCCAACACGATGCGCCAGTACGTCAAGAGCGGCACGGTCAATCGCTTCGGCCTGTGGGATGTGGTGGTACAGGGCAAACTCTCGGTCTTCATTGCCAATGAATTGGTGCAGGGTAAGACCTTCAAAGTTGGCGACAAGATCGAAGTTCCTGGTATCGGAACCGTCGAAATCTCCCCGAACTCCGTGCAAGGGTATGACTATGAAGCCGACAATAACGGCATCATCCTGCTGCCCGAACGCACCGTCTTCAACATCGACAACATCGACAATTTCGACTTCTAGTCGCTTCTAACTTTCGGAAACCCCTCCTGGGCGTCCAGGAGGGGTTTCCAGGGACATGCCGATGAGACATATCCTTGCTTTAGACGCTGGCACCGGCAGCGGCCGCGCGGTCATTTTCGATGAAAATGGAAACCAAGTAGCAGCTGCAAGCCGTGAATGGTTCCATAAAAACGATCCCCGTTATCCCGGCTCCATGGATTTCGACCGGAATGGGAACTGGGAATTATTGGTCGCTTGTATCCGCCAAGCCTGCGCCCAGGTCCCCAACCTCGACATTGCCGCCATCAGTACAACCAGCATGGGAGAAGCGTTCGTCGTCTACGACGAAAAAGGGGATGAAGTATGGGCCTGCGCCAACGTGGATGCGCGCGCGATCGAACAAGTCCAGGCCTTGAGATCAGCGGACCCTGGCCTGGAACATCGTCTCTACCTGCGTACCGGGCAAACGTTTGCATTGGGCGCTGCCCCACGGCTTCTATGGATCAAACAACATGCTCCTGAACTGTACCAACGCGCCAGAAGCATTTCGATGTTGAACGATTGGATTGCGTATCGCCTGGGCGCTCCTATCGTTGTTGAGCCATCCAACTCAGGCACGGCCGGGGTTTTTAACCTGTTTGCCCGTACATGGGATATAGAACTTGCTGAAGAGTGTGGAATAAACCCCGCTATTTTCAGCGCACCGGTTCACCATAGCGGTTCGATTATCGGGACAGTTTCACAAATTGCTGCCAATCAAACTGGGCTACCCAAAGGAATTCCTATTGTAGTAGGAGGGCGCGATGCTCAATTAGGCTCCATTGGCGTGGGAGCAGTGCTGCCTGGTCAAGCCGCTGTTTTTGGAGGCACTTTCTGGCAGCAAGAGGTCAACCTGGGTGAACCCATCTCTGATCCAAGCGGGCGAATCCGGATGGACTTCCATGCCGTACCTGGCGTTTGGCAAGCCGAAACCATTGTTTTCTTTCCCGGATTTGCAGCGCGTTGGTTCCGTGATGCTATCTGCCCGGATATCAAAACCCAGGCGGAACAAAACCACCGTGATCCTTATGAGATACTCGAAGAAATGGCGTCCAATGTGCCAGCCGGGTCAAATGGAATCATCCCAATTTTTTCTGATGCAATGAATTATAGCCACTGGCGACATGCAGCGCCTTCTTTCTTGAATTTGTCGGTAGATCCATCTGTTGCATCGCGGGCAGCCATGTTCCGCTCCCTGGAAGAAAATGCGGCTATTGTTACGCTTGCCAACTTGCGCCGGATTTCCGAACTTACTCATGAATTCCCCTCTCATGTCATCTTTGCAAGCGGGGCTTCCAAAGGGCCATTATGGTGCCAGATTTTAGCAGACGTGCTACAGATTCCGGTTCATACAAGAGTTGTCAAGGAAGCAACTGCTCTTGGCGCTGCCATCTGCGCCGGTGTAGGGATCGGGTTGTATTCCGGTTTTAGCGAAGCGGTTGGGCAGGTTGTCAGAGAAGAAAGGGTGTACCAACCCGATAGCCAAAAAGCAGCGGTCTACCAGGAACTCTTCGAACGCTGGTTGGCCGCCTATCCAATCCAACTGGAATTAGCCGATCGTGGCGTCACCAGTCATTTGTGGCGTGCACCAGGCGAATAAGGAGAAAATTACTTATGGAAACATTAATCAAGGTACATGAAAGCGAAGAAAAATACCGTTTCGATGACATCTCTGGACCAAAATACTTGCTGCGCGGCCCACGCTCAGATTTTGGACTGGTTGTATTAATGCCTGGGGAAGACTTTCCCACACATTATCACCGCAAAATCGAAGAAAATTTCTTTACCTTGGAAGGTTCAGCAGAAATATATATTAAAGATCAACATCTTGAATTGAAGCCGGGAGATTTGTTGCACATTCCCCCTCTTCATCCACATTACTTGATAAACCGAGGCAACGTTCCCTGGAAAGCCGTCTTCGTAAAAGCGCCGTATGATACCAAGGACAAAGGCGATTTAGATTGGGTACCGGGCGACCCTCCCATGCCAGACGTCAGTTGAAAGAGAAAACCTCTTTCAACCAGAGAAGTATTTTTCATCCGAGGTCACACACCGGTCTCGGATTTTTTATTCAACACCAAATCTCATGCCCAGTCGTAGGATTTTCATCGTTCCTTTACAAATTCCACAAACTCCCTTTATCGTCCTTTTGTATGATGGCGCAAGGAAAATCGTTTTCTTCTCGATAATCACTCAAGGATGTTTCTTGTGGCCTACAAACCTGATGTTTCCAATCAAACCCGCAACAACTGGTTGGTGGTGTTCCTGCTGACAGCCAGCGGCTTTCTTACTGTCGTTTCCAGTCTTTACTTCCTCTTCCTGCCAAACGGCGGCTACCAGGGTGGACGCAATCCAACGTACGGGATCGTGATCCTCTTCACCCGCACGGCCTGGGACTTGACCCACACCTGGGCAGGCGTTGCCATGATCGCGATTGCGGCCCTCCACATCCCCCTGCACTGGTCGTGGATCGCAATGATGACCAAACGAATTTTCAAGATCATACTCGGCCAATGCGAGGGCATGAATGCGCGTGGACAATTCAACCTGCTGGTCGATGGCTTGATCGGGGTGAGCGGATCGATCGCCGCAATCAGCGGTTTGTACTTCCTGTTCTTCTCCGGCTCACAGGGCGAGAATGCGCTTACGGCTGATTTGTTGTTCAGCCGCGCTACCTGGGACGCGCTCCACACCTGGTCTGGGGTAGCGATGATCTCTGCCGCCGTCCTGCACTTTTCCATCCATTGGCGCTGGATATGCAAGGTGACCGGGAAAGTGCTGGTGAAGCCAACGCCAAATCCGGGCAACCCGGCAGGGCAGGGACAATTGCATCCGCACAGGAGATCACAATGCTGAAAAAAATGGTCTTGTGGAGCCTGTACGCCGCCTTCTTGGGAATCCTGCTTGCAGGGGCAGCCTACCGCACCTCGATCAAGCTCACCGACGAGGGGCAAGAACAAAACCGAGGGCAAGCAGGCAACCAGCAGTCCGGGAACGATGCGCTCATCCTCCCGGCAGGCGAGCAGGAAGACCGATCCAGCCGGGAATGGCGCGCGATAGATGGGCAAGTAACAGGGATCAGTGAGCGGGGGCTTTCCGTGCAACTATCCAACGGACAGTTGATCGAACTCTCTGGCCGCGCCTGGCGGTATGCGCAGGGATTTGGGTTTAACGTCCAGGATGGCGACGCGCTCTGGCTGGAAGGTTATTTCGAGAATGGGGCGTTCGAGGTTACCCGTATGACCTGCCCGGCAAATGGGCAAAGTGTGTTGCTGCGCGACAGCAATGGTCACCCGCTTTGGAACGGGGAGAGCCAATAGAGAACCTTACACGTCGAGCGGCCCTCCCAGGCCCTGCGCAGAAAGCAGGGCCTGTTTTTTTGCCCGGCGATATTTGCCTTAAAGCAAAGAAATCCAGGTGTAATTGTGATACCTTTCACACAGAATTCCAAATCGACTCCCGGAGGAACGCATGAAAGAAACTTCCCAAAGTAATCGCAATATCATGTCCATCATTGCCATTGTGATCGGTCTCGTAATGGCTTATGCCATCCCATTCCTGGTGCAAACGTCGCTGGAACGGGTTTTGGTTCATTTGTCTGCCCACATCGCAAAGGGGAATCCCGCCTTTTCGAGCGGGCTGCCGCTTTTTGATTTCACCTATTCCATCTGGCGGGCGCTGATCTTTGCGGGCGGCGCGGGGCTGGTGGTTATCTCGTGGGAGATCAGGAAAGGCAGTGAGTGGACCTATCCCCTGGCCCTGACCCTTTTTGCCCTGCCATCCGTTGGCGGCTTCTACATGTTCCTGCCGTACGTCAGTTGGGTGCCTGGCTTCCCGCTGCCGATGGTCATTTCCTTTATCGGGCTGGCGGGCTACTGGAGTTTCATCTTCCTCCATCATGGTACAAAAATCCAAAAGTGGGTCCGCTTTGCGGCGTTGACGTTCATCGGCATGTTGACTACGCACGCCTTCACCATCGGCATTGGGGCGCAGCGCACCATGGCAACCCGCCCGGGTCATCCCATGTATCCTGACTTTACCTGGTGGCTGTTCCGCTGGGCTGGCGAAGTGAACTGGGTAGCGGTCATCTTCCTGTTCATGTCCATTCCCCTGCTGGCAACGGGAAAACGCAAGGGCTGGTGGATGGCGGTCATTTCATCTATCACGATCTTGATGATCAACATCCCAACACAGTTCATCCGCACCAAAACGCTGGATTACTTTTACGGCGCGCTGCTTGCTACCGGCGTGTTGATCTTCACGCTGGTCCCCTTCTTCAAAAAGCACTTGCTGGAAGAAGAGACGGTAGAGGCTTGATTTCAGGCGCATTCTCCTTTGAAAGCGCGGCGCGCCCCGGGCCAGGCGCACCGCGCCCGCCCGTCCCAGGAAAGAACCCATGAAAATCAACCCACGCTACTACCCAGCCATCCTGCTTGCCGCGTACGTGATCTTCCTGCTGATCGGCATCCTGTTGGGCTTCGGTCCCCAGCGCGGCGGGGGACATGGAAGCAACCCATTGTCCCAACTTGCCCTGACGTGGGAGCGTTTGGCATGAGCGCCGCCGTCCGCGAAAAACCCTACTCCCTCGCCAGAAGCCGCCGCGTCATCCAATGGCTGGCGGTGATCGGCACCTTCGTGATCGGACTGCGCCACATCATGCCGGGCGAAGCCTCGCGCGGCGGATCCTTCGACTCGTTCTGCGCCTTCGGCGGGATCGAAACCCTCCTGCCGTATCTTTTCACGGGACAGTTGCTCAAGTCCACGAACCTGCTCAATTTCTCGGTGCTGATCGCCACGCTGGGAGTTGCGCTCGTGGCGGGACGCGCCTTCTGCGGCTGGCTGTGCGGACTGGGCGCGCTCCAGGATTTCATCGCCGAGTGGACGCGGAAAACCCTCGGCGAGAAACGGCATGTGCGCGGCAAACGCAGCCGAACAATCCTGCCCCTGCGCCTGCCAGTTTCCATTGACTACCCGTTTCGTTACACGAAGTACGGTGTGCTGGCGCTGGTTTTGGTTGCCAGTCTGTATCTCGCCTATCCACCCCTGCGCGAATTCTGTCCTGTGCGCGCGGTCTTCAGCCTGAAGATGACCCCGTTATTGTGGCTGACGCTTGGCGTCTTCCTCGCAGGCTCGATTTTGGTGGAACGCTTCTGGTGCAAATACCTCTGTCCGCTCGGCGCGGCGCTGGCGATCTTCAACAAGATATCGCCCGTGCGCCTGGTGAGCAGTAACTCATGTAACAGTTGCGGACGCTGCGACATCGAGTGTTCGATGGACATCCAGGATGCGCCGCGCAACCTGAACGACGCCGAATGTGTGCGCTGCATGGAATGTCTCGAAACCTGCGCGCGGGATGGATCGCTCGAGTTAAAAGTGATTACTAAAGTAAAATAGAGGAGAACCTACCCGCCTCTTTCATGACCATTAGCCTGCCTCCCGCTTCCCAGCATTTGACGCGCCTGAAAGCCCTCCTCGCCCGAATCCGCTACTTCGACGGACTCCCGCCCGAGGTCCAAGAACGAATCGCCGCGTCGGCTGCGCCGCGTCACTTTGCGGCGGGACAGGTCATCTACATCGAGGGCGAACCCGCCGAGATGTTCTACTTGCTCGAACGCGGCTGGATCAAAGCCACGCGCATGTCCCGCGACGGGCGCGAGCAGGCGATGATGTTCCTCGAGGCGGGGGAAATCTTTGGGGACATCGCCGTGTTCAGCGGCGCAACTTACCCCGGCACGGTGGTGGCGCTCGAAGAGGTGGATGTGTGGGCGATCCCTGCCCAGGAATTTTTGGCGTTGACCGAACAATATCCCGCGCTGGCGATGGCGGTCATCCACCACCTGAGCGGCCGCGTGCTGCACTACATCAGTCTGGTCGAAGACCTATCCCTGCGGAATGTAGAGGCGCGCCTGGCGAACACACTCCTGCAACACGCCGAAGCGCGCGATGGGCAACTGATCGTCCCGCGCCGCGGCTGGGCCACGTTCGATGAAATGGCCGTGCGACTCGGGACGGTGCGCGATGTGTTGAGCCGCGCCCTGAAATCGATGGAAGCGGATGAATTGCTCAAGGTGGAGAAGCAAGCCATCGTCCTGCTCGACCCGAAGGGTCTGGCAGAACGCGGCAAGTTATGATTGCCAATTGTTCGGTAACACAAAACGGTCTTCTCCCAAAAAAGGAGAAGACCGTTTTTCGCAGTCAAAGATTATTTCCCGCTGCGTTCTGCAAGCAATTCGATCACCTTTTCGAACAGGAAGGTCCTGGCGGCCTGGCCCGTGCCTGTGGTTTGACCTGACGCGGCGGCGGTGGCTTGGGCGGCGGCTTTCTCTTCTTCGGTCTTGCCACTCCCCGAGCCAGGGACTTTGGTCACGCCAGGGATGGGGGTGGGGACGGTGATGCCGTAGTCCGCATAGAAGGCGGTCAGGTCGGCGTTGGTCAACTGCATGGCGGCGATGGCTTGCAATTGCGCGGGCGTCAACGCGGCGACGATCTGATCCTGCACGGCGGTCAGTTCTTCGCTGGCGGTGGTCTCGTCCCCGCTCAGGGCGATGATGCCCTGCCAGAGCGGGATGAGGGTCCTGGCCTGTTCAGCCGTGACCGCGTTGGGTGTGCCGTCCAATTGCATGATGCCGAAAGCCAGTTGGTTGCGCAGGCTGGCCGCGTCAGCGTATTCGGTGGAGAGGTATTCGCCCGCGATGGAGGTCGGCGCGGCGGGAGTGGTTTCGACGGCGGGGGCGCAGGCGAAGAGCAGGAGGGAAGAGAGGGCGAGGATGGTGAGAGTGCGGAGGGTTTTCATTGTTGTTTCCTTTTACTAATTCCGTCATTGCGAGGAGGGTGTTCTTCCCGACGAAGCAATCTCTTGGTCGTGGGGAGGGGATTGCTTCGCAAAGAACGCTCGCAATGACGGAGAATTTGGATTATTGCGCCAATCTCTGCAAGTACGCGATCAGGGCATCGAGCATGACGGTCGAGACGCCGTTGCCGCCGCTTCCGCTGGTGACGCCTTCCTCGGCCTGTTTGGTGGCGCGCGCTTCGGGAGACATTCCGCTTCCGCCGCCCTGACCTGAACCCTGTCCGCCGCCGCTGCCGACGGTCAGGCCGTTGGCCGCAGACCAGGTCTGGATGTCAGCCGAGGTGAGTTTCATGTCGCGGATGGCCGTCAGTTGCTCGGGCGTGAACGCGGACTCGATCTGCGCGAGCAGGGCATTGACTTCGGCCTGGGCGCTGTTGCCCGTGCGCGTCATGTTGAGCAACGCCTGCCAGAGCGGGAGCATGATCCTGGCTTGATCCGCGCTGATGGGCGTAGCGGTCTCAGCCAGTTTGAGCGAACCGAGCGTCAGTTGCAGGCGGGCGTTGAGCGCGTTTTCGTAACTGACATCCAGGTTGGGGCTGACGTAGGCATCCGCGCTGGCAGTATCCGTTGAAGCAGGAGCGACCACCCCCCCGCAGGCAGCGAGGAGAAAAATAGAGACGAGCATGGTTACGAACAAGATGCGTTTCATTTTTGAAATCCTATGGAAATATCGATTATTGAATGGATTGGAGATAAACCAGTAACGCCTGGGTCACAGCGGCAGAGAGGCCATTGTCGCCGCCGCTGGCAGCCACTCCCTGCGCGGCTTGTTTGGTTGCGCGCGCCTCGGGCGACATACCGCTTCCACTGCCTTGTCCCTGGCCTTGTCCCTGACCGCCACCGCCGCTTGCGGTAGCAACCCCATTTTGTTGCGCCCAGGCTTGCAATTCGACCTGGGTCAGGCGCATGGCATTGATCGCCATAATTTGTTCAGGGGTGTAGACGACTTCGATCTGAGTCAGCAAGGCGTCCACTTCGGCTTGCGCGCTGGTACCCGATTGGCTCAGGTTATCGAGCGCCTGCCAAAGCATAAGCAATTGCGGGGCCTGTTCGGGGGTGACAGGCGTGGTAGTCTCGGCCAGTTTCAACGTGCCCAACGAAAGCAAGAGACGCGGGGCAAGCGCATTTTCAAAGGAAACATCCAAGACGGGCCGCGCAGCAACCGTTGCCGTAGGGATGGCGGCTGCGCCAGTTTCAACGGGTGTCGGCAAGACGGCAGTCATTTCTGTTGGAGCAGGTTCGGACGGTAAGACTGTACCACATCCCGCGAGGAGGATGGCAATGAGGAGAGTCAGAGGGATAAAAATCCGTTTCATGGTGAAATCCTTTTGATACCGAATGAGTCAAACTGATTACTGGTCACTCGCGACGGAGGGCTTCGATTGGATCGAGTTTGGCCGCGCGGGTGGCGGGGTAATATCCAAAGAAGATTCCGACGATGGCCGCCGCGCCGAACGCGAGCGGGATGGAGAGCGGGACGATCTCGGTACGCATCGTGCCGAGCGTACCGAAGAGGTACGAGCCGCCGACGCCGACGATGACGCCGACCAGTCCGCCTGCGAGGCTGAGGATGATGGCCTCGATCAGGAATTGGGTCAGCACGTTGGAGGGACGCGCGCCGAGCGCCTGGCGCAGGCCGATCTCGCGCGTGCGCTCGGTGACGGAGACAAGCATGATGTTCATGATGCCGATGCCGCCGACGAGCAGCGAGACGCCCGCCACCCATGCGAGCAGGTCGCGGAAGGCCGCGGTGGTGGCTTCCTGCGTGGCGATGATGTCCTGCTGGGTTTGCACAGTGAAGTCGGGTTTGGCCGCGTCCACGTCGTGGCGTTCCGCAAGCAGGGCGGTGGCCTGCGCGATGACGCTGGGGATCTGCTCCTGGCTTTCGGCTTTAAGGTAAATGGTGCGGACGGCGTCGGCGCGCAATGGGGAGACGGGCATGTATTTCTGGAGGACGAGGTTGAGCGGCAGGTAGATGCGCCCGTCGTAATCCACGTCGGAGACGATGCCCTTCGATTCCATCACGCCGATGACGGTGAGTTTGGTCGCGCCGACGGTGATGGTCTGGCCGAGGGCGCTTTCCGCGCCGAACAGGTCAGTGGCGATGCCTGCGCCCAGCACCACGAGTTTCGCCTTGCGGTCATCTTCGTCGGCGGTGAAGTAGCGGCCTTCGGCCACGGCGTAATCGCGCACTTCGGGGAAGTCTGCGGTGGTGCCGATGATGGCAATGGCTTCCAAGTCTACGCCACCCGCGCGGATGTTTTGCGGCGCGGGAGATTGTTCGGCAGAGATGCCCGTGATGCCAACGACCTGCTCTTCAATCGCGTACACGTCTTCAAGCAACAATGTTTTGGATGCGCCAGGGATGCCACGCATCGGCGAGACGATGATCAGGTTCGCGCCGAGGGCGTTGATCTGGTCGGCGATGGAGGCTTCCGCGCCCGCGCTGACCGCCAGCATGACGATGACCGAGGCCACCCCGATGATGACGCCAAGCGTGGTGAGAAACGAACGGACTTTGTTGAGCATCAGGCCTTCCCAGGCCGAGCGGAAAATTTTTCTGAATTTCATGGCATACCTCTATTGATGCAATCCCGCGCAATGGTTCTTGCCATCGCGGCCATCGGACAGGATTTTTCCGTCCTTGACGCAGATGACGCGCTGGGCGTGCGCGGCAATGTCCGCTTCGTGCGTGACCATGACGATGGTCGCGCCGTCCTTGTGGAGGTTGTGGAGGATGTCCATGATCTCCACGCTGGATTTCGAGTCGAGGTTGCCCGTCGGTTCGTCCGCCAGGATGAGCGGGGGATTGTTGACGAGGGCGCGCGCAATCGCCACGCGCTGCTGCTGTCCACCGGAGAGTTGGTTGGGGCGATGGTGCAGGCGGCTTTCCAGTCCGACCGAAGTCAGCGAGGCGATGGCGCGTTCTTCGGCTTCCTCGTCGCTCACGTCGTCTTCGTTGTAGAGCATGGGCAACATCACATTCGAGAGAGCGCTCAAGCGCGGCAGGAGATTGAACGATTGGAAGATGAAGCCCAACTTTTCATTGCGGACTTCGGCCAGTTCGTTCCTGCTCATCTGGCTCACGTCGCGGCCGTCGAGGATGTACGCGCCATCGGTGGGACGATCCAGGCAACCAACGATGTTCATCAGCGTGGACTTGCCCGAACCCGAAGGTCCCATGATGGCGACGAACTCGCCGCGCGCCACCTGCACATCCACCCCTGCCAGCGCATGGACAGCCGCATCCTCTTCGCCGTACACTTTTTTCATACCCGTAATTTCGATCAGGTTATTATTCATCACATCATCTCTTCACTGACCACTGATTACTGATCACTGGTCACTGATTACTTCGTCTCCACCGTTCCCGTGCTGACCACATCGCCGACTTTGAGTCCGCTCAAGATCTCGGCGTTGGCGTAATCGCGCAGGCCAACAGTGACGGGCGTCATCTGCAACGAGCCATCCGCCTGGACGACGAAGACCGCGTACGAGCCTGGGGCGAGTTCGCGCAAAGCCTGGACGGGGACGAGCAACGCGTCACGCGCTTCCGCCGCGATGACTTCCACTTCCACGGTCATGCCCGACAGGATGACGGCCGCGCTTTCCTCCGTCAGTTTCGCCCAGGCGACGACCACAGGCGTGCCGTCCACCGTTTGGAGGGCGGGTTCCACGCTGATGATCTCGCCATTCACGGGCAGGTCGGGATAGGCGTCGAACGTGAAGGTGACGCGGTTGCCAGTCGCGGCCTTGCTCACGTCAGTTTCATCGAGATAGAAGCGCACCAGCAAATCTTGCGTAGTTGAAATGCTCATAACGGAAGATGTGTAGACGGTCTGCCCCACTACTGCGTCCAGGCTGGTGACCGTTCCATCGAAGGGCGCAACCAAGCGCGTGTTTTCCACGGCCAGGCGAGCCTGTTCGAGTTCTTCCGTACGCGGTCCGAGGGCAACGATGGGTTTGGTCAAGGCCTCGGGTCCTGTCTGGACGATCTCCCGCGCAGCCTGCGCGTCCTGCAACAACACGCGCGCCAATTCGAGGTTGGCGCGGGCAAGGGCAATGTCCGCTTCGGTCACAAACACATTGTCCGACGCCAGCGAGCGGATGTTCAATTGAAGGAAATATTCGAATTTAGTACGCGCCGCGTCGAACGCTTTTTGTGCTTCCGTCTTCTGGTCCGCGCTGGCGGTCGGATCGCCCAGGATCGCTTCCGCCTGTTTCATCTGGGTGTCCCAATAATAGGCGTCCGCCCCAAGCAGGTATTTCAGGCCGAGGATGGCGTCCTCCAGTTCGGCCTGCGCGTCGGCGAAGGCCAGTTCGGCCTGCGCCGCGCCTTCGGAAGAAAACAGCGACTGGAAGTCAGCTTCCGCTTGAAGGTTATCCTCCAGCCGCGCCAGTATCTCAGCAGAGGCCACTGCCTCGCCAACCGAAACATTCAATTCGCTCACAACGCCGCTGGTTCGGAAACCCAGATCCACTTCGGACGCGGGAACCACTGTCCCTGAACCACTGGCGGTAACAGCCAGATCTCCCGTGCGGACTTTGGCGGTCTGTAAGGCAGGCTCAACGGCTTCTGTGTTCGCGGAAGGCCAGGCGAAGTACACGCCCGCCGCGATGACAGTCAGAACGGCCATTGCAATGATAAAGAATTTTGTAAAGCGAGATTTTCGCTTCGAGGAATTACTGTTCTTTTCCATGGTTTACTCCTTGTGAAACCTTTACATAGCCGCAACTATAAAAGATACGCATAAAGGTCATTTGGCAATTACATAAAGAAATCGTAAAGGAAGGCGCGACAAAAGTCGTATGCAAAAAGCCGGTCAGCATGTAAACTGGGAACAGATTGGCCTGTTTTTGTGCGAGATGACTGATGAACCGCCCTCCTGAAAGCACGGATGAAAAACTACGCGCCGCCATCCTCTCCCGCTTCGCGGCGGATGATCGGACGGCTTTTGCCAACCTGCGCGTGGGCGTGTTGAACGGGCTTGTCCATCTGGCAGGCGTGGTGAATTCCATCGAGACGCGCATCCTGGCGGCGGAACTGGCTGAGGAGGTAGAAGGCGTGCGCGGCGTGGTCAACCGCATCGAAGCGCCTGGCGCGCCATCCCCCTCCCGAACCGTTAACCTATCCCCCATCCTCAAGGAGAAGACAGACAACGATGAAAGTTATCAAAACCTTTGAAGTCGCAGAGGCGCTCGCATGACCCCGCAAACCATCGTTTTTGCAGTGGTCTCGTTTTTCCATGACCTGTTCACCGCCATCTGGATGGGCGGATTGTTGGTCACAGTTTTGGCGTACCTGCCCGCCGTCAAAAACGCGCTTGGCGCGGGACCGCAAGTCAAGAAGGTGATGACCGAATTTCAGAAGCGGCAGAGCGTTTGGGTCTACGTCAGCATGGCGGGCTTGATTCTGACGGGCTTGCTGATGACCAACCGCAGTCCGCAGTTTGAATCGCTGTTCGCGTTTGGCAACCCGTATTCGGTGGCGCTGTCGGTCAAACACATTCTGGTCATCGCCATGATTGGCGTTTCGCTCTACCGCGTCCTCGCCCTCGGACGCTCCGCAATGACGCCCGAAAAAGAACGCCTGAACATGAAACTGTTATTCATCAACGCCGCGCTGGCTGTGCTGGTTCTGCTCACCAGCGGATTCACCGCTGCGCTTGCCAGACCGCTCGGCGCATAAAAAAGGAGAAACAATGAAAAACAATCACAAACTTGGAACCGCCCTGGCCGTCGTCGGCATCCTGACCGGCCTGCTGGTGCTGTTCTTGATGGCAAGCATCTACCAGGTCAACATCGACGGTAAACTGGCCGGGGAACGTCCCGACGAGGCCATCACCGTGCAGATCGTCTTCGCGTTGCTGGGCTGGTTGGGCGTAGCGGCAGGGGCGCTATGGGTGATGGTGCTGTACGGTTTCCTGAACAAGGCGGACTGGGCCTGGTTCTGGGGGACGGTGGCCGCCACCATCCAGATTTTGGCGGGCTTCTTCCCGATGATCCCGCCCTCCAGCATCGGCCTGCCTGCGCCAACCATCTGGGTATTCTTGATCGCGTTCGTACTGTGGTTTGGGATGCTCCTCATCGGCGGCGTGGACAAAAAGATCATCGCGCTGGCTTTCGTCAGCGGGCTGGCGTACGTGCTGACGTTCATCGACGGCGTGGGCGCAATTTCGCGCACCCAAACTGAAGCAAAGGGCTTCATCAGTTCGATGTACGCCATGTCGCAGATGGTGAACTGGTGGGGCGCGGCGGCTTGGGCAACGTTCATCTTCGGGCTGGTCAAGGGTAAAAACTGGGCCTTGCCGGTGGGCGTGTTTGCGGCGGCCATGTCCATGTTCGGCGGGTTCCCGGTCGGTGTGACGGATGTGATCGTGAAGGGCAGGTTCTCCATGTTCCTGGTCGCGCCGGTGATGAGCACAAGCCTGTTGGTTTACTTGTTGCTGCCGGGAACCAGGAAAATGCTGGAAAAGGCCCGGGAATAACCCAGGCGCAGGAATGGCCCGAAAAACGGGAGCAAGCGCGGGCGAGGAAAGAGGCGAAGTGTGATTTTTGTTACAGAATTACATCTTTCCATGTGCAATAATTCACATGGCAGATGGCGTCCATCTGCCGGTTGAATATTTTGCTACACAAGGAGAATGCTAATGAATCACCCGAACGTGCTCGATATTATCCTCCTGCTCGCTACCGGCCTGACGGCGGTCTACCTCGTCTGGCGCTTTTGGTCGCGCAAGCAAACCCATGACTGGTATTACATCATGGGCTTCGCCGTGCTGTTCGTCTCCGGCGTGCTGTTGATCCTGCTGGGGTACGACATCCTGGGAACGCCCTTCGTGTTGACGGTTGCCAGCCTGATCCCGTTGGGAATTTCGATGGGACTGGCCGAACAGTACTTCCCGGGCTGGAAGAAAGCCTTCAAGTGGTTTGCGACTATCGGCTTCCTGGCGATTGCGGCCACCAGTTTTGGCGGCCTGGAAACGCTCAAGAAAATCGCGGTGCCGCTCTTCCACAGCGTAGCCGGGCTGGTCATCTTCTTGGGGCCATTCTTTGCCCCGAAAGCGGCCAAGGGCTTTTTCTGGGTCGGCATCGGCGGCCTGCTGATCGGCATCGGCGGCATTGCGCTGGCCTTCCTTTCGGCCGGCAAGCCCCTGTTGGGCATCTTCACGGCTGACCTGGTCTTCAACATCCTTTCACCCCTGCTGCTGCTGATGGTGTTGGCGTTTGCGTGGGGGTTCGTGAAGGATATCAAAGATTAGCCCCCTCGCCCTGTCGGGCACCTCCCCCAAATTCGACTCAATTTCGTCGAATTTGGGGGAGGCTGGGTGGGGGTAAAAGAATTTGACATTTGGCAAAGACGCCTGGCCCGCCTTGTGATAG
This sequence comes from Chloroflexota bacterium, assembly GCA_049324135.1. Taxonomy (GTDB): domain Bacteria; phylum Chloroflexota; class Anaerolineae; order Anaerolineales; family Villigracilaceae; genus JAABUE01. The sequence continues at coordinate 44,529 of JBMOMO010000271.1, forward strand.
GATGAACAAAAGAAGCAGTATCACAGCCGGGCCAACGGCTTAATCACACTCTTGGAGGTATAACGGTATGGGTGCTCTTTCGAAGCGGTTGGATTATCTCTTCCGCTCCACGCGCGGGCTGACCTTGGTCGCTATCGCGGTGGTCTCTATTATCACAGCCATCTGGGGAACGCTCTCTGGCCCTATGGTGGAATGGGGCGTCAAGGACATCACAGTGCGTTTATTGGGCATGAAACTGGTGGAAGCGGACCGGGAGGGGCGCATCATCATGCTCTACCACACCATTGCCATGACCATCACGGCCATCGAGGTCTATTTCATGACCGAGATGCTGCCGATGAAACGCCACGAACAGACCATCATCAACGGCACGATCACGGTCGGCTATCTGACAGCGGTCATCTTTGGCCTGCTTTTTGCGTATTGGGGACACAATTTCACCTTCCACGGGTTGTTCCTGGTCGGGCAGTCGTTGGTCTTCTTTGCGGGCATCCTGTTGACCGTGGCGCTCAACCCCTGGAAGAAGGAATACCGGCTGGATAAAGACTCGCCGCACGCCCGCTCGAAAGGCGGCCTGGACCTGGAACGCATGGCGTTCTTCGTCATGTCCATCGCCATGTTGATCTCCGCCACCTTCGGCGCAGTGACCGGCTCGTTCTGGGGCAACGGTCACGAGACCTTCCTGGGCGAAGACCTGATCCGCGTGCCGCACAAGACCGAGTTGCAGAAAGCCATCATCGGCCACCTGCACATCATGCTCACCTTGCTGGCGGTGGGCATCACGCTCATCGTCGGGCGCTGGGTCAAGTTCAAGGGCGTCCTGCAAAAGATCGCCATGCCCTTGATGGTCATCGGCGTCATCGGCACCACCGCAGGCGCGCTCTCGGTGGTCTGGCTGGAATGGGCGCATACCATCATCTACGTCGGCTCGACCTTCATCATGCTGGCGGCGCTGATGTACGTCATCTATACCTGGGACATGCTCATCAAGGAAGGCACGGCGGGAATCAAGAAACCGAACTTCTTCCAAAAGATGGGCGCGCTGCTCAGGGACCCGCTCAAATTCGGCCCCGGCTGGCAGATGGTCTTCATGAACTTCACCGTCAGCGGCGTAGGCATCTTCCTGGCGGTCAAACTGGAGGAGATCTTCCGCGTCTGGCCGCACCGCGAGGAACGCATCACCCTTACCGGTCACTGGCACATTCTCTCGGCGCTGATCGCCACCATCATCCTGATGTACTTCGCCGACCTTTCGGGCTTGAAGGGCAAGGTGCGCAAATGGTTCGGTTGGGCCATCATCCTCCTCTCCGACATTGCCTTCGGCTCCGCCACCGTCTTCTCGATGAAGCGTCTCTTCGTGGACGAAATCAACCAGCAAGGCATTGTCAACACCACCATGCTGCTCATGGACCTGGGGCTGGGCATCGTGTTGGTCGTCCTGGCAATCTTCATGATCTGGAGGTTATACGACTTGTTCCAAAATAAGGGCCATTGGGCCATGGAATACGCGGCCGAGCGCAAGACCAACGCCGAAGCCGAACTGGCAGAGCAGAAACGCAAAGTCGAAGAACTCAACGCCATTTTGAAGGAGGCGTCGAAATGAAACGGACACTCTTCTCCATGTCATTGCGAGGAGGAGCGAAGCGACGACGAAGCCCTGGCCTGACGGCTAGGACAGGCAATCTCCTCATCAATGGCAGATTGCTTCGGGCTTTCGCCCTCGCAATGACAGTATTGACTCTCGCCGCCTGCCTGTCCCCCGATCAGGGGGGCGGAACCGCTCCCAGCATCGGCGCCATCACGCCTCCTTTCGTGGACCCGGGAATTGATCCCGAATCCTGGGCGACCGTCCCCGCTGGCGAATTCCCCTACGGCCAGCACGATCACATGACCATGCTGGATTACGATTACGAGATCATGGTCACCGATGTGACCAACGAACAGTACGCCCGCTTCCTGAACGCTGCCCTGGCCGACGGAACGGTCAGTGTGGGCGAAGTAGAAGTGGAAGCCGGCGAACAAGTCTGGACAGAGGAAGGCGTTTTCGGCGCATATCCCGGCGACCCCTTCGACGGCTACGAACACGAAGAAGAGATCAAGGCTGGCGATAAACTCTTTATGCCCACGCAGGCCGAGGGTCTGCGGTTGACCGAAGCGGGTGGGGAATTCTCACCCATCCCTGAGTACGCCAACCATCCCGTCAGCATGGTCACCTGGTTCGGCGCAAACGCCTACTGCCAATACTACGGTTGGCGCCTGCCGACCGAGGTCGAATGGGAAAAGGCCGCGCGCGGCGCGGAATTGGTGAACGGTCACGGCCTGCCCTATCCCTGGGGCGAACACATCGAACGCAACAACGCCAACTACTACTCGTCCTTCGACCTGTTCGAGAAGATGTTCGGCAAACTCGGCAACACCACGCCGGTCGGCTTCTACAACGGCGCGACCTACGATGGATACGAGACGCTTGATTCCGCCAGCCCCTACGGCCTGTACGACATGGCTGGCAACGTCTGGCAATGGACGGGCGACGACTATCCCGACCAGCACTACCGCATGTTGCGCGGCGGCAGTTTCTACACCTACGAAGTGGACCTGCGCGTCTGGAAGAACAATTCTGCCGGCCCACAATATTACAGCCCCGCAGTGGGTTTCCGCTGCGCTCGGTAGTACACAGGTAGACAGGTTCACAAGTACACAGGTATACTTGTGGCCTGTCTACCTCTAAAACATTCTCTTGTTTACATGTGTACGTGTTTACTTGTATACAGTCCAGGAGCCCCCATGACCACCGCCACCCAATCGCAAATCGAAAATCGTAAATCCAAAATCGGAACCTACTGGTCGCTCACCAAACCCCTCCAATCCGGTCTGCTACTTGCGACGGGCATTGCGGGCTACTTGAGCGCGCGCTGCCCCATCTCCAACATTCCAACCAACCTGGGCTTGGTTGTCAGTTTATTCCTCTCGATTGCGGGCAGCACCGTCCTCAACATGTGGTGGGACAGGGACATCGACGCCAAAATGGGGCGCACCCAACACCGCGCCACCTCCTCGGGCGCAGTGGACGAAAACGAAGTCCTGCGTATCGGCCTGATCCTTTCTATCATCGGCGTCGGTTGGGCGGTTGCCATGGACGCGCTCTACGGGCTGGTCGTATTCGCAGGCCTCTTCTTCGACGTGGTGATCTACAGCATGTGGCTCAAGCGCCGCACCTGCTGGGGCATCGTCTGGGGCGGGATTTCGGGCGCTATGCCCATCCTGGCCGGGCGCGTACTTGGGCTGGGCGGCTTCGACTGGATCGGCCTGACCCTGGCGCTGGGCGTGTTGCTCTGGATCCCCACCCATACGCTCACCTTCAGCATGAAATACTTCGATGACTACAAAGCCGCCTGCGTGCCGACCTTCCCATCCACGTATGGGTTCGCTTTCACCCGCGCGATGATCGCGGTTTCCAGCGTACTGGCGGCCATCGCCATGGGCGCAGCCGCCCTCGGCATTGGCATGGACTGGGGCTTCCTGCGACTGCTCGGCGTGCTCTCGGCGGGCCTGTTCCTGCTGGCGCTGGGGATGCTCTTCCGCCCCTCTGAGCGCGTCAACTTCGGGCTCTTCAAATACGCCTCGGTCTACATGTTGGCCGCAATGATCCTGGTTGTGATCGAAGTGATCTAAAAAAAGACCAAAGGTTTTGTGGAAATTCTCCATGAAAATGTCCCCCCTCGACCGCGTCCTGCTACTCCTCACCGGCCTGCTGGCCGCCTGGCAGGTTGCGGTCGGCATAGACGGCCTCGGCGCCATCCCCGTCAGCGCCTACACCATTGCCTTCGGCGTCCTGCTCGTGGCGGGACTCCTGCTCATCATCTGGGGCTTCGACGTACTGGACTCGCCCATCGTGGTCATCGTCTCGACGGCCATCCCGCTATCTCTCTCACTGGGACTCACCTGGCAATACCTCGCTTCCTTTCGGACCCCATACCTGGTCTTCGCCATCCTGGGTTTCCTCGCCGTGACGTGGACCCGCTCGATCCCCACCCCAGGCAAAATCCCCACCCTCGTCCTGGCCCTCGTGCACGGCGTTGCCGGCATGACGATTTTCCTGCTCCCGATCATTCTCTCCATTCAAGGAACGACCCGTCCGCTCTTCTCCCTGGTCGGGCTGGGCGGCGCGCTGATCGGACTGGGCGGGTTGGCGCTCTCCTTCCTCAAAGCGGGTAAACCCATCCTATCGAAAGAACTCATCCTCAAAATCCTGCCCGTTATTTTGTTCTTGATGACATTGTGCTTCGTGGTAGGATTCGGGTATGGATAGACTCTTCCCCCTTCTAAAATCCCTGCGCGGCGAACTGAAAAAGAGCCGCGCCAAAATCTGGTTGCGGGCGTTTTTGTTCGTCCAGTTTTCCCTGCTTTTCAGCGTGTACTTCTTCCGCGACATCGGGCATGGCTATTTCAGGTGGGAATGGGTTGCCCTCGTATTCGTCGCCTTCATCCCTGTCGGCTTCCTGCTCAGTCTCATCGTCCCCATGAAAGCGGACGCGGAACTTGGCGCGGTCACTTTCTCGCTGGACAGGTTCTACCTCTTCCTGATCTGGTTCCTGGTCATCGCCAAACTCATCATCGGGCGCGTCCCATCCTTCACCCCCGAAGCGGACTTCATCATGGCGTCCATCATGGGCATCATGTTCGGTCGGCTGGGCGGGATCGGTCTGCGGGTGCGGCGGCTCAAACTCCAGCACGGATTGATTAAACCATGACCAACACTTTCTTCTCCCTCGGCGCAATCCTCGCCGCCCTCTCCGTTTCGATGGGCGCATTTGCTGCGCACGGCGCGACCAAATTCATGACCGCCCAACAACTGACCTGGATGGACAAAGCCGCCCGCTACAACATGTATCACGCGCTGGCGCTGTTTGTCGTTGCCTGGGCGCTGGCACGCTGGGCATCCCAAACGGGACTGCTCAATGCGGCGGGCTGGTCATTCGCGGCGGGCGTGGCGCTCTTCTCTGGAAGTTTATACATCATGGCGTTCACCCCCCTGCGGCTGGGATACATCACCCCCCTCGGCGGCGTGGCGTTTGTCCTGGGATGGATACTTCTTGCAATCGCCGCATGGAAAGGGTAACTTCACGGGTCACACCCAGGGTGTGACCTGTTTTATTTTCACGCAAAGGAGTCACCCATGTCTTCCAACAGTTTCTTCGCAAAATCCCTGCGCTTCATCGGCATCCTGCTGATGGCGCTCACGGGAGGCGTCACCCTGCTGGGGGGCGTCGGCACCACCTGTGTGGCATTGAATCCGACAGGTTTCGGCGAAAGCATGGCTCCGCTGGCAAAACTCCAGTGGTTGTACATTCTCTTCGTGCTTGCGGGAATCGCCATCGGCGCGTGGGGCATCCGCGCCGCCATCGCGCTCATCAAAGGCACGGACAAGTCCTACCATGACGCGCTGTACGCCTTGATCGCGGGAGTGGCGGTCGGGTTCCTCCACATTTTCGTCTCACGCGCCCTGCGCGGCGCATCCATGCCCGTAGACGCGGTGGTGTACGTGACTGTCCTCACGCTGGTCATCTTCCTGCTCTTCAAAATTCCCGCCATCTGGCAGGGCGTGGACTTCACGAAAGCCAAAGCCAGTGAAGGCAAGAAAACGGGCGGTGCGGCCGCCATCCTGCTCGGCCTCTTGACGCTCACCATCCAATACACGATGGGTTCCACCCACACCTGGGGCGGAGTCAACTATGCAGACGCCTTTCAAGCAACGATGACCTTGATCGGGATAGGAAGCATCTGCCTGGGTCTGCGGCTGCTCACGCGTGCGCGCGTCCCATTGCCGCGCCCTGTCCAGCAGGAGCCCTCGCTGACCGTATAGCGTATTTCCACAGAACCAGGAGGTCCACATCTCCTGGTTTTTTTTATCTTTGTCCTTGCGCAAAGACGAACACCCCCCTTTCGCGTACACTACCTTGTATGAATCGACGCCTTTTACCCTTGCTTGCCTTCTCCATTCTCGCCCTGCTCTTTGCCATGTGGGCCGGGTTGTTGCGCATGGGCTGGAACTGGCCGGCATTCGACAACCTCGCCCTGGCGCACGGCCCGCTCATGGTCTCCGGCTTTCTTGGCGTGCTCATCCCGCTGGAACGCGCCGTCGCCATCCGCCAAAAATGGATGTTCGCCGTCCCCATCTTTGCCGGGTTTGGCTGGGTCTCCCTGTTCTTTGCTCCAATCCTCGGGGCGGTCCTGCTTACGCTGGGCAGTCTCGGTACGCTGGCGATCCTGGGCGTCATGGTCAGGCGCGAGCCGTATGTCCACACCATCGTCATGGCCTTTGGCGCGCTGGCCTGGGTGGTCGGCAACATTTTGTGGACGATGGGCATGCCCATCTTCCAGGTCGTTTTCTGGTGGATGACTTTCCTGGTGCTGACAATTGGCGGCGAACGCCTCGAACTCAGCCGGGTCCTGCGTCCCACGCCCGGGCAGATCCGCCTCTTCATCTTTCTCGCCGCCGCACTCCTGGCCGAGGCGGTTCTCGCCATCTTCGAGTTGAATCCCGGCTCGAGGCTGGGCGGCCTCGCCATGCTGGGACTGGCGCTCTGGTTCCTGCGCTTTGACCTGGCTACACGTAATTTACGACACCCCAACCCGCTGACGCGCTACATCGCCACCTGCCTGTTCGGCGGCTACTTTTGGCTGGCCTTTGCGGGCGGATTGTTTCTCTACTTTGGCGCGCTCTACGCCGGGCCGATTTATGACGCCGCCCTGCACGCCGTTTTCGTCGGCTTCGTCTTTGCCATGATTTTCGGCCACGCCCCCATCATCTTCCCGGCCATCCTGGGAGCGCAGATCCGCTATTCCCCGACTTTTTACCTCCACCTTGGCCTGCTCCACTTATCCCTCATCCTGCGCGTAACAGGCGACCTGGCCTACCTTATGGAAATTCGCAAATGGGGCGGATTGTTCAACGAGATTGCGATTTTGCTCTTTTTGGGGTCGACCATCTTTGCACTCAGGCGCAGAGCAAGCAAATAGCGCCCGGATTCACGAATAACACAAAGGGGATAAAAAATGTAACAAAAGTCACATTTTTTCTTTGAGTGTTGCTCAATAATGTTCTTTACTTGAACATTTATCCCATGGACGTACCACAGACTCCTTCTGTGGTACACGTTTTATTGCCCAAGGAGTCTCCCATGCTTTACCAACTCGTTGTTTTCCTTCATATTCTCTTTGTTATCGGATACCTGCTCGTGCATGGCGTCTCGGCGGCGGTGGCATTTGCCTTGAAAAAAGAGCGCGATGCGCAAAAAATTTGCGCCCTGCTCGACCTTTCGGCGGCTTCGTATCCCTGGCTGAATCGCTTGATGTGGGCTTTCCTGCTCTTCGGCGTCATCGCCGCGTTCATGGGCGGATGGCAGGCGCGCATCTGGCCCTGGCTGTCCCTCGTATTGGGATTCGCCATCTTTGTCGGGATGGCGGCATTCGGCGCAGGTCATTATGGCGCAGCGCGCAAACTGTTAGGACTGCGCTACAACGTGAAAGGCAAGTGGTTCCCGCCTGAACCGGCTGGAAACATCGAAGAAGTCTATACAATTCTTGCGAAGGTCGATCCCATCCTATTGACCGTCATCGGCTACGGCGGATTCGCCTTTATTTTCTGGCTGATGCGAGCAAAGCCGTTTTAGCGTAAAAAAAGGAGAAAACCATGAAAGTCGAAAAATCGATCCACATCAATTGCGCGCCCGAAAAAGTATTCGCCTTTGTCACCGACTTTTCCAACGCCCCGAAATGGATGGTCGGTTACATCGAGTCGAAAGTCCTCACGGAAGGCGAGACGCGCGTCGGCACGCAGTACATGGTCGTTTCCAAACTTCTCGGTCAAAAGATGGAGATGAAATCGGAAATTACCGTCTGGGAGCCGCCGCGCTGTTACGAATATAAAACACTCGACGGTCCCGCCATGACAGGGCGTATCACCTGCACGCCCGCAGACGGCAGCACGCTGGTCACATTTCTGGGCGATGGGGAGTTCAGCGGCCTCTTCAAACTTGCCGAAGGAATGCTGAAAGGCCAGATGGAAAAGACGATGGATGAAGCCCTGCAAGCCTTGAAGAAGACGCTGGAGGGATAATGCACGGGAAAGCGCTGCGCCTATTCATTTGTATTTGAGAAGGAGCAAATATGACAATCGACAAATCCTCTTGGGCAGATACCCTCCTCCATCTATTTGCACTTGCTTCACGACTGGAGGCCGAAGGACAATACAACCTCGCTAAGCTCGCCCGCGCCCAGGCGGACGCCATCTCCCGCCGCGCCGCGTGGGAATTGAATCTGACCACCGATAAAGAGACTCTCGCCGCCGACATCGAACGCGTCGCCGTTTTATTGGATGACGCCGACCTGCAAGCCGCCTTCCGCGCGGGCGCATCCGCCCTGACCGCGGGGCGCGTTCCGCTCATCGAGCAGACTCCACACCCCTACGTCTGCCGCACCTGCGGACACCTGGCTCTCACCAACGCTCCCAAAAAATGTCCCACCTGCGGCGCGTGGGGCGAGACGTTCCAATGGTTCCCACCCGTCTACTGGCTCGAAGCGCTCGACCCCGCCGAAGCGTTGGAACAACTCCGCAAGACTCCGCTCGAAGTCGCCGCGCTGATCGAAGGTCTGAGCGAAGAGGCGTTGAACCGTCCCGCCCCCGACGGCGGCTGGGCGATTCGTAACACCATCATCCATTTGCGCGACGCGCAGGGCGTGCTCGATTTCCGCATTGACCTGTTCCACAAAGAGGAAAATCCCGTGCTGGAGATGAAGCAAGTCTGGACGTGGGCAAAGGACGAGAGCGAACGTCCGCCCTCCACGCGCGAGATATTCGAGACGTATCAATCCACGCGTCGGGAGGTGATCGCCAAACTCGAAACCATTCCCCTCGCCGATTGGTGGCGGACGGGACGGCATGAGGAGTTTGGGGTTGTCTCCATCAAACAGCAGGTCAGTTACTTCGCGTCGCACGAGTTGACGCATTTGCCGCAAATCGAGCGGCTGGCAAGACCGTAACGATGAGATGAAAGGAGGCGCCCGCAAGCCGATGTAGTTGATTAACGAACGGAGCGCAAAAGAATGATGTGTTGATTTCCGTGCCCTGTCGTTGCCTGCGGAAACGATACGACAGGATGGTTGTATGAATCAAATCCGGGCCATTGAAGAAAACGCCCTGACCTACTACAAAGGCATCGCTCGTCTTTTGGATGGCGACTTCATCGAAACGGATGAGATCGCCTGGTTCACGACAGGACAGCGAAGCCTGTATCGCTTTAATGGCGTTGTTCGTACAGCGACACGTCCTGAAACATTGGGCAAACTCGCCGAGCCCATCCTTGAAACGTTCATCTCGAAAAAACTTCCGTTTTTCTGGGCAGATTTTCCTGATAACGGCACGCCTGGATTGGGCGATTACCTGAAATCAAAAAACGTTCGCTGGGAAACCTTCAAAGGAATGCCCTGCATGTCGCGCGGACTGGACGACCTGCCCGAAGTATCGCTTCCGAAAGAAGTCGAGATTGCGCGCGTGCAATCTGAGCAAGATCGAGCGGACTGGCTGGATGTCCTCATGGAAGGCTTCGAAGAACCCGAACCAAGCCGCCCCGATTTCGGACAATTCCTCGCCAACTCGCTCACAGAACCCGCGTCTGTCTTCGAACACTTCCTTGCGCGTTGGCAGGGCGAACCGTGCGCCATCTCGACCTTGCTCCACGCGGACCACGGAGCGGGAATTTACCACGTCGCAACCCTACCCCGTTATCGCGGTCATGGACTCGGCAAAGCCCTCACCCTCGCCGCCATGCAATCCGCCCGTGAGATTGGGTACAAGCAGGCCATTTTATTCGCCACGCCATCGGGCTTCCCGATTTACAAACAACTTGGGTTTGAAACCGTCACCACGGCGGATGGTTTTGTTTGGAGTCCCAATGAATGATCTCCCCAACCCCGACCTGATCTACGACCTCTTCGGCGGAATCTTCAAACCGCAGTTCATCCGCATCGCGATCCTGCTTGACGTGTTCACGCCGCTCACGGAGAATCCCGCCACAGCGGAGCAGGTCGCGCAAGCCTGTCACAGCGATTCAACGGGCATAAGAATCCTGCTCGATTACCTCAGCGCGGCGGGACTCCTCGAATTCCACAACGGACTCTACTCTCTCACCCTCACCGCCGAGACCTTCCTCGTGCGCGGGCGCAAAGCCTACGCGGGCGACATGATTCTCGATTACACCAATCCCGCGATGCACGAGAGCATCCTGAATTCCATTCGCACAGGTCAGCCGCGTTCGCTCAATGAAAACTTCGTACAGGACGCGTGGCTCGAAAGTTACAGCCAGACGCGCGTCCCCAAAAGTCTGGAGATGTGGAAAGCGGCGGGAGTCGCAATCGGGAAAGATAAACCGCTTCGAATCCTCGACCTCGCCTGCGGCTGCGCCATCAAGAGTTTCGCCCTTGCCCAGACTTCGCCAAACGTCCACGTGACCTGCCTTGACTCTGCCGACGTGTTGGATGTCACCCGCGACCTCGCTGGGCGGATGAGAATTGCCTCGCGTGTGACCGTCCTACCCGCTGACCTGTTCACTGCCGACCTCGGCGTCTCTCTCTTCGATCTGGTACTGGTCGGGCAAATCACGCATTACCTCACTCCGAATCAAAACCGCGACCTCTTCCGCCGCATCCACTCCGCATTGACCAACTCAGGCTCACTTGTCATTGACTGTCCGATGTCGAAAGAATCTCCCACCGAGTCTGCCGCCTTCCTCACACTCTTCCTCTGGGCAAACGGCGGCGGGACGGCGTATTCCTTCGAAATATATGCGCGCTGGCTCAAAGCGGCAGGGTTCTCGACGGTCAAGCAATTGAGTGACCGCTGGCTGTCTGCCGAAAAATAAATTTCCGTATTGAACGAACAAAGCAAAAGGAGTTGACATGATTAGAGGTTCGAAAGTCACCCTGCGTACGATCCGTGAAGCCGATCTCGAAACGCTGTTCATCCTGATGAGCGATCTTCGCAACCGCGGCGACTATTACCCTCTGTATTTGCGCTCAGAGCCTTTGCTGCGGAAGGATTTCCACGAGACGGGTTTCTGGTCTGATGAGAAAGGAGGCAAACTGCTTATCTGCGATCACGAAGATAATATCGTTGGACTGATGTTCGCAGATAGAGAGCCATCTTATTTCAATGGCCTGGAACTTGGTTATATTCTCTACGATGAAAAGAACCGTAATAAAGGGTATGTTACAGAAGCGGTTTTGTTGGTGACACGTTACCTTTTCTCTACTCGTCCTATCAACCGTATCCAAATCCTGGCGCTGCCTGCCAACGAAGCATCTAAAAAAGTCGCGCTAAAATGCGGCTTCAAGTTTGAAGGAGTAGCCCGAGGAGCCTTTTTTCACCGTGGCATGAACCATGATGTTGAAGTGTATTCCATTTTGCGTGATGATGTAGCTGATCTTTAGTACAATATGGGCAAGAGAGACCATCAGCATGACTACTTATTCTGTTTCGATTCCCAAGATCGAAAACGCTATCCGCCAGGTGGCAGTGCTGCAATCCGCCAGCGAAGAGGATGTGCGGATCATTGCCCAAATGGGCATCCCGCGCGCGGTGGAGGACGGCGGCTTCTTTTTCCTGCAAGGCGACCCGGCAGAGTATCTTTACATCATGCTCAGCGGGCGCGCCAAACTGTGCCAGATCGCCCCGGATGGGCAGCAGGTCAACCTGCGGACATTGAATCCGTACCAATTGTTTGGCGCGGTGGGCGCGGTGGACGAATATGCCGCTTACCCGGCCTGCGCCCAGGCGTTGGAGGACAGTTCGGCGCTTGCCATCCGCAGCGACCAGTTCCGTAAATTGCTCGAGGAACGTCCGCACCTGTCTTTCGGCTTGATGAAATTGATGACCGGTTACATTGCGGAGATGCAGAATCGTTACCGCGAGATGGTCACTGAAAAGGTAGAGCAGCGTATCGCGCGCGTCCTTTTGCGGCTGGCGGGACAATCCGGCAAACGGGTGGACGAAGGCGTACTTATCGAATTGCCCTTCTCGCGCCAGGAGTTGGCCGAAATGGCCGGCACCA
>JBMOMO010000272.1:0-7707 GCA_049324135.1 Chloroflexota bacterium
TATTTTTGGGATTGTGCATTTGACATTCTCCTGGAAAACGTAAATTCTTAAGGGGTTTTATGCATTGCGCCTAGTGCAGAGTGATTTTCGGTTGCGGCCATCGCCTCCTTTCCAGTCGATTTCTTAACCGATATTACGCAGCCTTGAGGGCTTGTAATTCGTCAAAAGCCGTTCGGGTTGCCTTGAGATACAAAGGTGCCCGCAAGACAAAATGGGTGAAGTGTCGCTTGATTTTCAGGCACGCCAACTTGAAATTTGCATACAACACGGCAAAGATACGATTGTTCTGTGCGGCGACTCGTCGCACGGGAGTTTTACCCAAAGCGGCATTTTGTTTGAGTGATTTATGGAAGACTTCCACCGGGCATCGTTCTTCCGTGCCGTGGTCTTGACTTCCATCCATAAGTCTTTCGAGGTGTATTCGCTATCGGACAGAAAGCGTGTAATCCAGTCGTGACTGACTTGTCCATCCACCAGCGCCCATAAACCTGTCGCTGTGGTGTGTCCATCAGTTAACAGGTGACAACCATCGGAGGGCTGGTTGTCACCTGTTTCACAACCGGCCTACGGCAGATTGAAGGCCGCCACCAAAAAGACCGCCATTTGCGCGCGGGTGACAGGCGTCTTGGGGCAGAACTTCCCGCCGCCGCAGCCACCCGTGATGCCTTCGTTGGCCAACTGCTCGATCCACCTGGCAAAGGGATTGCCGGCCGGGACATCCGAGAACATTCCCACGGCAGCCGGCGGATTGTAGCCCGCGCCATGCTCAGCCACCAGCAGGAAGACCGCCATCTGCTCGCGCGTCACCGCGGCGTTGGGACAGAACTTGCCGCCGCCGCAGCCACCGGTGATACCCTCGGCGGCCATCTGCTCGATCCATGGAGCGAAGCCGTTGGAGGCGGGGACATCCGAGAACAGGCCCGTGGCGGCCGGCGGGGTGTAGCCCGCGCCGTGTTTGGCCACCAGAAGGAAGACCGCCATCTGCGCGCGCGTCACCGCCGTCTCGGGGCAGTAGTTCAACGGATTGGCCGAGCAGCCGCCGGTGATGCCGGCGTTGTACAGCCGCTCGATGTGCTGCCAGGCCCAGTACGTGCCGGGCACGTCGGCGAAGGTGACCGGCCGGCTGACATAGAACATCGAAAGATAGCCATCCGAGCCGCCATGCGAAGAATGAAAATCAGCGCCGCCGTTTGGGTTGAAATTAACATTCGTCCCGGTGAAATTACCCACCAGGTACATAACGTTGGTTTCAAGCATCACCATGCCCGCCGCGATATCGTTGCCGCTTCCGCCCCAGACCCACGCGTTTCGATAATTTCCGTTCGTATCGAACTCGCTGAGGGATGCATCCCACGCGCCATTCGATGTATGCCAGGCCGCCGCGCCATTGGGATTGAAATTGACAGTGCCGGCATAGATTCCGCTGACATGAATATTATTCGCCGCGTCGGTGACCAGGCCGCTGGACATATCCTCGCCCGCGTCACCCCAGGTTTGGATCCATTTGAAATTGCCGTCAGAATCGTATTTGGCGACGAACGCATCCGCAGCGCCATTCGAGCGCGGGGTTGCAGAGACCGGTGGATTGAACGCGCAAGGGGAGCAGCCAAAACGCCCGCCGATATACACATTATCCGCGCTATCCACTGTGATCGGGCCGCCTGCATCCACTGTGCCTGGCCCGCCCCAGGTTCGTACCCACAGAGAGGTTCCGTTGGGATCGAACTTAACAAGAAAAACGTCTGTCAGTCCACCGCTGTCGTTGGCCGGTGGAAGAGGTACAGCCTGGTAATTGTTCGCCGGGTTATAGATTATTGTCTTGCTGGCATACATTCCGGCTACATAGACATTTCCCTTACTGTCCAGCGCCACCCCTGGACCGTCGTCGTACCCCTCGCCGCCCCAGGTTTTGGCCCAGATGAGATTTCCATTCATATCGAATTTGCTGAGAAAAGAATCGAATGCGCCCTGGTTGTAGTGCAGGTCGGGAACACCGGTGGTCACCGGATTAAAATTAACCGGATTGCCGCCCACTCCCGTAGACCAGTCGCCTTGCACGTAAATATTGTTCGATTTATCCACCACCAAACTGTAACTTTCACTTCCAGCCGTGCCGCCCCAGGTTCGCGCCCAAATCGTTGTGCCATTATCAGGTGATAACCTGGCAACAAAAATGTTATTGCCACTTCGCCCCGTAACCCCACACATATCCTGGTGAGGCGTCACATTTGATGTTCCAATAAACCCTGAACCAAAGTCAACGGTATATTGAAACAACCCGGAAATATAGATATTGCCCATGGAATCCAACCCAACGCCATTAACAGTTTCCCGCCCATCGCCAGTTGGATACACCCCGCAAATTAGATTGGGATTCGCCGGACCGCCGCCAAACGTTCTGACCCAGATCAACGCGCCATTCGCATCGAACTTGCTGACGAACGCATCGGCGGTGCCGTTGTAGGAGGTTCTGGTGGCACCGGGGTTGGGCCCGGCCGGATCGAAGTTCACCGTGCCGGAAAATTGGCCCACAACGTACAGGTTGCCAGATTTATCCACGGTTACATTGCTGGCGATAACGTCAGCACTGCCGCCCCAGGCTTTGGTCCAGGCAAACGTGAGAACCGTGGATTGCACATCTCCGCTCAGGGCGGGTTGCAATGCGATCTCTGCCTCCGCGCCCAGTCCGGCGGGTAGGGCCGTCTCTGGCCCGGCGTGTGCGGCCTGCACCGGGAAGAGGGACAATATGCCCAAAAGCATGCAAGCCAGGCAAAAAACGTGCAGAAGGGGGAATGGGTGTTTCATTATATTTTCCTTGGAAAGTTTCCTACAGAATGTAATACTCGATGACCCACTGCGGACGGCTGGCCGCGCCGGCGTTCTCGCTGTGCAGGTTGAGGTAGTTGGCGACGGTGTTGCTGTTGTCGTCCTGCTTGATGCGCAGAGGAATTTGCATCAGCCCGCCATCGACTTTATTAATGGAGCGGTTCCCGAACTCAGGTCGAGCGAGCCGCTGAAGTTGCCGTCCAGGGCAAATGTGCCGGCGGGGTTCAACAACCCTGCTGGCAGGCGATGCAAGTGTTGAAAAGATCTTGATTTTCATGACATTCTCCTTTTTCCCAACCCTGCAGGGCCAGGTCTCTCATCGACAAGTACGGGTGGTGGCATCAAATAAGTAATGTCGCGTGGAATACCCTTGCAGGGCAATTTGGCATTGCGCATACCCGTAGTTTGGAGGGGTTCCACATCGTATCCACAGGGTATCCCGTCCCACAAGTTCATCACTTATATCGACCCACTACAGACACCGCCAAAAATACCCGGGTTACAGGGAAGCTACCCACGAACTGAGGTGACAGCCATCTGAGGTATGGCTGTCACCTGTCGAACAACCGGCCTACGGCAGGTTGAAGGCCGCCACCAAAAAGACCGCCATCTGCGCGCGGGTGACAGGCGTCTGGGGACAGAACTTCCCGCCGCCGCAGCCGCCGGTGATGCCCTCGTTGGCCAACTGCTCGATCCATTTGGCGAAGGGATTGTCGGCCGGGACATCCGAGAACACCCCCACGGCAGCCGGCGGATTGTAGCCCGCGCCGTGCTCGGCCACCAGCAGGAAGACGGCCATCTGCTCGCGCGTCACCGCGGCGTTGGGGCAGAACTTGCCGCCGCCGCAGCCGCCGGTGATGCCCTCGGCAGCCATCTGCTCGATCCACGGAGCGAAGCCGTTGGAGGCGGGGACATCCGAGAACAGGCCCGTGGCGGCCGGCGGATTGTAGCCCGCGCCGTGTTTGGCCACCAGCAGGAAGACCGCCATCTGCGCGCGCGTCACCGCCGTCTCGGGGCAGTAGTTCAGGGGAGTGCTCGTGCAGCCGCCGGTGATGCCGGCGCTGTACAGCCGCTCGATGTGCTGCCAGGCCCAGTACGTGCCGGGCACGTCGGCGAAGGTGACCGGCCGGCTGACCGTGTACTCCTGCCCGACAGTGAAGGGCAGGCCGCCAAGCGGATTCCCGGCCGAGTCCGCGATCGCGGCGGTGGCGGGCACCTCCAGGCGCAGGGTGCCGTCGCCTTTCCCGGTCGAGACGGTCACGGTGTAGGAACTGCCCGAACCATTGACCGCCGTGATGCCCATCCCAAGCAGGTGACCGCCAAGGGCCAGGTCGAAATCGCCCGCGTCCACACCCGTCACGTTTTCAGAGAAAGTGACGGTGAAGTCCACGCTGGGGGCGCTGGTGGGGTTGGCGCTGGCGCGGGTAATGGAGGCAATCGTCGGCGGGAGGTTGTCAGTTGAGATGTTATGGGCGGCGATGTGATCGGCGGCAGGCAGTACAACGCCATGGTTGTTGATATCTTCAAAATTGCCTCCCACATACAAATCTGGTCCACTGATGGCCAGGGCAGATACGGAGTTATCGAGTGCACCGTTCCCCGAACCATTGTCGCCCACAGCTGACCAATTGCTTCCATCCCATCTGGCGAGATAATCGGCAGCGCCGAGGTTGGCCGCGTTGGTGAACCGGCCGCCCACGTACAGGTCGTCGCCGTTGACAACCAGGGCAAATACATTCGAGTTGAGCGCGCCATTCCCCGCGCCATCACTGCCCAGCGCCGACCAGGCTTGGGTGGATATGTCCCATTTGGCGATGTAATCGGCTTCGGGGATGTTGGCCGCGTTGGTGAACCAGCCTCCCGCGAACAGATCCGCACCGCCAACCGCCAGGACCCACACGCCATATTTGAGCGCGCCATCCCCAGCGCCATCATTGCCCAGCGCCGACCAGGTTTGAGCCGAGGTATCCCATTTGGCAATGTAATCGGCTTCGGGGATGTTGGCTGCGTTGGTAAACCAGCCTCCCACGTACAGGTTTGTGCCGTTGAATACCAGCGCGTTCACACGATCTTTGAGCGCCCCCTCGCCCGCGCCGTCACTGCCCAGCGCCGACCAGGTTTGGGCGGATGTGTCCCATTTGGCGAGATAATCGGCCGCAGCGAGGTTAGCCGCGTTGGTGAAGTTGCCTCCCACGTACAGGTCGTCGCCGTTGACAGCCAGGGCATACACATTACTTTTGAGCGCGCCATTCCCCGCGCCATCACTGCCCAACGCTGACCAGGTTTGGGCCGTGGTATCCCACTTGACAAGATAGTCAGCGGCAGTTATGTAGGCGGCGTCGGTGAAATACCCCCCCACGTACAGGTCCGTTCCGCTGACTGCCAGGGCAACGACGCCACTGCCAAGCGCGCCACCACCTGCGGCGGTTGGCCCCACAGCCGACCAGTTGCTCCCATCCCATTTGGCGATGTAATCGGCGGCGGGGAGATGCACTCCATGATTGGAAATGTTTACAAAATCTCCTCCCACATACACATCCGTGCCGATGATGGCAATGGCTGACACGGGATCGGCGATTTCACCGTTGATGGACGAGCCGAGCGGGGACCAGGCATTGCCATCCCATTGGGCGATGAAATCAGCCTGAAGGGTGCCGGCCGCTTCCATGAAATATCCGCCTGCAAAGAGCAGACTTCCCTGAATGGCAATGGCGCGGATACTCGGAGACCATTTGGTTGGGAATGGGTTATTGCCTACGGCAGACCAGGTGTGTTTCGAAATATCCCATTTGACGAGGCCGGCATTGACGAGATTGTTCACGCTCCAGAATTGTCCACCTACGTACAGGTTTGTCCCGCTAACGGTCAGGGCAAACACAGCACCTCCGAGCGCCCCATTCCCCGCGCCGTTGCTTCCCAATGACGACCAGGTTTGGGTCAAGGTATCCCATTTGGCAAGGTAATCGGCCTCGGGGATGTTGGCCGCGTCGGTGAACGAGCCTCCCACGTACAGGTCCGTTTCGCTGATGACCAGCGCATACACATAACTCTTTATCGCGCCATCCCCGGCGCCGTCATTGCCCAGCGCAGACCAGGTTTGGGTGGATGTGTCCCAGTTGGCAAGGTAATCGGCCTCGGGAATATTGGCCGCGTTGGTGAACCCGCCTCCCACGTACAGGTTCGTTTCGCTGATGGCCAGCGCATTCACAGTATTCTTTATCGCGCCATTCCCCGCGCCGTCATTGCCCAGCTCCGACCAGGTTTGGGTGGATGTGTCCCATTTGGCGAGGTAATCGGCGGCGGCGATGCTGGCCGCGTTGGTGAACCTGCCTCCCACGTAGAGATTCGCCCCATTGACTGTCAGGGCATAGACGTTGCTATCAAGCGCGCTTTGTGCCGTGTTTTTGGGCCCCACTGCCGACCATGTATCTCCCACGGTATCCCTCTTCACAATAAAATCGGCGTTGGGAAGGTTGGCTGCATCCCGAAAACTACCTCCAATATATAAATCTGTCCCGATGTACGCGAGGGCATATACGACCGAGTTGAGCGCGCCATTGCCTGCGCCGTTACTGCTTATCGCTGACCAGGTTTGGGTGGATGTATCCCATTTGGCAAGGTAATCGGCCTCGGGGATGTTGGCCAGGTTGGTGAAGTTTCCTCCAACATACACGTCGGTTCCGTTAATCAGGATGGTCATAATATAGCGATTAACTGCGCCGCCACCGCTGCCAAGCGCGGCCCATTCTCCCGGCGCGGCCGAAGCCTCAATGCTCTCCGCGGGGCTGAAGACGGGTCCGCGTTGGGGGTCGATTTGAACGTTATAGCCGGAGAGATCGAGCGCGCCGTTGAAACTGCCATCGAGGGCGAGCGTGCCATCCGCATTCAACATTCCTGCGGGGGAAATATCCCTGTCAGAGACGGCAACCGTCTCCGCTTTGGCCTGCGCCTGTGTAACAGTCGGGAACATCCCAAAGGCCAGGACGAGCAGCAACAGAAACGACAAAAGTTTGGTGTTCATTCGGTTCTCCTTTTTACTGGTTGTCCCACTGTATCAAAGGCGCGGGAAAAACGGTTGACATTTCTTGTCAATTCGAATGGGTGCTTTCAATTTGAGTTAGAACAGGTGGTGAGCAGGCGGCGTTCCCCGGTCCCCGTATCGAAACCCCCGCTTTGGGGTCCCTGCACTTGCACCTGCGGCAAGCGCAGGTGTGCAGCAAAAAAACGCTACTCGACCACCCTTGTGGGTTTCAATTGAAATTGAACACACCCAACCACTTGCTTGTTTCTCCTGACGACGATCTCTTGATGAGCGCATCCACAGTTTGATTTATTTAAGGCTCACTCGCATCCACCTCGTCATTTGAACATTAGAAACAAGCTGCCGCTACATGCGAAACATAATCCGATGCTGCTTAATAAGAATGGCGCAAAGTAAAGGTTCATCCATTTATTAATACGGGCTCGGCCAGGATTGTTTGGATCATATAAAACATTGATGGATTGTCCCACACGAAATTGCGGTGGATTGGAGCCAAGGCTGTCTTCCACCTCCATGGTGCGCCCATCGGCGGTTGTGAACTGAAATACGGGATCATATCTTGAACCCGTGGCATCGGAGTATTGCATCATCCTCACAATGGTGCCTTTGGCTTTCCTGGATGACAGCAGGAAGATAATTGTCCGAACAAAGAGAACGGCAGCAATGATGATCAGCAGCAACCCCACGGCAGGAAGGATGATGCCAATTTTCATATTATCAGTAGTTCACGAAAAGGTTTGAATATGGTTTACTTGGCACCGACCAAGGAAACCAAACCACCATATTCAAACCTATGCTTAAAAATAACCGAATCTTACAATCTCAACAAGTCCTGAATG
>JBMOMO010000273.1:0-7612 GCA_049324135.1 Chloroflexota bacterium
TCGCTGTGACGGGCGGGGGCGGCGGAGTGGTTGCAGGCTGCGCGCCAGGTCCCTCGACCGGCTGGCAGGCCCACGTCAGGGCAAGAAGCGCAGCCAGGATCGTTGTGCGGATTTGTTTCATCTTCATAATCATACCCTGATTCCGAGGTCTTTTTCTTGCGTTCCATTCGTAAAACCCATATAATGATGCCATTATGCAAAGCGAACAGACGGTTTCTTTTATCGGTAACCTGGCGCGCTGGTTCGTGCCTGTGGCGGCGTTGATGGTGTTGGCCGGTTTTTTGTTCATCACACCGCCGGGGCTGCTCGGAAAGGCAGACGGGATCGGGTATGCGATCTGCCACCGCATCGGTGAGCGTTCCTTCCACATCCATGACCGGCAGTTGCCTTTGTGCGCGCGCTGCACGGGCGAGTTCAACGCGGCGGGCATGACGCTGGTCTTTCTGGGAGCCGTGAGCCGCAAGCGCAGCGGACTGCCGCCCAAGGGCATCATTGCGGCGCTGGCGGCCTTCTTCCTGGCCTTTGCGCTGGACGGCTCGAACTCGTACCTGTACCTGCTCAAGCAGACCTACGAGGGTTTCCTGCCGCAATTGCCCAACCTCTACACGCCGAACAATGCGCTGCGCCTGCTGACCGGGAGCGGGATGGGCGTGGCAATGGCGTCCATGCTCTACCCGGTGGTCAACCAGAGTTTGTGGCGGACGGCGGACGAGCGCCCTGTCTTGACCTGGAAGGAGTTCGGCGCGCTGCTGGGTCTCCTGCTGGTGGTCGATCTGGGAATCCTGGGCGAGTCTGTGGTTGTGCTGTACCCGATTGCGTTTTCGAGCGTGTTGGGCGTGCTGGCGCTGCTGGCGATGGTGTTCAGCATCCTGTGGGTCATCATCATGCGCCAGGAGAACGCGTTCGAGTCTTACCGCCAATTGTGGCTGCCGGCGCTGGCCGGGGTGACGCTGGCGCTGTTGATGATCTCGGCCATTGACCTGTTCCGCCTGCAATTGACAGGCACGTGGGGCGGGTTCCCGCTCCGTTAGGAGAAGAAACGATGGAACTTTTGCTTGGTGTTTTCACTGCCTTCGGCCTCTCGGCCAGCGCCGGGCTGAACGCCTACATCCCCCTGCTGGTGGTGGGCGTGGTGGCGCACTACACCGACTGGCTCACGCTCAGCACGCCCTGGGACCTGTTGGCCAACCCCTGGGTGTTGATCGTGTTGGGTGTGCTGGTCATCATCGAAATGCTGGCCGACAAAGTGCCGGCCGTCAATCACCTCAACGATGTCATCCAGACGGTCATCCGCCCGGCGGCGGGAGCGGTGGCCTTTGCGGCCAGCGCCAAGGTGATCACGGACATCAACCCCGTCCTGGCGCTGATCTGCGGCCTGCTGGTAGCCGGGAGCGTCCATGCCGTCAAGGCCGGCGCGGTGCGGCCAGTGGTCACAGCCACCACCGGCGGGGCCGGGAACGTCCCGGTCAGCATTGCCGAGGACCTCATTTCCACGCTGACCTCCATCCTGGCAATCGTCCTCCCGATTGTGATGGCGGTCATCCTGGTTTTGTTGGTCGCGCTGCTCATCTGGTGGATGCAGCGACGACGCGAACCACAAATAAACACAGATAAACATAGATAAGAATGGAGATAACATGACCAATTATTCCAACCAACCCTACCAACCTGTCAAACCGAACAGCACCATGGCGCTGGCCAGCCTGATCCTCGGCATCCTGGGCTGGACGGTGATCCCCGGCATCGGTTCGATTGCCGCCATCATTACCGGTCACATGGCAAAGAGTGAGATCAAGAACAGCATGGGCGCGCTGGGCGGCAGCGGCATGGCGACCGCCGGGCTGGTGCTGGGCTACGCCAGCATTGCCCTGGGGGTTTGCGCCGTATGCTTCTTCCTGGTGCTGCCGTTTTTGGGTTTAGGCCTTTCCCTGCCCTTCCTTGAGGGCGGATATTAATCATCAAAAGGAGATGAAAAATGGACGAGAACATGGGAACTCCCGCTGTCGAACCTGCCAAGAAGAATAAAACGGTCCTCATCGTTGTGGTCGCGCTGTTGGTGTTGTGCTGCTGTTGCGTCATCGCGGCGACGGCGTTGTATTTTGGCTATGACTCCCTCGGCGACCCGCTCGGCGTCTACGGGTGGTTGCCCCGGCTTGCGTAGAGGCTGATCGCCCTGGTCCCGGGCGGCAAGCCGCCTGATTCCAAATTACTTTGTGAAAGTCCGGCGCTGGGCGAATTGGCGTTTCAATTCGTCCAGCGCCGCTGTCGCTTGCGCGCGCGTCGCCGCGTCCAGGGGCAAGGCCAGGAACTCGTCCTCGTCCAGCACCGTCTGCCGTCCAGCAGCGGATACCCACAGGTCGAGCGCCAGGTCCACGTACGAGACCGTCCCTCCATCCACGACAGCCGGATAGCCGATATTGCAGTACCAGCCTTTGCGCGAGCCGTCGTCGCGGTCGAAAATCTCGAAGATGTTGTACCAACGGTCGCTGTAAAAGGTCTCCACGAAGCGGTCGCCGCGCTTCAAGACCACATCCAGGAACGGCAGGTCATCGCGGTTGAAAAAGGCCTCCAGCGCCACATAGTTGGCCTCGCGCTCCAGGATGCGCCCCTCGTACTGCCAGGCTACTGCCCCATCCAACCCGCGCTTCAAGACAGTGACATCGTTCTGCCCAGGCATTCGGCCTCCACCGAAAACGAGATTTCTTCCCCAACCTGCGGCGCAGCGGGGGCAAAGAAGTACAAGCCGTTTTCCAATGTGACGCGATAGCCGTTCTTCTGGAACAGGACATCGGCCACGCGGCCTTTCAGCCTGGCTCCGTTTGCGCCGACTTTTACCCGCTCCGGGCGGATCAGGAGCGCCACCGACTCCCCCGGGCCGGCCGCCGCTTTACAGGCCGTTTCCATCACCCCCAGCATTGTCTCCACGCGCCCCCCGCCCAGCCATTTCCCTGCTAACAGATTCCCCAGCCCCAGGAACTCCGCTGCCCACGCCGAAACGGGACGCGCGTACACCTCCGCTGGCGCGCCCTGCTGGGCAATGCGGCCCTCGTGCAGCAGGACGAGTTTGTCCGCGATCGCAAAGGCTTCGTCCTGGTCGTGGGTGACATAAATGGCAGGGATGCCGCTGGCGTGCAGGATGCCGCGCAACTCGTCCAGCAGGTGATCGCGCAGGGCGCGGTCCAGGGCGCCGAGCGGCTCATCGAACATCAGCAAGCGCGGACGGGTCGCCAGCGCGCGCGCCAGCGCCACCCGTTGCTGTTCGCCGCCTGAAAGGTCAGTCACGCGCCGATTCCCGAAATTGCCCATCCCCACCTGTTTCAGCGAAGCCGTCACGCGCGCGCGCATCTCCTCGCGCGGCAGGTTCCTCATCCGCAAACCGAAGGCCACATTCCCGGCCACCGTCAGGTGAGGGAACAAGGCATAATCTTGGAACACCAGCCCGAAGTTACGCAGGTGCGCCGGTAGGGACGCCAGGTCTTCGCCATCCCATAAGACCTGGCCGGATTCGGCGCGCTCCAGCCCGGCGATGATGCGCAACAGCGTGGACTTGCCGCTGCCCGAAGCGCCCAGCAGGCAAACCGTCTCGCCGGCCGCGACAGTGAAGGAAACCCCCGTTAGCAGCGGCTGACCCTCGTAGGTTTTGTGAATCCCTGTCAACTCTAGCATGTCTTATCTAATCCTTGCGTGTCACGCATTACGCCTTACGCAACATATCCTTGCCTGGCCTTCAAAACTCCCCTCCCCCTGGCGCCCGCAACCGCTCGATCAGCAAGATACCCAGCGTCGCCAGCGCCATCAACAACGTCGCCATGGCCATGGCCTGCCCGTAGTTCAGTCCCCCAGGCTGGGACAGGAATCGGTAGATGGCGACCGGGATGGTCGGGTACTCCGGGCGGGCCAGCAAGGAGGTAGCGCCGAACTCGCCCAGCGACACGGTGAACGCAAACGTCCCCGCCGCCAGCGAGGCGCGCCAGATGATCGGCCAGTCCACCGCCAGCCAGGCGCGGACGGGCGAAGCGCCCAGCGACGCAGCCGCGTCCCGCAGGCGTTCCGGGATGGAGGCCAGCGCCGGTTGCAGCGTGCGGATGACGAACGGCAACGCCACGATGGTATGCGCCAGCGGCGCCAGCCAGGGGGAGGCCAGGAGGGTCCAGTGACCAGTGTTCAGTGACCAGCCTTCAGGAAAAAGTGGACGGTTGAAGGTGATGATGAAGCCCAGTCCCAGCGTCACCGCCGAAGCGCCCAGCGGCAGCATCAACAGCGGATCGAGCCAGCGTTCCAGCCGGCCCGGGCGCGCCAGCGCCGAGGCAGCCGGGAAGCCCAACAGCAGCGAAAGCGCCACCGTCAGCCCGGCGTAGCCCAATGAATTCAACGCCGCGCGGATGGGCGGCGCGTAGAACAGCGAGCCGCGCCGGTTGACGAACAACTCCCGGTAGTAATCGCCGGTCAGGGCGTATTGTGCGTCGGTCCGCTCGCCGCGCGCAGCTTCCAGGCGGGCAACCGAGCGCAACGGCAGCGCCAGCATGGGCAGGACGAAGAACAGCGCCAGCAAGGTCACCAATCCGGCCACGAAGAGTTTTTCGCTCCTCCTGCGGGGCGGGCGGGCGGACTCGAATACCGCGCGCGGGTTGACCGGCGCGCGCATCTTTGCCGCCGCGCGCGTGTACAGCGCCGACAAGGCCAACGTGCAAAGCAATTGCACCGCCGAGAGCAGCCCCGCCAGCGGCAGGTTGAGCATGTGCAGCGCCTGGATGTAGGTCTCCACTTCCAGCGTGGCAAAGGCCGGTCCGCCCAGCAGCAGGATGACGCCAAAACTGGTGAAGTCGAACAGGAACACCAGCATCCCCGCCGCCAGCAGGGACGGGCGCAGGGACGGCAGCGTGACGCGCAGCCAGGCGCGCAGGCTATCCGCGCCCAGGGAACGGGCAGCCTGTTCCAAGCGCAGGTCGCGCTGCGCCAGCGCGCTTCCCACGATGCGGATGACGATGGTAGTGTTGTAGAAGACGTGGGCAACCAGGATGGCGGCGAGGGTGTTGGAAAACTGGAAGGAAGAAAGAGGAAATAAGAAAGAGGCGAGTCCGCGCGGACCCAGCAGGGCGTTGAATCCGGCCGCGACTACCACCGTCGGCAGCATGAACGGGACGGCGGTGAGGGCGCGCAGCCAGGACTTGCCGGGGAAGTCGAAGCGGGCGAACAGCCATGCCGCCGGAAGCCCCAGCAGCAGGGTGAGCAGGGTGGAGAGGGCCGCCTGGTAAAGCGTAAAACGTAATGCGGAAAACGTGATATGAAAATTGTCGGGCGTGAGGACGACCGGGTCGAAGGTGGTACCTAAGATGCGCGCCAATGGGTAGAAGAAAAACAGGCTCAAGAAGGCCAGCGGCGGCAGCCATAACAAGAGACGCAATTTGATTTGCGATTTTGGATTTGCGATTTTGGATGCCGAAGCGTTTCCTTGCGCCGGCCGAAGGGCGTTGTCCTGAACCATACGTGTCTACCTGCTTACGTGTCTACGTGCCTACCTCAACACCGTCTCCGTCCAGGCGGCGATCCAATGCTCGCGGTTGGCGGCAATGAGGGCGGGATCGAGGCGGGCTGGCTGGCTGGGGACCTGGGCGAACTTGACGAAGGCCTCCGGCAATTCCGCTTGCGGGTTGACCGGGAAGACGAACATCTGCATGGGCAGATCTTCCTGGAACTGCTGGCCGAGCATGAAATCCACGAACTTCTCGGCCAGGGCGCGCTGCCGCGTCCCCTCCAGGATGCCGGCGAACTCGATTTGACGGAAGCAGGTATCGGGTCCGATGACCGAGGCGGTGGGCGCGTCCTCCAATTCAGTCTCGGCAAAGATCACTTCCGCCGGCGGGCTGGATCCGTACGAGACCACCAGCGGCTGTTCGCCGTGTCCCGACGAGGCGCTGAAGTTGGTGTAGTAGGCCGTCTCCCAGTCGCCAACCACGACGAGGCCGTTGTCGCGCAGGTCGGCCCAGAAAACGAGATAGCCGGGGTCGCCGAAATGCGCCACCGTGGCCAGCAGGAAAGCCAGGCCGGGCGAGGATGTGGCCGGGTTTTCGACCACCAACAGGCCGTTCAGTTCGGGGTTGAGCAGGTCTTCGAGTGAGCGCGGCGCGGGCAGGTTACGCTCGGCGAACCAGGCCTTGTCGTAGTTGATGCACACGTCGCCGTAGTCCACTGGCAGCAGGCTGTTCGACGGGTCGAGACGGAACTCGGCCGGGATACCCGCCAGCGCGGGCGACGGGTATGGCTCGAAGATGCCTGCCTCCAGCGCGCGCGAAAGGAAAGTGTTGTCCACGCCGTAGAACACGTCCGCCAGCGGCGCGTCCTTGCTCAGGATGGCCTTGTTGAGGGCCGCGCCCGCGTCGCCGCTGGCCAGGAACGTGACCTTGACATTGTTGGCCTGCTCGAAGGCAGTCACCACCGCCTCGCTCGCGGCAAACGAATCGTGCGTCATCACGGCCAGCGCGGCGGGGGCCTTGATAGCCGTCTCGGCCGGCCCCTGCGGGACGCAAGCGGCAAGAAGAAAGAGGAAAGAGGAAAGAAGGATGGAATTTTGTTTCATGGCAACTCCAAGTCGATTGGTGATTTTCGATTACACATCACGCCTGTGAACGATCAACAACAACCCGCTCCAAATTTCTACGCAGGCCGCCTCTCCCACCATCCGGTTGCTGACGCCGCGCGCTTTGTGCGCATAGAGCGTTTCGCCGGACAACTTCCATTGCAACCCTTCGGTGACGACGCCCTCGACCGGCCCGCCCCAGGGGATGAGCGAGACGACCTCCCCGCTTCTGCCGCGGACTTCGGCTTGCCTCCGGCAAAAGAAGGCTTCCTCGGCCCCGTCATCGAGGCGCAGGTCTAGGCCGGCAAACTTTGGGTCGGTCAGCAGCGACAGGTTCGCCAGCGTCTGGTCGAGCCGCCCGCCCAGCGCGCCCACGATGAGGATGGAATCGGCCCCTCCTTCCAGCGCGTGACGCAACGCCAGTTCCAGGTCGGTTTCGTCCTTGTCGGTCCGGTAGCGATGGATTTCGACGCCGGCCGTTTCCAGGTGCGCGAGCAAGGCGGCGTCCACCGAATCCAGGTCGCCGACCAACAGGTAAGGCAAGCGTCCCATCGCCAACAAGTGACGCGCGCCGCCGTCGGCTGCGATGAGCCTGTCATCCGGGCGCAGCAAGGCGCGGGCGGATTCCAGGTGTGGCAGGCAGCCGTTGGCAAAGATGACGGTTCTGGGCAAAAAAACATCCTCCGCCGGGGAGGATGCAGGGAAAACACTATGTTGCCTCCGCCGGCATGATCCGGATCAGGTCTTGCGGGTCGAGCGTCACACGCTCCTCTCAGCCCGTTACACGGACTCCCCGTTCGATTGTCGAGAATGAGTATAAGACGATGGCCGGGCGCTGTCAAGACAAAAACCAGGGGTGTTAGCCCAAAGTAGAAATGTCCCTTTTCTCCCAAGTTAAAATGTCCCCTTCGGAGGACGAGAAAATGGAGACAATGCAGATGAGCAGCAAAGAAATCAGCCGGCTGGCAGTGATGCAAAAGCTAGACGAGAAACATATCAGCCAGAAAGAAGCAGGGAGAATTTTGAATCTGGGTG
>JBMOMO010000274.1:0-7578 GCA_049324135.1 Chloroflexota bacterium
CCCCTCAAGTCCAGCAGGAAGTGTTTCGGTTGTTAATTGACCACGTCGTTGTCGGAGAAAATGAGATCGTGATCAAGCACATCGTTCCGACTGACGATGATTGTCGTTTGAAACCAGGACGTAGAGATGGGCAGATATTTCAAAGTCTCCCTCCGGCAGGTCGACCAGGAAAGTGTTCGTTTGCGCATCATTGATCAAGAGCGAATCATCTTCGGCGGCAATTTGCAACCAACCGTCACCCGTGACTTGCCACAGGCCTGGATTTTCATTTTGCTGTTGCCATTCCGGTCTGGGCGCGCCGGTGAAATCATCGCGAAAGATCAGGCCTTCAGGCGTAGCAGTGGGTTCCAGCGGTGGCGTCGGAGCGATGGTTAAGGAGAATGATGCGCTGCACCTTGCCAGCAAATAAAGGAATCTCCGTAGCAACCGCAAAACGTTAACAAAATGTTTACCGATGGCCTTTTTTCAGGCTGTTCGAAATAACTATAATATAACCAGGCGCGTGTGTAGAATCTGGAGTAGCATATGAAAGACCCTGCTAAAAGTACCTGGGTCGAGACGATGCCCTATCCAGCGGGCTTCGTGAAATGGATGTTTAAATTTCCCATCCTGCTCTACCGTGCGGGGATGGGTGCGCTGGTCGGGCGGCTGTTCATGGTGATGACGACAGTCGGGCGCAAAAGCGGCCAGCCGCGCCGCACCGCCGTCGAGTTTCATGAGTTCAGGGGGCGCAAATACGTCTTCAACAATTGGGGGCAAAAATCCGACTGGTATCGCAACATCCTGGCCAATCCCAATATCACTATCCAAACCTGGCGCGGGGCAGAAAGCGTCCACGCCCGCAGGCTCGTCACGGACGCTGAACTCACCGAAGCCTTTGATTTCACCATCTCCAATCCCAGCCTGCGGGCGGTCTTCAAAGCCATCGGCTTCGACCTGAACCTGGATCGCTTCCTGGCAGAACGAGACCGTTTTATCTTTGTAACCTTCGATCCGGTGGACCAGCCCACCCCCGAACCCGTCCAGGCTGATCTGGTCTGGATCTGGCTGGTTGTTGTTCCCCTGTGTCTGCTGCTCGTTCTCCTGGCAGCAAAGTGATAAGGATGGAGGCATCCATGAAATTCCGCACTATTTTACCGATCCTGCTATCAATCTTGGTTGCTGGTTGTAACCTGAATGGGAGCGGGGCCGTGCAACCGCCCTCTTCCGATACCCAGCAGCCGGATATGGCGCCCACAGCCAGCCAGCCCTTGCCCCCCGCCGTTCCTGCCAATCGCATCGCCATCCGCAGCGTAGGTGGCGATGCTGAGTTTTATGATATAGCCAGCGGGGACAAATTCATCCCCCGGGGGGGCAATTACGTGGATTTCGCAGAAGTCACGCCCGGCCAGGTGTGGGAAGACTATATCTTTGGCGCCGGCACCTACCAGCCTGGGAAGGTGCGCCAGGCCTTCCAACGCATGTCTGTGGCCGGCTATAACACCGTGCGCCTGTTTTTCGACCACTGTTACAGCGGGCCTGCCTGCATTGGCAATCCAAATGGAGACGGGCTGAACCCGGTCTTCCTCGACCACATGGTCGAGGTTATGAGGATGGCTGCCGAAGAGGATCTGTACCTGATATTGACGGCCAACGGCGTCCCTCTCGATGGAAATTATTGGAACCGTTTCTCCATCCAGTATGACCAGGATGGTCACGCTGGTTTCGGTGAGTTCTACGAGAATGGGTACTACCTGCATGCCGCTGGCGTTGCCATGCAAGCCCAGTACTGGCGCGACCTGATGTCTGGGCTGGCGGAACGCGGCGCGCCCTTCGAGGTCGTGCTCGGCTGGCAACTCCAAAACGAGTACTGGCTATTCAAAACGAAACCGCCGCTTTCGCTGCAAGAGGGCCAGGTGGTGATCAGCAACGGGCGCTCCTATGATATGTCCGTGCCTGACCAAAAACGCCAGATGGTTACGGATGGGACTTTGTTTTGGATGGAGACCTTGATCCCCATCATCAAGGAATACGATCCGGCCGCGCTCGTCACTGTGGGGTTCTTCGCCCCCGATCTTCCCAACCAGAACGACCTGGCGACCGACTGGTACCGCGATACGGCGTCATTGATCGAAGTTGCCCCGGTGGATTTCTGGGATTTCCACGCCTATCCTGAGCCTCCTACGGTTGTAGCCCGCAACATGCAGGCTACCGTGGAGAACTTTGGCATGACCGGCTACCAGGCCAAGCCGGTGATCATGGGCGAGTTTGGCGCGTTTCGCCACGTCTATCCCGACCTGGAGACAGCCACCCACCGTTTGCAGGAATGGATCGTCGAGTCTTGCGAATATGGGTTCGACGGCTGGCTGTTGTGGGAATATTACAACCGCCCCGCAGACGACGCCGTTTGGGGATTGGAAAACCAGACGCTCTTCGATGCCCTGGCGCCAGTCAACGTCCCGGATGCCTGCGCGTTCGAACCCGCGCCGCTCTCCAACCTGGCTTATGGAAATTTGGTGACTGCCTCTAATTATTTGCACGACTCGCCGCCCGGGAACGTGGTAGACGGCGGGGATGCCATCTGGAACGCTGGCGCGGGCGCCCCGCAGTGGATCGAAGTCGACCTGGGCGCATTGGCAACCATTGCGGAGATCCGGCTGTGGGTGGCGCAGGATCCGGCCGGCGAGACCACGCACCGCATCCTGGTGCGCGATGCCGGCGGCAACCTGACCGAAGTCCACCGCTTTTCCCAGGTTACTGCGGATGGCGACTGGCTGGAATTTACACCTGATGCTCCGCTCGAAGGGGTGCTCGCCGTCCGTATTGAAACGACCAGAAGTCCGTCCTTTGTCGCCTGGCGGGAGATTGAGTTGTATCAAGATTGACATCAGTTTCCAGGAATATTCTCCCGCATCGCAAAAGGGAGCATGATGGAAGATGGAAATTGGCGGGTGGCTTTGATTACCAACATCACCACCCTCTTACTTGCTGGGAGACCAGGGACACCGGGTCTCCCAGCGGCTCCAAATTCTGAATCAGCAACTCGAAAAGAAAATTTCCGTATACAAGGTAAATATAGTATTGCTCTTGAGAATCTATCCTGGACATTCGCCAGGACATTCACAACCGCGAAGATTTGTAGCGCGAAATTTATTTCGCTTTTGGTTGCGGAATGAATTCCGCGCTACAGTATTGCTCTGTAAAAACTACGCCAAGCACGAAGATTCTTGTAAAACCTTACCACGAAGTCACGCAGACACCGAGATAAAAAACTCCGTGGCTCTGTGTGTCAATGGCGAAAGATTTTGGCTGCGGCTGGAGGCCGCGCTATGAAACAACAAAAAGGAAAACCATGAACGAAAAAACGAAAAAACTGCAATCCTTTCTCGACGCGCAAATCGGCAAAGGGGATGTCCATAGCGTGGTCGCGGCGGTGCAATCGTATGACCGCCGCCTTGATTTTGTCGGCGCCGCCGGTATCGCCGACCCCAGCCTGGGGACCGCCATGATGTCTGACACACCGTATTTCATCGCCAGCGTCACCAAGATGTACACCGCCGCCATCATCATGCAATTGCACCAGGAAAAACGTCTCGACCTCGAAGCGCCGCTCTCGCAGTTTTTGCCAGACTCCCTGCTTGACGGGATTCACATTTTCAAAGGAACGGACTATAGCCGCCAACTCAAGGTCTACCAACTCGTCAACCAGACTTCCGGCCTGGCCGATTTCGAGACCGACAAACCGCGCGGTGGGAAAAGCGTCGTTGATGAGTTGAAAGCGGGGCATGACCGCGCCGTAGACATCGCAGAGGCGCTCAGGATCACGCAAAGTCTGTCCCCCCATTTTCCGCCCGGCGCACCCGGCAAAGCCTACTACTCGAATTTCAACTATCGACTCCTGGGAGAGATCATCGAGTCAATTACGCAAAAGCCGATGGCCTTGAATTTCGAGGAGAGGATTTGCGCGCCCCTCGGTTTGAAACGCACATACTTGTACGACTGGACGAAGCCCCGCGCCGATGATTTGCCGTCAACTTTGTACCTGAAACATGCGCCAACGTACGTTCCCAAATATTTGTCGTCAAACATATCCGATGGCGGCCTGGTTTCCACGGCTTCGGAAAGTTTGATCTTCCTGCGGGCTTTCTTCGAAGGCCGGCTCTTCGATCAAGCCCTGCTCCAAAAGATGATGAATTGGAATACGCTCTTCTTCCCCCTCCGTTACGGCTATGGCCTGATGTACTTCCATCTGCCGCGATATTTTTGGATTCACCCGCTCCCCGAGTTCGTCGGTCACTCCGGCTCGATTGGTTCGTTTGCATTTGCCTGTCCATCGCGCTCGCTTTATCTCACGGGGACTCTCAACCAGATCTCCTCGCCCGCAAAGCCGTTTTTCTTCATGATCGATCTTATTCGCGCCGCAGGTTGAGAATGTTCAATGAAAGAGAACAGGTGAAACCACCATGAAACTCGACGACTTCCTCCCTCAATACGACTTCACCGAAATCCACAAAGTAAAGGTCAAGGCTTCGCCGCAGGCCGCCTGTGCCGCCATGAAGGGACTGTTGCCATCCGAACTTTCGCCGCTGGTGTTCTTCATGCTCAACTTGCGCGAACTCCCCGCCATCCTGGCCGGGAAAGCCAGGCGGATTCAGGCCGAGCAAAAACCATTCTTGAATCAACTTTACGAAGGCGGTTTCATTCCCCTGGAAGAGACGGATGACGAAATCGTCTTCGGCCTGGTCGGTCAATTCTGGAAACTGATGGGCGGCGAAGAGCCTTCCGGGGTAACGAATTCCCAGCAGTTCCTGGCCTTCCATCGCACCGATTTCGCCAAAGTGGCGGCCAACCTCCACGTGCAGCCGTCCGGCGAAGAGACCCTGCTTAGCACCGAAACCCGCATCTGGGCGCCCGATCCGCAGACCCGCCGGAAGTTCGCTTTTTACTGGCGGATCATCTCCATGGGCAGCGGCTGGATCCGCGTCCTCTGGCTGCGCGCCATCAAACGCCGCGCCGAGCGACCCGTCCAACGATGAATCCGATCATCGCCGCCGCAGTCCCGTTCCTTTTGCTGCCAAGCACGGCGCTGGTCTTCACGCGCGCGTCCCGTCGACTCGGCAGGGAAAAGGGCTACCTGCTCGGTTTCCTCTTTTATTGGATGGTCTGGTGCCTGCTGGTTCCTTTGCTCCTGTTGGGACGCGCTGGCTTTTCCTCCCTCTTTGTGGACGAAGCCCCGCTTCTCTCCCGACCGAACTGGCTGGCCGCCGTTTTATGGGCCTTTATCACCTTCGTGACGGTGATCATGTATGGCCGTGACTTCCTCCGCGCCTCGCCAACCCTCATCCTCATCGCCATCCCCGCCGCGACGATCAACGGCCTCTGCGAAGAGATTCTCTGGCGCGGGCTGTACGTCAGCCTCTTCCCTGACAATTTCTGGCTGGCCATCCTCTTCCCGTCCATTGGATTTGCGCTCTGGCACCTGGTTCCCTTGCAGGTTTTTTCGGAAGGAAACAAGACCACTTTCGTGCTCTCCACTTTTTTCCTCGGCCTGGCGTATGGTTTCATCGCCTACAAGACTGGCTCCGTCACATGGACAGCCCTCTCGCACAGCCTGAATGGCATCCTGGCATTGAGCGGGATGCTCGCCCCGAATGTTTTGAAGGTGTTAAAGTTGAGTTAATTCTCTGCAAATCTTTTAGTTTCCCTGCATAGCGCAGTATCATCGGAAGAAAACACGCAAGGAGATTGCCATGCCTAAAAAACGTGAACGTGACGTTGAAAAAGTGTATTCGATTCAGGATTTCGCGACCAAGATGCGCCGCCTGATCGACGCCCTGGAGGAAGACCAGCCTTTCGAAATCCAGGTTGCCGGGGAGCGGATCTATATCCCGGCCGGTTCCTCGATCACCATCGAGCACGAGCGCGGCGAGGACGAGGAGGAACTCGAATTCCAGATCAAATGGCCGCGCAGCAAATCAGAAGCCAAGAAGAAGGACTGACGGCTGTCGCCTTTGCCTTACTGCCAGGAGATTCTCTCGTGGACATTCCTTCCCTTCTCTTCGTTCTCGGATTCCTGCTCGTCTTCGGGCTGATCGTGTATGTGGCTGTTACGTCCGGCCGAAAGGATTTGCAAAGAAAGCAGGAACTTGCCCAACAGGTGGGGTTTGCCCCGATTGACATGGAGCATCATCTTGCAGATCGCCTTTCCCGTTTGTATCATCGCCCGGGCGCGCAAAATAAATACCAGGTACGCAACGCCTTCCGCAGGGTCATCCCGGACGGGGAAATGTACCTGTTCGACCTGGTCGAGACCTCTTCCGATGAAGACACCTATTCAGAAAGCCAGGCCGTGGCAATCGTCTCACCGTCTTTGAACCTGCCCCAGTTCACCTTTTTCCCAAAAACCGACCCAAAATATGCGTTGAGCGGGGTTGCCAACAAAATCCTGGAATGGGGAATGACAAAGGTGGGAACGCCGATTACATTTCCAGAATTCCCGGAGTTCCAGTCCCGCTACATCGTCACATCCGAAGATGACCCCAACCTGGTTCGCCGCTTTTTCGATCCAAGCCTGGCGGGATATTTCTCCCGCACCCAGATGTATATGCTGCATGGCATGGGGAATATTTTCACCTTTTCCGAGATGGACCCGCAATTCAAGAAACCGGATCAAGACAGCCTCTCCCGCCGCGTCAACCGCGCGCTGGATATCTTTCGTCAATTTCAAACAAGGAGTTCACAATGACAACCAATGCTTCCCCCACCACCGACAAAACCTTCCCCTGCGAAACCTGTCCCATGCGGAAAAAGGCCGAAACCAATCCCAAGTCGTTCTGGTCCCGCCTCTGGCGCTGGCACACCACCTGGTGTCCCGGCTGGAAGGCCTACCAGGCGCACCTGGCGCAAGGGACGAACAGTTAGGGTCTGGAGCAAGCCCCCTCTGGTGATCTACCTGCTGGTCATAAAACCAGGATTACCGCCTGGTTGGGTTATATCCTGCTTATTTGTAGGAGTGCCCTCCCGGTATTTCTTTGCGCCACAACCCGGTTATTTCTCGAAGACCCCGCAAAAGACGGGAACAATCCATTCCCAAGCCAAATAAGGTAACAACCCATGAAAGCCATTCTCCAAACCAACTACGGTTCCCCTGATGTCCTCCAACTAGCCGAGGTAACCCGGCCAACGCCGAAAGATAACGAAGCGCTGGTGCGCGTCAGGGCGGTTTCCCTCAACGCCGGGGATGTCTACACCCTGCGCGGGGACCCCTGGCTGACCAAACTGATGGTCGGTTTCCCCAGGCCCAAAAACTATATCCCCGGCTGGGACATAGCCGGGGTGGTCGAGGCGGTCGGCGCGAGCGTGACCCAGTTCCACCCCGACGACGAGGTCTACGCCTCGTGCAGCGGCGCCCTGGCCGAATTCGTCAGCGTGGCCGAGGACAAACTGGCGCGCAAACCTGCCAACCTGACCTTCGAGCAGGCCGCCGCCGTGCCGACAGGGGCCATCACCGCCTTGCAAGGCCTGCGCGACGCTGGCAGGCTGCAACCCGGCCAAAAGGTGCTGATTAACGGCGCTTCGGGCGGTGTGGGCGTGTTTGCC
>JBMOMO010000275.1:0-7551 GCA_049324135.1 Chloroflexota bacterium
CTCGTTTGTTAAAGTTCTGGTACACTTCGTCCCGGAACTGCGTCAATTGAGTGGCATGTTCGTGATGGTTCATGCTCCCAGTTTGACACAGTTCCTCTTCCTTGGCAAATTTTGTCTAAACTACAATATAGTGAAGTACAGGAATATCCTCCTACCCATCTTCGTCTTGCTTGTGCTTGCGTGCGGATTGCTCCCCGTCCCGGCAACGCCATCCATGCCGGGGAATCCCCCACCCGTCGCGGCGGAGCCGGCCGAGGTCCCGACCGAAGCACCTGTCGTCACCGAGCCGCCCATCCCGCAGAACGATTTCGGCAAGATCGCCCGCAGTCACATCCAAGCGCTGACCGCCATCGGCGCGCGCGTGGCGGGGTCGGGGAAGGAGGCCGAAGCGGCGCAATACCTGGCAGAAGTGTTCACCAAACTGGGCTACACACCGGCCACCAAAAAATTCTCGGCCTGGGACGTGGACGATGAAACAGAATACACGTCCATGAACGTGACAGCAACCAAGCCCGGCTTGTCCAGCCGGCAGATCATCGTCGGCGCGCACTACGATTCGGTCGATGTCGGCGTCGGCGCAGACGATAACGCTTCAGGGGTGGGCGTGATGCTCGAGGTGGCGGAGCGGGTCGCGAACATGGACACGCCCTACACCATCGTCTTCATTGCTTTCGGCTCCGAGGAAAACGACCTGGACGGCTCATATCACTATGCCGAATTGATGTCCCCCAGTGAGGTGCAGGGCACCATCGCGTATGTCAACCTCGATTCACTGGCCGCAGGCGATATCACCTACGTCTACAGCGACGAGGGCAAGGACGCCTTCCTGCGCGATTGGGTGCTGGGCTGGGCAAGCAAGAACAACATCCCACTCCAAACCATTCCAAACGCGGACCTGGAGGCTGATGGCGATTACGTCGCCGATTACGGCGCGTTCAAGGACAAAGGCATTCCCTTCATCTACTTCGAAGCCACCAATTGGAATCTCGGCGACCAGGACGGCTATACGCAGGTTGATCCACAATATGGCGACCAGGGATTCATCTGGCACACCCAATACGACGACCTGGAATACCTGGATGCCACCTTCCCTGGCCGCATGGACGAGCACATGCGCATCTTCGTCTCTGCGCTATTCGCCGTTTGCACCGAATACGAGTAACACAAGATTCGTCCTGTTGTCCAAATTATGACTATGCCCACACTTGACGCCCAGATGTGTTACATCCTGTGCTTCCCCGACCCGGCGGAAAAGTCCACCGAGCCGCCGGAGCAAATCCGCGGTTTGAAGGACGCGCCGTACTTCCAGCCGGTGGACGTCTCTGTCAGGGCGCTGGAGCAGGCCCAGGTCCAGGCGGGAGGCGTGGAGGTGTCGGTTTCGAGGCAGCGCTACGACGACCGCATCCAGGTCATCGAGTGCAAGTTCCCCTTGACCGATGTCCTGGACGTATCCGCCATCCAGCGGCGAGAGAGCGTGGAAGATGACCTGCTGCTGAAGTTGGTCCCCGCGAAATACCTGGAAAGCGGGTTGTTCGAGGAATACATTGTGCTGATGATCCACACAGTCAGCACCTCCGATGCGTTCGTGGAAGAAAACGCCCGGCGGCTGGCGCATTTCATCCGCACGCAGCGCGAGCCGTTGGACGAGACAGAAGTCAAGGAGATTTTGACTTCACGCGTGCGCTACTCGCGGGACGACCTGACCATCGTGGATTGGGACGGCGCTATCATCATCGCGCCGGACGCGGATTTCCAGTCGGACATCGAACTGCTCAAGATCGGAAATTACCAGTTGCTGCGCTACCGGATGCTCGACCAGAGACTGGAAACCAGCCTGCGCGACATCGCCGAACAGTTCCGCAGCGACCCGCGCCGCGCCCTGCGCCCCGGCCCCACCCGGGGACGCATCCGGCGCATCGTGCAGCACCGCCTGGAACTGATGCTCGACTTCGAACACACCGACCAGAACCTGCTGCTGATCGGCGATTGGTACACCGCCAAACTCTACGAAGTGATCCGCGAGGAACTGTATCTCGACAACTGGAAGGAAGCCATACACGCCAAACTCGACAACATGGAAAGCATCATCGAAACCATCCAGGAGAACTTCTCGCTCTCCTGGTCGGGGCTGATGGGGCAGGTCGAGTTGATCGGCTGGATCATCTTGTTGATCGGCTATTTTGTATTATTCTTCATTGACGCTGGACTTGTGAAATGACCTTACCCATTTTGCCTTCACCCCACCCCCTCTCCCTAAGGGAGAGGGGGAAGGAAGAGATACGGAGGAACCATGAAAATCTTCAACCGGCTCGCTGAACAATTCACGAACGTCAAACCCCTGCCCGAAGGCATTCATCACATGCAAGCGGGCGGCGAGGACCAAAAGCCCTACCGCCTGCACTTGCGCTTGCGCGGCGACGGTTCTGGCGTGCTGATCGTCAACGCCTCCACAATCCTGCACCTGAACCCCACCGCCGCCGAGTACGCGCTGCATTTCATCAAGGGCGTCCCGCCCAGCGAGGCCGCGCGCGAAATTTCCAGGCGCTACCGGGTAAGCAAGGGGATCGCGCTGGAGGACTACACCGACTTCGTGGAACGCATCCAAACCCTGCTGGACACGCCGGATTTAGACCCCGTCTCTTTCCTGGACTTCGAGCGGGTCCCGCCACATTCAGGCGACCTGACCGCCCCGCTGCGCCTGGACTGCGCCCTGACCTACCAACTGCCGGCCGGGACGAGCGCCGAACACGCGCCCGCCAAGCGCGT
Organism: Chloroflexota bacterium; assembly: GCA_049324135.1. Taxonomy (GTDB): domain Bacteria; phylum Chloroflexota; class Anaerolineae; order Anaerolineales; family Villigracilaceae; genus JAABUE01. Next base: position 2,767 of record JBMOMO010000275.1, read on the forward strand.
CGAGCGCGAGTTGAACACGGAAGAATGGCAGCAGGTCCTGGACATTGCCTGGCGCGCGGGCGTGCCGCACGTCACCTTCACGGGCGGCGAACCCACCCTGCGCCCCGACCTGCCCGACCTGGTGGCCTACGCCGAAAAGAACGGACAGGTGTGCGGCTTGTTGAGCGACGGCTTGAAACTGGCCGACAAAAATTACCTGCATACCCTGTTGAACACCGGCCTCGACCACCTGCTGTTCCTGCTCCAGCCGGGGGACCCGGATTCCTGGAAGGCGCTGGAAACCATCATGCCCGAAGACCTGTTCACCACCGTCCACATCACCGTCAGGAAGGAGACGCTGGAAAAGATAGAGGCAAACATCGACAGGCTGTCGGGCCTGGGCGTGCAGAGCCTGTCCATCGGCCTGGCAGAACCTTCCGTCCGCGAGGGGCTGGAAGCGGCGCTGGACAAAGCCGCCAGCCTGGGCATGCAACTGGCCTTCGACCTGCCGGTCCCCTACTCGGCTGGGAACCCGGTCGCGCTCGAAACCGCCGAAGACGGCGTCCCCTCCGGCGCGGGCAAGGCCTGGCTGTACGTGGAACCGGACGGCGATGTGCTGCCCGCGCAAGGCATGGCCGACCAGGTGCTGGGCAACCTGCTGCGCGATCCCTGGGACAAAATCTACCCGGTGAAACCATGAACGATCCCAGCCAGGCCGCCGCCGAGCGATTCGACCAGGGACTCAACTGTTCCCAATCTGTCTTTGCCGCTTTTGCGGCCCAAGCCGGGTTGCCGGAAGAAACCGCGCTGAAACTGGCCTCCCCGTTTGGAGGCGGCATCGCCCACCACGGACAAACCTGCGGCGCAGTGACCGGCGCCCTGATGGCAATCGGCCTGTTGCGCGGCAACGCGACCCCAGAAGGGAAATATGAAACCTACCGGCTGGCGGAAGAATTCATCCAGCGCTTCAAGGAAAGCCACCAGACGACCCAGTGCCGCGAATTGATCGGGTACGACATCCATACGCCCGAGGGCTTGCAGGACGCCAGGGAACACAACGTATTCCACACCATTTGCCCCGCGCTGGTCAAGGATGCTGTCTTGCTGGTCGATACAATCCTGGAAGAAGACAATTGCCTGCCGGGTCAAACAAGATAGTGGCGCACCTCTTTTGAAACATGACCTTTAGACCTACGCTCCGTGTCCACTTACTCATCCTTGCCATGTTGCTGCCCGGGCTGGCCTGCCGGGCAGTGACCGGCTTCCTGGACGAGGAAGATCAGTTCACCGATCCTGCCCCGCCAACTGCCCAGGTCTTCCCTGTCACAGAAGAACCGCAACAGGACGCTAGCCTGGTTTGCCCGTCCACGACCAGCGCGATCTTGGCCGCCGCCACCGAGTTCTACGAGGACGATTCGGGAGAGGAGGAGGCCGAAGAACCGGAAGAACAATACCTGGTTACGTATCTCGTCTCAGGCGACGAGATCAGCGACCCGTACTTCGAAGACATCCCCCAAGAGTGGGTCGCCTACCAGGAAAACGAAGCGCAACACCGCGAAATCTGGGGCTTCTTTACCAACCTGATCCCGCTCGAAGAACGCGCGGCCCTGGCGGAATTCTCCATCATCACCGACGGGCAAGACAACCTGCTGGCCGCCGTCGCGCAGACCTACAACGACCCCGAACGCTGGGCGCTCGAAGTGGACATCCTCGACACGGACGACAAACGCAACCTGACCTACACCCTGATCCACGAATACGCCCACCTGCTCACGCTCGGCCCCGCCCAGGTGACGCCGAGCCTGCCCATCTTCGAGAACCCCGACGACGAAGACATCTACTACCAGGAAGCCAGCGCCTGCCCGCAATACTTCCCCGGCGAGGGCTGCGCCCAACCCGACGCCTACCTGAACGCATTCTTCGACCGCTTCTGGACGGACATCCATGAAGAGTGGCAGGACGTCAACCTGATCGAAGACGACGACGCCTACTACGAAGCCCTGGACGAATTCTATTACAAGTACGAAGACCACTTCGTCACCGACTACGCCGCCACCAACCCCGAAGAAGACATCGCCGAGGCTTTTGCATTCTTCGTCCTTTCGCCGCGCCCGGCGGGAAACACGATCGCCGAAGAAAAGATCCTGTTCTTCTACGAATACCCCGAACTCGCGCGCGCGCGCGAACAGATCGTCGCAAACATTTGCGCCTCGAACCGGTGAACGCAATCGAACGCCCCTTCCCCGCCGCCTATTGGGTAGAACCAGGCCAATTCCTGGCCGGGGAGTACCCTGGCCGCCCCAACCCGCTTGCGCTGCGCCAACGCGTCACCGCCCTGCTGCGCGCTGGCTTCGAGGCCTTCATCGACCTGACCAACCCGAACGAACGCGAGCCGTACGCGCCCACCCTGTTGGAAGAATCCCGCTATTACAATCTTACCGTCAGCCACCAGCGCTTCCCGGTCGGCGACTTCGGCCTGCCCACCCGCCCGCAGATGAGCGCCATCCTCGATGCCATCGAAAGCGCCCTGGCCCACAAGCGGAAAGTCTACCTGCACTGCTGGGCCGGCGTGGGGCGCACCGGCACGACCGTCGGCTGTTACCTGGTCGAGCGCGGCATGAGCGGCGAGCAGGCCCTGGCGCGCCTGGCAGACCTCTTCCAGACCGCCGAACAGAGTTTGTATTTCGCGGCCTCGCCCGAAACCCACGCCCAGGCCAATTTCGTGTTGCAATGGCAGCCCCGCCCCGCCGCAGGAAGCCAACCGGCATGAACTGGCACGCCCGCTACCTGCAACAGGCAGCCTGGACGCGCGACCTGCGCCATTACCTTTTCGAGCGCGCCGGACTGGGGACAGCGCGATGCGCCCTGGAAGTGGGCTGCGGGACGGGCGCCATCTTGGGCGACCTGCCGCCCCTTCCCGCGCTTCACGGCCTGGACATCCGGCCTGCTTCCCTTATGGAGGCGCGCGTCCACGCCCCGGGCGCTTGCCTGGCCTGCGGCGACGCGCTCTGCCTGCCCTACGCCAAGGGCGCCTTCGACATTACGTTTTGCCATTTCCTGCTCTTGTGGGTTGGCGACCCCTTGCAAGCCCTGGCCGAAATGAAGCGCGTCACCCGGCGCGGAGGGCATATCCTGGCGCTGGCCGAGCCGGACTACCCCGCCCGCGTGGACCGCCCCGCCGAACTGATTCCGCTGGGCGGCTGGCAGACCGAATCGCTGCGCAGGCAGGGAGCAAATCCATCTCTGGGCGGCAGGTTAGCGGAGTCCTTTTTCCAAGCCGGGATCGAAATCCTCGAAACGGGAGCGATCCAAAACGTCGGCAGCGAAGCGCACATCTCCAGCGAATGGGAATTGGAATGGGCGGTGCTGGAATCCGATCTCGCGGGTCTCGTCCCAGGCCGGGAAATCCAGCGCTTCAAGGAACTGGACCGCCAGGCCAGGGAACGCGGCGAGCGCGTGTTACACGTCCCGACTTATTTTGCGTGGGGGCAGGCCTGAACCAGGATGTAAGCCTGCAAATCGTTCCGCCAGGCCCTGCCCGGCAAGGCCGACCGCAGGCCGGCGGTACGCGACAGGCCCTGGCAGAGCGCCGGGACAGGCGTTATAATGCCCTGCGAATGATTTCTGGAGACCGCTTTGGAATTTACGCAACCTGAAGGCCCTTCCCAAGAGTCGCCCTCTTTCAAACAATTTGTCATTGACCTGTTGGAAACCGTCGTCCTGGCAGTCGTGTTGTTCTTTGCGATCAACGCGATCTCGGCGCGCGTGCGCGTGGACGGCTCCAGCATGTTGCCGACCCTGAAGAACGGCGAATATGTGCTGGTGAACCGGCTGGCGTACAAGATGGACAACCTGCCCGAGTACGGCGATATCATTGTCTTTTCTTCGCCGGTCTCGGACCAGGACCTGATCAAGCGCGTGATCGGGCTGCCCGGCGACCACGTGAAGATTTTCGAGGGCCAGGTGCAGGTCAACGGGCAGGTACTGGTCGAACCGTACATTGCCGCTGCGCCGATATACAATGGTGAATGGAACGTGCCGGGCGGTTCGCTGTTCGTGCTGGGAGACAACCGCAACGACTCGTCCGATTCGCACGCCTGGGGCTTGCTGCCAACCGAGAACGTGATCGGCAAGGCGATCTTGATCTACTGGCCGCCGCCGGACTGGAACCTGATCGAGCACCTGGACATTGCCGCCGTTTTGCGCTAAAAATCATCTATAATGTGTCACTATATGAGCGATCATCTTCACCCCCGCAAGGAGAGCCTGCATGACCGAATCCGATCTGCCCCAGCCCGTGCCGTGTAACGAATGCCAGGCCGGTATGTTACAGGTACGCTTCATCACGTATTTTACCTGGCTGGGAGAGGAACTCATCACGGTGCCGAACTTCCCTGCTTGGATATGCGACGTGTGCGGGCGACGCGAGTACGACGAAATCGCCATCTCCTGGCTGACCACGCTGCTCAGCCCCAACACCGGCAAGCCGACCCCGCGCTTCCGCCGCCCGCCCGTCCCGCGCCCCAAACCAGACGCCAGCCGCCCGCGCCCCGAATAACACGAGGAGCAAACTGACCGATGGATACCTCTCCCCGGACTTACCGTTACCTGCCGGTTGATATCTATACTTCTGGGTATCGCGTCGTTGGAAAGATCATGGCGGCCAATTCCGGCGTGATGGGGGTGATGAACGACTCCACCCATTCCGCCATGGAAGTGCATGATGCGCGCCTGGCGAAGATCCACATGCCGACCAAACTGATAGACCACTTCGAAATCGTACGCATGGTCAAGAAGCGGGTGGTG
>JBMOMO010000276.1:0-7484 GCA_049324135.1 Chloroflexota bacterium
CCCTGGCGGTGAACGCCAGCACCGGCGCAGTGATCGAGACGCGTTATAAAGCCTGGGGCGAAGTGCGCTATACCACCCCCGAGGTGACCCTGCCCACGCGCAACACCTTCACGGGACAGTATTCCTACGTCAGCGACGACGCCACGGATTTGGGCAGCAGCGGATTCGGCTTAATGTTTTATAATGCCCGCTGGTACGACCCCTCGCTGGGACGCATGGCCCAGGCCGACACCATCGTCCCGGGCGGGGTGCAGGGGCTCGACCGTTACGCGTACGTTAACAATTCGCCAGTATATTATATTGATCCTACAGGGCATTTTACACAAAATGCGATTGAAAATTATATAATTCGTGAGTGTTCAGCAGGACACGATATTCAACAGGATGAGGAAAAGATTTTCCAGTGCTATGATAAAACGCTCAGTACTTGGCAGGCAGATAAAGAATGGTGGGCCATGTTAAGACATGCCCGTACGGGAGATGTGTTAGTTGGATCCCATCGTGAGTTTATTACAAAGGGGGGATATGGAGGACTTACAGGGCCATTCCTGGCAACATTTACAGGGATTAGTGATACATTTTTGTCTGGATTAGACACAGATTCTTCGTTATTTGATATTCAATCCGGTTTTCAGTATGCTTTCAGAGACCCGGATGGTAGAGCTATGGGAATAGAGCTTAAGTGGTATGGAACTTATAGGCCCTTAAGTAGCGGCCTGCCAGACCCCTACGGATGGTTTATAAGAAGTGGTTATGAAAAAACCGAGGGAGGACCAAGTGGAGTACTGGCATTTGCAACAGACCAGTCTGTTTCAATTGGTGTTGGTGTAATACTGGGGGGAGCATGTGCAAAGGTGGGCTTCATGGGAGGATTAGGAGGGGCCTTATTAGCAGGTGCTGCATGTGGTCTTGCTGGCGCTGGTGCGTCTTATCTTGTCTTAGATGTTTTAGACATGCAAGACACTGATTACCACTATAAAATAGGTCCCGTATATATAAATTTTCAAGGCGATATATCTAATCCATATAGTCATACTTACGTTATTGAACATGCATACTTTGATACTTTCTACCACTAGCAGGCTGTCGGAGAACTCAATCGGTGTCAGTTTTTTACCGCGAAGTACGCCAAGATCGCTAAGAAAACCATTAAAACTTCGCGTTCTTGGCGTCCTTCGCGGTTCAAATTAGCGTTTTGCGCCTTGAAACATCTCTCTCCGACAAACTGCTAGAGGAAAAGCATTATACGCGTCGCCTAACAATACCTTCTCCAAAATTCGCAAGTATCTGCAAGATCCCTATATATAGGTATAAATCCCTCAAAAACCATCAGATATGGCGGTTGAAAAGCACAACTTCAAAATTGGCGAGGGTATTGGCCAAAAACAAATTACTAATTCTCAAACACCGCTATTCACGACGGCGAAAAACTGTCGTAAATAGCGTTTGGAGTGAGGGTTTCTACTAGGAGAAAGTTCATGAACAACGCCAAGAAAATAATTTTTGGAACAATGCAAATTGTAATTCCAGCGGCAATTTCAATGAGTATCGTACTTTATTTAAGAGACCTAAGTATAGTCTGGCTAGGGGCTCTTATAGGAATGATTAGTATGTTGTTAATTGATGAGTTATTTAAAAAAATAACCGATAAAGAGACTGCTTGGAGTTATTTTAATGCGAAGGATAAATTTGTATTCACTGTATGTACAATAATTCTTTTGTTTTTTATCTTTTGTCCCATTAAGGAAAGCATGCCTGTTGGTGTAATATTTATATCGTCGCTATTAGGCTATATTTTAGACTGGGTTATTATTGGGTTTTGGGGAAGTGATAAATTAGCAGGAATGTTTTTTGGTCAAAGATTAAAAAATGAATTTTATCGATATTGGCATAAAAATTGGGTTAGCGCGCCAAAACGATGAGATACACCCTTGATGAAAATTAGCTCGTGGGAGTATCCTCGATGTCTCAACACCGCCGAAAGGCGAACATCAGGAGACCCATATGAGCCAACTGATACTGATGATAGCGAAAATTAACGAACTTGACAACCCTGAACGCCTGCCCGACTTATGCACGCATTACTTGAATGATGTCAATCTTCACCCATAATACACCAGGGATATTCACCAAAGACGCGCCACCGATATTTAGCAACACTGCGCCACTCGACCCTGCCCACGCGCAACACCCTTCGGCAGGCTCAGGGCAACGCCTTTGCGAGACAGTATTCCTATGTCAGCGACGACGCCACGGATTTGGGCAGCAGCGGATTTGGGTTAATGTTCTACCAGTCACGTTGGTACGACCCCTCGCTGGGACGCATGGCCCAAGCCGACACCATCGTCCCAGGCGGGGTGCAGGGTCTCGACCGCTATGCGTACGTTAACAATTCACCGCTCAATTACGTCGACCCGTCGGGACATAAACCATGTCCAAGTTGCGACACATATCGACAACGAATCCGTGCCCATAAACTGCACCAGGCTTGGATTGAACATATCCTTGCATCTGCAGTCTTTATATATTTTTTGGTGCCCGCCCCCGGATGTGCGAGCGTGACGCTAACCTGCGCCAATCTTGACTCAGGTAACGGAATGGCGACTGTCGTTGGAAATATGTCGACTATTGTAACGGCATTGCATACATATACATGGACTCGAGAAAAAGCAGGGAATCCTACAGTGCTCGCGGTTAAAAACAAAGATGGGACAGTAGTATACATACCTATGAGCGAAGTAGGACTCGCTTACGGCCCCGATGATCAGTTGATCATGAACCTTAAAGCTCCTCTTCCAGATGGATATGCCAAGCCCGCTGAATATACAGAGCCGCAAAGCATTACAGTTGGTCAAACCGTAGGTATTGCCTACATGAATACTGACGGTGAGTTTCGAGTTCTCACAACTCAAATTCTCGGTGTCCAAAACGGCAGATATTTTGTTAGGAATCCAATTGCGCTACTTTCAAACAACGATAATTTTTTGCTTATGTATGGTGGGGATTCGGGTGGAGGTGTGTTTGTCAATGGACAGTTTGTAGGCATTAATGTTCAAGCTTCGATGTATTGGTTCGATCCACGCGCTTATTTTGTACCATATCCTTCCAATGTGTTACCCTAATGGAGGAGCCGTGAGAATTCAAAACATGAAGTCCCAGATACGATGGCTAATTCTTGTTTTTGGGGGGAGTATTCTATTGGTTATCCTATCAATGGCGCTATCTACTTGTCCAAATGGACCGACAACGGAAAAGCCGTATTTTATTGACGAAGTATGGCCGCCGCCAAACTCAAAGATTCCTGTTGGCTGCTTTGCGAGAAAATCCATGTCGCGATGGTTCGGCTTCCGTGGAGAGGTTGCGACGATATTCAATACTAACAGCGATGTAACACCCAGTATTGCCGTTTTTATTATTCAGAGCCAGATAGACCAGCAATTGGACGAACGCATATTTCTCTTTATAGATCATAAGAGGAATGAAGTCAGGCCCGAGTACATTTCAACAACAAGCCGGTATGTGTACAATCAGGATAATATCTTAGATACGGATCCTCTATACTATTTCTTTGCATGGTATCCAATGCTGCCACCTGGAGACCATACTGCACGTTTTGAGATTCACCAAAGGGATGGGACAATCTATGAATATGAATGGAGTTTTACGATTACATGGTGGTGAATATCAGCGACGATGCCACGGATTTGGGCAGCAGCGGATTTGGGTTAATGTTTTATCGCGCGGCATCCCGAGCCGCTCTTTGGCGAGTGGACAAAGCCTGCCCCCTCCGTTACCCTGCGGGGGTGCTGCGCGAGGGCGAAGTCCGCGCCACGTGGACTTCCAGTCCCAGCACCACGCCGGCCTACAAGCTGCCGCTCTACACTTTCCCGTCATGCAGGTTCGACTTTCAGGTACAATTGACTGGAAAGGCGTTGCCATGACGATCCCAATCAATGCGAAGAACAGGTTATCTCCAAAGCTGGCAAAAATTGCGGCTGAAGTCATGCGCCGCATCCTTGAAGCGTCCCAGCCCCAGCGGGTGCTTCTCTTTGGTTCGAGCGTGCGCGGCGAATTCACCCAGGACAGCGACCTGGATGTGCTGGTGATCGTGCGCGGTCCCGTTCATCGCCGTCAACTGGCGCAGAAGATCAACCGTAATCTGCATGGCGTGGGGGTACCTGTGGATATTGTGGTTGCCACCGAGGAAGATGTCGCTCAATATGGGGATAAACCCGGCTCGATCCTGCGCCCCGCCTTGCTTGAAGGCCAGGTGCTGTATGCCCGCTGACCCCTCCGATCCACGGGCCTGGATGACGCGCGCGTACAGCAATTTACATCTGGCCGAACATGGGCGCGGCAAAGATGTTCTATTGGAAGACCTGTGCTTCAATACCCAACAGGCCGCAGAAAAAGCGCTCAAAGCGGTCTGTCTGCTCAAGGGCCTGGAGTTTCCGAAAACGCATTCCATCGTCCGCCTGTTGGACATCCTCGAATCGGGTGGCGTGGCCATCCCTGAAACCGTTAAAGCCGCTGATATTTTGACTCAGTAGGCGGTGCAAACCCGTTACCCCAGCCCCGTTGAAGAAATCACAGTGGAAGAATATGAAGAAGCCTTGTCCCTGGCTGCCAGGGTACTGTTCTGGGAAGATGCTTTAATTCGGTAAATCGCGTCAAGCCCATCATCGGCGCAGACACATTCAACCTGGCCTGCGACACAGGGCATCGCCTGGTGCTGGCATAAAAAAGGGACGGCTTGCGCCGTCCCTTTCGTTTGATTACAGCAGGTCGACCAGGTTGTCGACCGCCTCCACGCTGGCGAGGTGGATGCGCAGGGCGCGGCGTCCGCGCGCGCGCAGGGCTTCGTAGTCGCCCAGCGCCTGGGCGCGCTCCAGGGTGCGGAAGCTCATGCCCTGGGTCGGGATGTCCAGGTCGGGCGTGGTATCCGCCACGATCTGGATGAACACACCGCTGTCGGGGCCGCCCTTGTGGAGTTGGCCGGTCGAGTGCTGGAAGCGCGGGCCGAAGCCGACCGTCGTGGCGCAGCCCGTCTGCGTGCGCAGGGCCATGCGGAACTGGGTCAGCGCGGCGGCGGTGGCCGCGTTGCGCGGCAGGTAGGCGTTGATGGCCAGGTAGTCGCCCGCCTTCACCTGTCCGAGCAGGGCCTTCAACGCGGACTTTGCATTCGCCAGCGAGACCAGGTCGCTTTCGGGCAGGGCGCCGTTCTGCTGATACTCGGCGATCTTGGCCTTGGTCATCTCCTTGGCATCCTGCACGTCGGGCTGGTCGAAGGCGTTCACGCCCAGGATGTGACAGGCCATGACCGTGGCCACCTCCCAGCGGTACATCTCAGCCGCCAGGGCCAGCGCATCGGGCAGGTTGAAATCGATCACGGGAAAGCCCGCGCCACGCAGCTTCATCACGGCCGCGTCGTGTTCGCCCGACTGGCGCAGGTACACGAACAGGCGATCCGCGCCATACACCGAGGGAGCGCCGACAGGTTCACCGTCCACGGGGATGATGCCCTTGCCGAACTTGCCGCTGGACTCGGCCACGATCTGCTCGATCCACGACCCAAGCGGGGCCAGCTCGGGATCGCTCAGGACCGTCAGCTTGTCCCTGCCTGCGAGAGCCGATTCGGCCACGACGGCGCCCAGCACCAGGCCAGGGTTGCGCGCGGCGGCGCTTCGACTGCGCTCCGCTCCGCTCAGCGCGAGACATTCGTTCCGCATCCACACGGCGCGGTCGAGGAACTGGTTCAAATCCACGCCGACCAGCGCGGCGGGCACCAGCCCAAAATGCGTCAACGCGGAATAGCGCCCGCCCACCAGCGGGTCGGCGTTGAAGATCTTGCGGAAGCCGCGCTCCTTGGCGAGCGCCTCCAGCGAGGTGCCCGCGTCGGTGGTGACGATGAAGCGCGAGCCGTCGCCCCTGGACAGATCCCAGAAGTAGTTGAAGCCTGCCATCACCTCGGCCGTGCCGCCCGATTTGCTGGCTACGATGTACAGCGTCTCGGAGGGTGGGAAGTGTTTGCCCGCCTCAGCCGCCTGGATGGGGTCGGTCGAATCGAGGATCGAAAGCTGGTACTCGGGGTGCGGGAAGAACAGCGAGAAGACCTCGGGCGTGAGCGAGGAGCCGCCCATGCCGATTACCAGGAATTTATGGATGCCCTGCGCGTGGACTTCGTCCGCGAAGGCTTGAATATCCGCAATCGCCGCGCGCGACGTGACGGGCGAGTCCAGCCAGCCCAGGCGGATGGTCACTTCCTTCGTGCCCGCCGTGTCGGACGGGTCGGCCCACAGGCTGGGATCATGGCTCCAGAGGCGGGCGGGAACGGAATCCGCTTCGAGCTGGGCCACGCGCTGGGAAACGGAACCAGCCAACGCTCCAAGCTGGGAGACGGCGGCCTTCCTGCGTTTCTCGATGGTCTCCAGCAATTGGGTGAACGCATCCGCAAAGGACTGGACGCCCTCCTCCTCCAGCTCCTGGGTGACGGCATCCATCGAGATGCCCGCCGCTTCGAGGTTCGCCAGCGCAGACTTGGATTCATCCAGCCCGCGCGTGAGCGTGACCGCGGCCAGGCCGTGATCGCGGAAGGCGTCCAGCGTGGCGGGCGGAACGGTGTTGACCGTGTCGGGGCCGATCAGGTTGTCGACGTAGATGGTGTCGGGGTAGGCGGGATTCTTGGTGCTGGTCGAAGCCCACAGCGGACGCTGGACGCGCGCGCCGTGACGGGCCTTGAGCGTTGCAAAGCGCGCCGTGGTGAAGGTTTCCTCGAAGGCCTTGTAGGCCAGCTTGGCGTTGGCGATGGCCGCCTGTCCGCACAGCGGCGAGCCTTCGGGCAGGCGCGGGTCGATCTTGCTGTCGACGCGCGAGACGAAGAACGAAGCCACCGAGGCGATGCGGTCGATGGGCTGGCCTGCGGCGGCGCGGTCTTCGAGGCCGCCCAGATAGGCGTCCATCACTTCGGCGTAGCGCGCCAGCGAAAAGATCAACGTGACGTTGACGTTGATGCCAGCGGCAATGGCCTTGCGGATGGCGGGAATGCCTTCCTTGGTGGCAGGGATCTTGACCATCAAGTTCGGGCGGGCGACGCGCTCCCAAAGCTGCAAAGCCTGCTGAAAGGTGCCTTCGGTGTCGCGCGCCAGGAAGGGGCTGACCTCCAGGCTGACGTAGCCGTCTCCGCCGTTGCTTTCCACATACAGCGGCTGGAACAGGTCGGTGGCGGCGCGGATGTCCTCGACGGCCAATTGCCAGAAGATGCGCTCCGCGTCCCAGCCCGACCAGGCCAGCGGAGTCAGGGCCGCGTCGTAGTCGTTGGTCTTGGCGATGGCGTTGTTGAAAATGGTCGGGTTGGAGGTCACGCCGCGGATGTCGCCGCGCTCGATCATGGCCTTGAGTTCGCCACGCTTCGCGTCGAGCAGGCGGCGCTGGATGTTGTCGTACCAAAGGGATTGGCCGAGGGAGGTTAGTTTTTCGATGGGGGT
>JBMOMO010000277.1:0-7481 GCA_049324135.1 Chloroflexota bacterium
GGGGTCATGGCTGCTGACAATCCCCGTGACGCCAAGAAATACAAATCCGACCAAGTGCTCGACCGCCTCTTGCTCGAATTCGTCCACACCAAGTTGGACTTATACAAGAAACTAACCGAGCCGAAGATTAATGAAATGCTCAAGCGGCAGTGGTTCGATATGTTGACAAGTGAGATATGGGGAAGTAGTGCATAAGCCACCCGCGCCTGCTCGACGCCATCCTTTGCCTGGGGGGATGCCGGCCCGGGCAATCCACCTTCCATCCTCTCGAAGAAAGCCTCTTCTGGAAGGACAGGCAGGCTTCTCGGGCGGATTTACGCTAACCGTGTTAGAATTTTGGTCATGCAAATCCACGTCAAACTCATCGCCACCTACCGCGACCGCCTGCCTCCTGGCGCGCAGCGCTACATGTTCGTCACCAAGTCGCCGCTGACGGGCGCGCCGGTGGATATGCCGCGTAACGTGAGACGTCGGGAGGCGTGCGCGGAAACCGGCCCCTCATTATGTCCCTCGTCCGCAGCCAGCCCGCGCGAAACCGCCCTCCAGGAAGATTGTAGCGCGAAATTTATTTCGCTTTTGGTTGCGGAATGAATTCCGCGCTACGCGTACATCCCCCAGTCCAGCGCAGACGGGTCTTCCATCATCGAAAAGTCCCAGGGCTCCATACCCATCTCCACAGTAGCCGGCCTGCCCAGGGCTTCCACGGCCTTCTGGCGAGTCATTTCGATAATGGCCGGCCCGTACGGGCAGAACGGCGTGGTCAGGATCATCTTGATGCGCATGATCTCGTTCTGGATTTCGACCTCGCGGATCAGGCCAAGCTGGATGATGTTCATTCCAATTTCGGGGTCCACCACCTCCGACAATTTTTCCCGCACCTTTTCGACCAGGTCTGGGTGCGTTTCGTGGAGGCTCCACCTGGTCTGGTTGCTTTCGTTTTCGCTCATAATTACCTCTACTGCATTGGGCTATTTTTTGTCTGTATGTGCGGCTTGCACGACATACGTGCAATGTGCGCTGCCGTCCAAGATACACTGGACTTTTTCAGCCGGGACGGCCAGCATCTTCGAGATAAGGATTTGGTCCACCGTGCATACTTCCGGGTGGTTTTGGCCGATTTGAAGGTAAGGGCAGGTGATCTCGTGGATGCGGTATTGCCCTTCCGTTTTTTCCCATTCCACCGTAAAGCCTTCTTCGGCCAGCAGTTCGCGGATGAGGTCCAGACGTTCTTCCATGCTCAGGCCTTGCATCTGTTCGGCGTATTCTTCGGCCAGGGAGGTCGCCATCTCGGCGAACAATTTGCTGACCATTGGCTGGGGCAGGGATGATTTCAACTGGTCGAGCAGGCGCGAGGTCAGGCGCAGGTAGCGGGTGGGGAAACGCTCCATGCCGTGCTCGGTCAGGGCATACGTCAGGCGTGGACGCCCTACCCCGTGGCGTTCTTCCTGGGCTTCCACCAGGCCTTCCATTTGCAGGTTGGTCAGGTGGTGGCGCACGGAAATGGGGTTGATCCCAACCGCCTCGGCCAGGTCGTTGATGGTCGAGCCGGGGCGTTTGAGTAATGTATGCAGGATGTGGTCTTTCGTGCTTTTCATAAGCCTACGCAATTCCCTCTTTTCTTCGAAGAGGGCCTTTCCTGAATCAAGAGTATATCAGTCCTCTTTTACACTGTCAATATTATAGATAAATATCATAAAAATTTAGCGGTTGCCGAACGCTTTGGGCGGCAGGGACATCAAGTAGGTGTAGACGGCGCGCAACTCGTCTGCGGTCATGTAACGGTAAGATTGCCAGGGCATGTAGGCCGGGCTGAGGCGCCTGCCGTGTTTCTTGCCGGTCTGGATGATCTCGATAAAACCTTCCTCGCCCCAGGCTGGCAGGCGTCCCCCTTCGCCCGAGGTCAGGTTGGGGGCGGGCGGCCACTCAGGCGGGAAGCCGGGGATCTCGCCGCCCGAAAGCGTCAGCCCGTGACAGACCTTGCAGGACAGGGCCAGGTATTCCCCATATTCCGGCGTGACGCCCGGCTGCGACGCAGACGGGCGCGGCGCGCCGTGCGGGATCAGTTCGGCCGGCAGGAAGGTAATTTCCCTGGCGATGTTCATCACGACGCGCCCGGTGAAGGACAACTGGCTGGGCGGCATTTCGTTTTCTGCGGGCGGGACGCTGCGGATGTAGGCAAGCACTTTGCCCAGGTCGTCATCGCTCAGGTAGTAGAACTCGGTGGAGGGCATGAACAGCAGCGGGGTGCCGTCCGGGCGGACTCCGTGCCGGATGGAGCGCACCAGGTCGGCGTCGCTGCGCTGGCCGCCGATGCCGCCTGGTCCGCTGGTCAGGTTGGGCGTGATGACCTGCCCGATAGCCGGGTTGTCCAGGTAGACCAGTCCCTGCAATTGCTCGCCGTGGCAGGCCTCACAGCCGCGATACTGGAAGATGCGCCGCCCCTCGGCCAGCGAAGCGGCGTCGCTTGGAAGCGTGAGCGTCTCTTCGGGGACAACATAGACTTTCTTGAGCCGCGCTTCGCCAAGCGCGAACAAGGCCGCCAGCAGGGCGGCGAACAAACCTGCCAGGAGAATTCCAATCCATTTGAGCGTTTTTTTCATCCCAGTCTCCTTTGGAAGAGGGCGCCCGCCATTCGACCGAAGTTATTCTGTCGCGCGCTTGCGCCACAATTCGAATCCGCCAAAGCCGGTGGAGCCGGAAATGGCGAACTCCTTTTTCGTCCATTCGTAAAACAGCCCAACTTTGGGGTCGTTCGGATCGTAGAGCGGGGCTTCTGTGATGACGAAGCCGTCCTGTCCGTTGTAGTTGGTGACCGCGTAGGCGCGTCCGTTCGCATCCACCCGGTTGACGACCAGCATGTGGTCGAAGTTGCCCCACGAGCCGTGCTTGATGTACAGGAAATCTCCCGGCAGGAGGGAGGCAGACGCCCAAGCGATCTTGTTGATCGGCTCGACCGTTTCGAGATGATCGAATTCTTCCGACGGGAAAACGCGGTTCAACTTCCTCCGGTCTTCAGGGATGAAAGGATTGAGCAGCCAGAAATCATAGGGGACGGCATCTGCCCCGACCAGCCCTGCTTCTCGCAAGATGGAAATGGCAAGCGGGCCGCAGATGTTGCTTGGGTCGCCGCTCTCGATGCCCAGGATTTTCCTGGACAGTTGCAGGCTTTCCCCTCTGGTCGGGGCGATGTAGCGCAGGGAGGTTTCGTAGAGTTGCGCCTGTTGTATCCCGCTGAGCGGTCCTTGCAGGACGATCCCGCCGTCGACGATCATCTGCCCGGTGATAGTCAGGGTGGCCGTCGCCGATGCGGTCGGCCCCCTCCTTTCTCCTCCTCCAAATTCTTCGAATTTGGGGGAGGACTGGGTGGGGGGCTCGGTCGGCGAGGGCGTCTGTGTGGGCGTGGCGGTCGGGCTGGGCGTGGAGGTGGGTGGGATGGGGGTGGCGGTCGGCGTGAGAGCCGCCAGGAACGCCTGGGCAGGCCCGGCTGCGGATGAGCCGATCAGCAGGAACGCTAACAGCGCCCCGGTTGCGGTCAGTCCGATGAGCAGTCCCAGTCCCAGGTATTTTGCGTCGCGCATGGAGGTATTTTAAGGGTTGGCTGCGCCGTGTCAAGCAATGATTTTATCCGCGCTGCCTTGCTACAGGAGGATTTCCATCGAAACGTCATCCTCGCCCTGGTTGTAGCAGGGGATTTCATAGAAGCCGACCCGGCGGTAGAAAGCCAGGGCGCGCGCCTGTTCCAGGCTGGTCTGTAAGCGGACGCGGGCATAGTCCTGTGAGCGGGCAAAATCGAACAGTTGGGTGAGGAGGCGATACCCGATACCCTGGCCCTGGTACGCTTCCAGCAGCCACATGCGTTTGAGTTCGACAGTATCCTTATCCAGTTTGCGCAGCGCGCCGGAGCCGATCACTTGTTCGTCGTCCAGGGCAACCAGGAACATGCCGCCTCTGTCGAAATAATGGGACTCGACTTCATCCATATCTTTTAGTTTCCCGGCCGCCTCGAAGTGCCGGATGCTGTCTTCCAGCGCGCCGTCGAAGCCGAAGATGTTGTAGGCAACCGTCAGGATGACGCGCTTTGCGGCCGGGATGTCTTCTTTTCGAATGGGGCGGATGGCAATCATGGTGAACTTGGCTGCCGGGTGGGTATAATTCTGGAAATTGTTTCTTTCAGAGGAGATGCTATGATTTCACCTGTTGCTGTCATTACGATCAACCTGGCTTTGTTGTTCTACTCGATTGGCGTCTGGAGCGAAAGGGTGTCGGGCAGGCTCAAGCCCTGGCATACGGTATTCTTCTGGCTGGGGCTGGTTTGCGACACCTGGGGGACCGGCTTGATGATGGAATTTGTTGGCGGGCTGACGTATGACATTCACGGGTTGTCGGGCGTGCTTGCCATCCTCCTGATGTTCGTCCACGCGATCTGGGCAACGGTTGTGCTGACGACAAAAAACGAGACAATGATCGCAAATTTCCATAAGTTCAGCGTTGCTGTTTGGCTCATCTGGCTAATCCCTTATTTCAGCCCAATGGCGCTCAGGATGCTGGCGGGGTAGCAACCTTCGAATTTCTTATAGAGTATTGCTCTGTAAAAATTACGCCAACCGCGAAGATTTTGTAGGGCGATATTCATTCGCCTTTGGTGCGGAATAAATTCCGCGCTACGAAGTTTGCGCTTTCAGGAAATTGGTGGTCGCTTTCGACAGGTCGGCGTATTCGCCCCGGTACCCTTCGGGCAGGAGCGCGGCCAGTTTGTACATCATCTCGTCCACCACCTGTTGGCGGATTTCCCTGGTCACTTTTTCGCCGCCGAGGTCGAGTGTGAACGGCTCGCCCACGCGGATGTGGAAGTCGGTGCGTTTCAGGCGTTTCAGGTTGGGCAGGAAGCGCTCGCCGCCCCAGTGCGCCAGCGGCAGGAGCGGCGCGTTGCTGCGCAGCGCCAATGTCACAATGCCGGGATGGGCCTTGATGAGCGCGCCGGTCTTGCTGCGCGTCCCTTCGGGGGCGATGCCCAGGATGTAACCTTGCTCCAGCGCGGTCAGCGCCTTGCGCATGGCGTACATGTCCGCTTCGCCGCGCCGGATGGGGATGGCGCCCCACAGGTCGAAGATCCAGCGCAGGAACCAGCCGTCCCAGGTTTCGATCTTGGCCAGGCCGGTGACCGGGCGCGGCTGGAGTTGGCTGAACAGAAGCGGCACTTCCACCTGGCCGGTGTGGTTGGAATAGACGATCAGCGCGCCTTTATCCGGGATCTTGCGCAGGTCGGCCTTGTCGATGCGGCACATGACCTCCAGTCCAATGCGGGCGAGGGCGAGGGTGGCTGTACCACTTCGTGGCACTTTCCTGAACATGGCGTCTCCGGGGTGAGGGCTGAGTAGGGGCGGATCGAGGGTTGGGAAATGGGAGCCCCCCTGCGGGGATGATACAGGTCGAGGCTGGGCGCGAGGCGGGAGAGTCCCTTAAACGTTCATCTCGGTGGTGACGAAGTCTATGGCAGCCGGGACGATTTCCATGCTCAACTCCTGGCCGGTTTTGCATAATGTTTCGCCGTCACAATGCGCCGGGAGCGTCCCCTTGACTGCCTTGACGGTGATCTTGTGGGTGCGCCCGGTGGTGATCTCGGGCTGGCTGGCTTGCGTGCCTTTAAGGAAGAACGGGACCAGGCCAAAAATGCGCAACCGGCTGACGGCGGAAGCGATGCACAGGTCGAAATGGCCGTCGCTGGGGTCGCCCTGGGGCGCCATGTAGAAGCCGCCGCCCATGCGCTGGCCGTTCATCACGGAGATCATCAACGCTGCTTGGGTGAACGAGGAGTTATTGTAGGTGATTTCGACGGTTGGGGATTTGTAGTAGATGAAGACGGTCTGCATGACGGCGATCAAGTAAGCCAGCAGGCCGCGCGCCCAGCGGATATTGGCTGCTACAAAGCCGACCACAGCGTCGAAGCCGATGCCAACGCCATTGGCAAAGTAGCGCCCTTCGGGGTAGTCGCCGCCCTGGACGAAACCGATGTCGATCTTGCGGCGGTAATTCTTGGCCAGCGTTGCGATGTTCTCTTCGAGTTGGCCGCGGATGCCCAGGCCGTAGCCCATGTCGTTGCCTGTGCCGACCGGCAGGAGCGCCAGGGCGGTTTTGGCGAAGCCGGCTTTTTGCGCCCGCACCAGGCCGTTGAGGGTCTCGTTGGCCGTTCCGTCGCCGCTGGCGGTGACGACCACGTCGTAGCCGTCCCTGGCGGCCTGCTCGGCCAGTTCGGCGGCGTGCCAGGGACGTTCGGTGCGCGCCAGGTCGAAGTCCAGCCCCTGCTTGCGCATTTCGGCTTCGATCTGTGGAATGACCTTCTCCGCGTAGCCGCGACCGGAGATGGGGTTGACGATGACAAGGTATTTCATGGCGTTCTCCCGGTGGATGGATTGGGAGAGTGTATCACAGATTCGGAGGCTGTGTCCAAAGGCGGCCTTTCCAGCCCGCCTCGTTTCACTCGATGTGCTGTGTGCGGCGGTAGGCGGCGGGATCATAGCACGCTATGGCCGCGATTTCAAGTAGTCTTCCGACGTATCCAGGTCTTGCAGCACGCCGGGATCGTCCACCTGCACGTAGCGGATTTCATCCGCATGGCGGTTCAGGAAATCTCGCAGCGAATCCGGCGGCCTCATGCGCAGGATTTCCTGCCAGTGAACGCGCCCAACCAGCCAGGGATGCCCGCGCCGCATCTGGAAACTGGGGATGACAATGGGAGCCTGGCTGCGCAAGTATGCCTGCACGACCAGCCGCACGCTTCTTTCCTGGACCTGGGGCTGGTCGCCGGGCGCGATCAGCGCTGCCTCGGCTGACGGGTTTCCCGCTCCCGCCAGTTCCAGCAGCCCGGCCTGGACGCTCGACAGCATCTCGCCGCTGGCGTAGCGTTGGTTGAACACCGTAGACAGGCTGCCCCGCGAGACGGACGCATATCGCGCGACCAGGGCTTCCACTGCCTCCCGCGCCCCGCCGGTGACGACGATAATCCTGCCCGCGCCCGCGCCTTGCAGGGTGGCGATCACCTGGCCGAGCACGGTCGTTTTCCCCCAGGGCAGCGGCATCTTGGGCTGCCCCATGCGTTTGGATTGCCCGGCGGCCAGTACGATGGCCGCGATCATCCCAGGGACTCCTGCAAGCGGCGGTAATCTGCGGGCGTGTCCACATCCAGCAGCAGGGATTGGTCGTGCCAGGGCAGGTATGCGACCGGGTATTTGCTGAACAGCGCCCGCCCGCCGGTATCGCCTTCGAGGCCGAGCAGGTCGGGGAAACAGGCGCGGTCGAACAAGACCGGGTTGGCGCGTCTCTCTTCCAGTACCAGCGGCGCAAGGATGGCGGGCAGGCTTTGGGCGCGCCTTTCGACCAGCGCGCGGATGACTTCCGCGGTCACCTGCGGCTGGTCGGCGAGCAGGAAAACGCCCCCTCCTACCCCCCCCCGGCCCTTCCCAAAATTGAAATAATTTGGGGTG
>JBMOMO010000278.1:0-7372 GCA_049324135.1 Chloroflexota bacterium
CGCCGACCGCGCCGCTGGCAAGCGCACCCTGGCTGTCCGCTGGGGGGAACGCGGCGCGCGCCTCGAGTATACGATTTTGCTGGCGGCTTCCTACCTGGCCCTGCCCTTGCTGGCGGCTTTCCGCGTCTTGCCCTGGGGGAGTTTGCTGGCCTGGCTCTCGCTGCCGCTGGCCTGGCGCACCCTGCGCGCCGTCCTGAAACAGCAGGGACGTCCGCTCAACGCTGCGCTGGCAGGCACCGGCCAGACCACCCTCCTGTACAGCATTTTGTTTTTCATCGGCCTGGCGCTGGCGCGCTGGTAACCCCCTCCCCGTTGGCGTGCTGCACGACCTCGATGTCTGCCGCCCGCAGGAAGGCCATGGCGTTCTCGTCCTGCCGGTAGGCCTCGCCGTACACGATGCGCACGATGCCAGCGTTGATGAGCGCCTTGGTGCAGTTGATACACGGCAGGTGCGTCACGTAGCAGGTCGCGCCGCGCGTCGAAACCCCGTGCAGCGCCGCCTGGATGATAGCGTTGGTCTCGGCGTGGATGGTGCGGATGCAGTGGCCGTCTACCATCAAGTGGCCGACCTCGTCGCAGTGTTCCTGCCCGGCCGGCGAGCCGTTGAAGCCGGTGGTCAGGATGCGCTTCTCCAGCACCAGCACACAGCCCACAAAAGCCCGGTCGCAGGTGGAACGTTCCGAAACGGCGTAGGCGATCTTCATAAAGTACGAATCCCAATCAGGGCGCATAATTCCTCCGGGAAATTTTTGGCGATTATACTTTCAGCCCAGGACAATTTGCCAAATTGTCCTACACCTCGTGGTATAGTTGGCCGTTATGGTCTCGATCCACAAACTCGTGCGCAGCAAGCGCCGCACCATCGCCCTGGTCATCGAGCGCGACGGGACGCTCACCGTCCGCGCGCCGCTGCGGATGGCGGAGGCCGAGGTGCGCCGCTTCGTGGAGGCCAAGAGCGGCTGGATTGAACGGAAGCAGGCCCAGGCTGCGGAAGACGTGGTCGTCCCTCATCGATTTGTGGATGGGGAACAGTTCCCTTTCCTGGGGAAGTTGCTCCCGCTGCGCCTCGTCCCGGACCTCCGGCCTGCCCTCGTGATGGACGGCGATGGCTTCCGCCTCAGCCGTTCCCGTCAACCCGATGCCCGCGCCCTGTTGGTTGCCTGGTACCGTGCGCAGGCGCGAAAGGTCATCGCTGAGCGGGTGGAGCATTTTGCGCGTAGCCATAATTTCAAACCCCTCAAGTTGCGCATTTCCTCGGCGCGCACGCGCTGGGGCTCGTGCAGCCGGGCGGGAACGCTGAGTTTCACCTGGCGGCTGGTAATGGCGCCGCCGGAGGTGGTGGATTATGTGGTCGTCCACGAACTGGCGCACCTGCGCGAGATGAATCATTCGCGGGCGTTCTGGGCGTTGGTGGGGGCGATGCTGCCCGATTACAAGCAGCGGCGGGCGTGGTTGAAAAAGAACGGGATTGTATTGCAGTTATGAGAACAGCGCCAGCAACCCGAAGGCGAAGATGATGAGCCCCGCCAGGCGGTTGACCCAGACCATGAGGGCGGGGGTGAACTTGTCGCGCAGCAGGCCCACGCCCGCGCTGAGCGTCAGCCACCAGGCTGCCGAGCCGAGGAACACGCCCAGCACCATCAGCGCCGCCGAAGCCAGGTCCCCGTCCGTCTCGCCCAGGCGCAGCCCGGCGAAAATGGCGATGAATGACAGGATGGTCATGGGGTTGGTCAGGGTGAGGAAGAAGGTGGTCAACCAGGCCGAGAATTTGCCGTAGCCTTTGGCGCTGGCGGCTTCCTGCGCCGGTTTCGAGAAGAAGGTGCGCGCCCCCAGGTACAGCAGGAACAGCCCGCCGAGCGGCGCCAGCCAGCCGCGCTGCCCCACCAGCAGGGATTGTACGGCGGTCAGGCCGAAGGCGGCGATGGCGCCGTACAGCATGTCGGCGCTGGCGGCGCCCAGCCCGGAGAGGAAGCCCACCAGCCGCCCCTCGGCCAGCGTGCGGCGGATGCACAACACGCCGATCGGCCCGACCGGCGCGGCGATGGAAAAACCGATCAGCAGGCCTCGCAGGAAAATATCCATCTTGACCTTTCACGGAAAAACTTCTTTGCCCCGGCAGTCCAACTGCCGGGGCAATATAAGATTGATCAGGAGACGGTTATGCAGCGGCTGTCTTGCGCTTGAACCAGGTCGTCCACTCGCGGTTTTCCCAGATGACCAGGATGGGCGCGGCAATGAAGATGGATGAGTACGTACCGCTGAACAATCCGACCAGCAGGATGGCGGCGAACTCTTGCAGGGTAACGCCGCCGAACAAGGCCAGCGCCAGCAGCAGGAATTCCACGGTCATCAACTGCGTGTTGATGGAGCGTTGTAGGGTCTGCACGATGGAATGGTTGACCAGCGTCTCGAAATCCAGGCGGCGCAGGATGTTTGCGTTCTCGCGGATGCGGTCGAAGACCACGATCTTGTCCTGCACCGAGAAGCCGATCACGGTCAGCAGGGCGGTCAGGAAGAGCGCGTCCATTTGCCAGCCCAGCAACAGGCTGCCGATGCCGGCCACGGCAAACACGACCGCCACATCATGCACCATGGCGATGATGGCGCACACGCCGTAGCGGAAGGCGTTGGCGACTTTGCGGAACGCGATGGTGATGTAGATCACCACCGCCAGCGCGGCGATGCCGACGGCCAGCGCGGCGCGCGAAGTGACCTGTTGCCCGATGCTGGGGCCAACGCTGTCGAAGCGGATGACCGTCACTTCGCCGTTGGAAAGCGCAGCCATCTCGTCCAGGATGAGATCGCGGGTTTCGTTGTCCAGGAACGAGGAACGGATGTTGAGCGTGCCAGCGTCGGTGGTCTGGACCTGCGCGTCGGCGATGCCGGCCTCCTCGTACAGGGTGACCAGGTCGCCGGGCTGCGGGGTCTTGCCGGCCTCGAACTGCACCTCGAGCAGGCTGCCGCCGGTGAAGTCAATCGAAAGCGGCAGGCCGCCAGCCAGCAAGATGACCAGCCCGGGGACGATCACCAGCAGGGAGATGGCAAAGTACAGGTAACGTTTGTTGACGATTTGGATCATGTTCGGCCTCCTCTCAGATCCCAAACCATAACGGTAAGTTCGTCGGCTTGAAGACGCGCATGACCAGCGCAAGCAGGGTGCGGGTGACGAAGATGGCCGTGAAGAGCGAGATGGCCACGCCCAGCGCCAGGGTCAGCGAGAAGCCCTTGACGATGGTCGCGCCGAAGGTGCTCCCGAACCAGAACAGGATGCCGGAGGTGATGAGCGTGGCGACGTTGGAGTCCAGGATGGACGAGCGGGCGCGCTGCCAGCCCTGGTCCACGGCCTGGACGATGGACTTGCCGTTGCGCAGTTCCTCTTTGAGGCGCTCGAAGATCAGGATGTTGGCGTCCAGCGCGGCGCCGGTGCTGAGCAGGAAACCGGCGATGCCGGGCAGGGTCAGGGTGAAATGGAAGTACTTGAAGATGGCAAAGGCGATGGCGGCGTAGAACAGGATCGAAAGGTCGGCCACCAGGCCGGGCAGGCGGTAGTAGATCGCCATGAAGAGCATCACCACGATCATGCCGACCAGGCCGGCCCGCAGGCTCTTTTGCAGGGAGTCTTCTCCCAACGTGGGGCCGATGATGCGTGTTTCCACCACCTTCAACGGGACCGGCAGCGAGCCATAGCGCAGTTGCACGGCCAGGGCGTTGGCGGATTCAGCGGTGAAGTTGCCCTGGATGATTCCCTGTCCGTCCGGGATTTCGGATTGGATGACGGGCGACGAGATGACCTGTTTGTCCAGTACGATGGTCAGGTATCGTTGGATGTTGGCAGCGGTATGTTCGGCGAAGACCTTCGCTCCCTCGCTGGTCAGTTCGAACTGGATGATGTAGTCTCCCAATTGGTCTTGCGTGACCAGCACCTGCTTGAGGTCCTTACCGGTCATGACGGTGTGGTAGATCACTGCTTCCGCGCCGCCCTCAGGGGTTGGGGCGGCTTCGCTTTCGCTCCCGGTTGCAAAATCGGTTTGGATGACCATGCCGGGATCCATGCCTACGTCGCCGGTGTCCACGAATTCGAGCAGGCCGGTCTGCTGGATGGTAGCCAGCACAGCGTCTGCGTCTTCCAGGCCGGGGAACTCGCCCACGATGCGGCGCTCGCCGGCGATCTGGAGCACGTTCTCGCTCACGCCCAGGGCGTTGGTGCGGTTCTCCATGATGGTGCGCGCCGTCTGCATGGATTCCGGGTCTACCTCGGTCTCTTGCGGCACATCGGCTTCGAGGAGTACTTGCAGCCCGCCGCGCAGGTCCAGCCCCAGGCGCGGCGTGACGTCGCGGTCTACCAACCGGCTGTCGTTGATGGGATTGTAGATGACGATCTTGTCGCTCAGGTCCACCCACAGCGCGGCGGCCAGGATGACCACGATCAAGACCAGTCGGGTATAAAGGTTTCGAATCATACGTTGCTCCGTCCACAAAAATGCCAGCCGCTGGCTGGCGGGGGTGATTATACTACCATCCGGTGGATTTGTTAATTTGTATCTTCTCGATTAAGCGGGTTTGCACCGTCCCGCTACAGGGCGTTTCCCTTCGTTTTCTCGAGGCGTGCGCCCGTAGGACTGCCCCGCTATTCAAGATACTTGATGAAAAAAGTTTTGGTAAGTTTGCTGTTGGTTTTGTTGACGCGGATGAACTCCACCTCGTAGCCGCATTTTTTGTAGAACCCTGGCGCTTGGAATTGGTTGGTAACCAGGTTTATGTTGTTGTACCCCTTGCCGCGGAAGTGGTTTTCGAGGGCTTGCACCAACTGTTTCCCATACCCCATCCGGCGGACAGATTCGTCCACCCACAGGTCTTCGATGTATATTTCTGCATATGCGGTGTATGCGTTGAGGACGCCAAATATTTCGCCGTTTTCATTCGACAGGACAAAGGCGAATTCCTTGAAATTGATGGCAACGCCATTGTCGCGCTCGTATTTTTCCTGACCGGCGGTCATTGTGTTGTTGGCGTCAGCGCTTAAGTTTTCTGTGTACTCGATCTTCAATGGGGTCATACAAGTTCCGTTTCGCGACGAGATATGCTGGCGCATGTGTGCGCGTCGAACAGCATCGTTTCCACTTTCGTGGGGCAATCGTGATTTGATGTTCTCCTTGTTGCGTATCACAAACGTTTGCGCATGTATGCGCATGCAAAGGTTTTTCCGCTGATTTCACCGGCTGTCTGTTCGAATGTTTCAAAGCCTGCTTTTTCATATACTTTGATGGCGCGCTGATTGAACAGCGCCACGCCCAAACGCACATATTCGCCGCGATAACGACCGATCTGGATGGCATATTCAACGCAAGCCATCACAAATTGTGTCCCGCGCCCTTGGCCGACTAAATCTGGCCTGAGTCCAAAGCCAATCCATAATTCGCGCCCATTAATCAATGCTTCATTATCGAAATCGCGGAAATCGGTGTATTGTCCCTGCGCATCCAAGTATTCGATTGAAAGTTCCCCGATCAAATCACCTTCTTGATTTAGAACGGCAAAAATTCCTCTCCCCCAACCCTCCTCATCGAGCATGTGATCCGCTTCGTTTGCGTAATCGTATATGGAATATTCTTTTTCATATTTCCACGCGTCGACGATGGTAGAGGCGTATTTTCGGTTCATTGGAACGAAAGTGTAGTGATGCATAGCGAAGAGCTTTATTCAGATTTTAGAGGAAGAAACCACGCAAACCAAAGTATCCAGGTGAACCAGATCAAATATAACCATTCCCCGGTTTGAAAATATCGCAGCCCCATGAAACTCATTAATCCCAAAAAACCTAACATCCAATTTTTTCTTAATTTTCGTTTTTTATTATCCATTGTAAATCTTTCCTATTACCGGCGGCTGGCGGGACGAGACTCGCCCGCGAAACGGATAAAAGTCAAAGCCACGAAAAAATCCAATTTGACGGTGAGAATCCAGCCGCCTGCCCTGAGTTTGTCGAAGGGTCGTTGACTTTCGTAACTGCAAATCCATGCAGGTCAATGATACCGTAAAGGAGGCGGTATCGCAATCACTCCTGCTTCCCCCCCTGCTCAAGAACCGATCTGGCCGTTGTTAACCGCCCCGCCGGCCATAATTAGCCGCCTGCCTGTTTAGCGAGACTCGCTTTTGAAACGGCTAATACGTTTTTGAATGTCAGAGACAATACCTTTGATCGCTTCAAAATCTGTTTCGTTTACATACTTTGAAATCTCGCCAAGTAAAACGGCTGTATCTGGTTGGTAATAATGAAGCAAAGTAGCAATATCGTTTTCGTAAATGCCAACTCTTGCAAAATTACCCTGCCGATATAAGGAAGGTAGCGCATATAATTTTAGAAGCAATAAGCCTTCAACGGTTGCCAATGGAATATTTCTGTCGAGGAATTTTTGAACCTTTGAATATTCTTTATGCACTTTCTTGAAAAGCGGATTTCGTGTGAGCAAAAGGTCAATTTGTAACTCGCCATAATTTGCGCGGGCAAAATACATATCTTGACTTGTAATTTTGAGTTCAGGCAGTCTATCCAAAGACGAAACCGCCATAAGCAAATCTAAATCTTGGGTATTTCTTCCTTCAACATAATGAAGGATTGCGATTCCGCCAACGAGAACATAGTCAATCTTTCTTTCTTCTAAAACGGCGAAAAAATCTTGGACGGACTGGATTAAAGAATCAGAATTCATCGTGCCACCTGGCCAGTTTTTGACGTTGAATACCACGGCATTGCGAATAACATCACCGATTTGAACGCTACTCTGAATAGTCATTGCATATATCCTGTTGCAAGTTTAGCATAAAACTGACTTCGTTTTGCAAGGAGGTGGCTAACGGCTTGCGTAAGTCCCCGAAGGGGATACCTGCGTGTGGGCGGGCTGGGATTCTGTTTGGGAGCAGGAAAAACCCGAAGCCAGAAAAATGCTTGAAAATGCCGCAGAATCCCACACGTCAGGTGCACGCTTTGTTAGCCCGCTCTTTATCTCTTGATACGCCACAATAACCAAGCCTTCTCGTTACTAAGCAAATCTTTTGCTTGCTTATATTCATGAAGCCATTGAAGTGCTTCATATGCTGTTTTTGTGCCAAATAATGTGGCTATTGCTGATTTAGTTGCCATCATTGTATCGGGTAGAAGCAAAGTAGCCAATGTGCTAATTGTTCCGACTGTTACATCTAGCCCTCTTGCCACCAGTTCTTTTTTCTTGTTCTTGAAAATCACATCTAGTGGGTCGTCTGGTACGAGCATATCCATAAATGGCGATAAAATGCGTTGAAAACTGATCGAAACAGGCAAACGCATGAGCAGACGAAAGAAAGACCCACTACGCATATTGAGTGCAGAGGAACG
>JBMOMO010000279.1:0-17230 GCA_049324135.1 Chloroflexota bacterium
ACCTGCCTCTCCCACTGAGCGACCTGCCTCTATCACTGAGCGACCTGCCTCTCCCACTGAGCGACCTGCCTCTATCACTGAGCGACCTGCCTCTCCCACCGAGCGGCTCGCCTCTCCCACTGAACGACTCCCCTCTCCCACCGGGAGAGGGGCCGGGGGTGAGGGCGGGGCCGGGGGTGAGGGCGGGGCCGGGGGTGAGGGCGGGGCCAGGGGTGAGGGCGGAGTCGCGCGTCGCGCCGCCATCTCGATCGGCCCCGAACTCGGAACCGTCTCTGCCGAACAGGTCAAAGAAGCCGCCAAAGAAGCCGTCCTCGGCGTGGGCTTCGACCTGCTCATCGTGTGCGGCTTCGCCTTCGACCCGCACGTCAGCGAAGAAGCCAAACGCTACGGCAAACTCACCGTCCTGCCGGCGCGCATGAACCCCGACCTGGCCATGGGCGACGAACTGCTCAAGAAGACCGGCGCGGGCAACCTCTTCATGGTCTTCGGCGAACCCGACGTGGAGATAAAAAAATCCACAGATTATGCGGATGTCGCAGATGGGAAATCCAAACAAGAAAAATCTGCGCAATCTGCGCCATCTGCGGATAAATTGATCGTCAAACTCAACGGGCTGGATGTCTACGACCCTACCACCGGCGAAATCCGCTCCAACTCCACCGACGACATCGCCTGCTGGTTCCTCGACACCGACTACAACGGCGAGAGTTTCATCGTCCGCCACGCCTACTTCACCGGCGCCGACCAACCCTACGACAAGTTGAAACGCGCCCTGCGGGCGGAAATCGACGAGTCCGCGTGGAGTTTGTTGTACACCACCGAGTCCATCCCGTTCGAGAGACCGTCCACAGGCAGGATCGCGGTCAAGGTCATCAACCACTATGGGGATGAAGTGTTGAAGGTGTATGAGGTGTAGGGCGCAGGCTGTTCCCTGCCAGGCGCGGCGATACCACGCCTCCCTGACGCCAATGTTTGCTGTTCTTAATTCACTGGGTTGTGTCTTGCCTCCGCTGCCCTCCTCAGGAACGCGATCACGACCGGCGCTGCCAGGATGAGCAGCAGGGTAGCGCCGAATTCGCTCGTCCAGCCCAGCGCGTCCTGCCAGGTGACCGGTTTGGGCATGCCGGGGTCCTGCCGCCCGTTCCAGTAGATGACCTGGTGGGACATCAGGATCGTCCAGCCCAGCGTGAAACCGCCCAACAGCCAGGCAAAGCGCCGCCAGGGAGTTTGCGTCCGCATGTAGCCGATTGCCCCGATCCCCAGGATGACCAGGATCAGCGTCACGAAGAAACCTTTGTCGTGTACTTCGTCGTACGCGGCGATGACCAGCAGCGGCAGGGCGCCGTAGAAGGCGAAGGAGGGCAGCGTCCAGTCCTGCCAGAGCGAGCGCAACAGCGCAGATACGGGCTTCACGCTTCGCCTCCACAGCCAGCCGACCAGGGCGACGCCCACTAACGGCGTCCACACCCACCAGCCTCCCCTGACCTGGTAGCCGGCGATGGTGCCGGTGAAGGAGTGCATGTACAGGCTGATGAGCAGCGCCATGCCCCAATACGGGAAGACCCAGCGCGGGAAGTCCTTCACCCAGCCGATGACCAGCGCAGCCAGCACCATCCCGGTCGCCGTGAAAAGGATGCCGAGCCCGAAGCCGGGATCGTTGACATCCTCCAGGAGCGGCGTCAGGAGCAAGCCGAGCAGGAAGAACAGCGGGAACATCAGCAGGAAGCCCAACGCCGCCAGGGTCTCTCCCCAGGCCGCGGGGCGGTGCAATCCGGTCGTATCCATCTTTCAACTCCTTTCCGACATGCGCGTCGCCAACAGGCGGGCAGTTACGAAAAACTTCGAAAATCCGCGTAACCTGCGTCAATCTGCGGATAGACTCTATTGTATCCCCAAATCCGCGCCATCTACCAGGACGTGATCGAAGACCGGCGGGCGTTCCTCGCCATAATATTGGACGTATTGTTCCCAGGCGCGCAACTTTGCCAGGTCGCGCGCGTCGCCGCGCTCCGCAAGCCGCTGGCGGCGCACTTCGGCCGGGCAGGCCACGTAATGCGCCTCCACCGCGCCGCCCAGTAAGCGGGAGAGTTCCGCCGGCCAGCCCGGCTCGCGCAGTTCCTTCGTGAACGGCCCCACCACGATCACATCCTGGTAGGGCAGGTTGGCGCGCGCGATGTCGAACAGCGTGGCGTAGATCGGCTCGCGGAACATGTGTTTGAAGTATCCCGAATCCCGGTCGTCCGGGTCATGCCCCGCTTCGCGCAGCGCGACCCGCACCAGCCGTTCCGTGACCGTGTCGATGTCCAGCAGGACTGCGCGATGAGCAGCGGCGAGTTTCTTCGCATAGGTCGATTTGCCCGCTCCCGGGCTGCCGCAGACAACATAGGTGGTGTGCATGGTAGGAAAAAGCCTCCTGGAAAAAAGCCTCGACGACAGGTCACTGTGAGCGTAGCGCGGGGGAAGCGGTCTCCTGGGAAGGGGAGATTGCTTCACCCCTCCGGGGTTCGCAATGACATATTTTTATCCGTACCGGCCACTTGCGCGATCAATTCGAGCATCCGCTCGTAGTGCGAACCCTTCCAGTACACCTGGCTGCAGGCCGGGCAGATGCGGAACTCGTCGAAATAGCGTTTGGTCAACGGTTCCAGTCGGTCTATCACGGCTTCCTTGCTGGCCGTTTCCAACGGATGGTTGCAGCGCAGGCAGCGCCGGAACGGCTTGACCCATCGCCAGGGTTCATAGCGCTTCACGACTTCGCGGAGTTGTTCATTCGAGTCCAAACTGCGCAGCAGGTATCCCTGTGTGACCACCTTGCGCATCAGCAGGCGGCGGTCGCGGGTCAACAGGATGCGTCCCTCCTCCGCGCTGACTCGCGCCAGTTGCTCGTCCTCGGCTGCGCTGCTGTACAGGCAGTCCAGCCCCAACATGCGCAGGCGCGCCGCCAGCCGCCCCAGGTGGCCGTCCAGGATGAAACGCGGCTCGCCCGCGTCGACCTCCACCCGCGTCCCTGCCCCGACCTCCAGCCTGTCCCCGTCATGGACGAGATACCCCAACCCGACCACCTCCCCGTCCGCGCGCAGTTCGCCGATCTCCGTGTGCGGGATGCCCAGCGACTCGATCAGGTGCTTGGCCGTCTGCGGGCCGTCGAAGCGCAGGTCTAGCGGGCCGTCCCGCAGGTTGCGCGCCAGCAGGGGACGCAGGCAGGGGGCAAACTCGAAGCGCGCCGTTTTCATGCGCTTAATATACCCGAAGCCTCTTGATTCCGCGCCAGGAATGTTGTATACTGTAACTGGTCAGACCACTTACCACTTAGGAGCCGCAACCATGACCGACTGGCAGCCCATCCCCAAACCCGCCGAGATCGCCGAACAGCGCCTGCTCGAAGCCATCCTGGAAGGGCGTTTCGCCGTCGACACCCACCTGCCCGGCGAGCGCGACCTGGCCGCCCAACTGGGCGTCACCCGCCCCACGCTGCGCGAGGCCTTGCAGCGCCTGGCGCGCGACGGCTGGCTCGACATCCAGCACGGCAAGCCCACCCGCGTGCGCGATTACTGGCGCGAGGGCAGCCTGGCGGTCCTGGCTACGCTGGCGGGGTCGGCGGTAGGCCGGGCCCCGGATTTCGTGGCGCACCTGCTCGAAGTGCGGGCGCTGCTGGCCCCGGCTTACACCCTCCAGGCCTGCCAGGCAGCGGGCGACGAAGTGCGCGCCTTCCTGGAAAATACCGCCGGCCTGGACGACGACCCGTCCGCGTTTGCGCGCTTCGACTGGCAATTGCACCGCTTACTGACCCAGCGCGCGCCCAACCCCATTTTCCGCCTGCTGCTCAACAGTTTCGAAACGCTGTACATTTTGATGGGCGAGCGTTACTTCGCCTTCGACCAGTGCCGCCAGCACTCGCGCGCCTTCTACGCCGCCCTGCGGGATTGCGCGCCCGGGCAGGCCGAAGCGCTGGCGCGCGCCACCATGCAGGAAAGCCTGTCCCTGTGGGTGCGGATGACGGGAGAAAAGGAGCGAGCATGAAACGCTGGAATGGATGGGGCAACGTGGACACCGATTACCCGCTGCCGGATGCGGCGCTGGGCTATTTGACGCAGCGCATCGGTTCTCTCGACCCCCGGCCTGACGCCGCTATGGACGAAGTCCTCGCCGCCGCGCCGGACTCCCGCCTCCCCTCCCACCCGCTGGTGGACGCCTCCGCCGAAACGCGCCTGCGCCACGCGCGCGGACAGTCGCTGCCCGATTGGGTGGCGCTGCGCAGCGGGCGCGTGGACGCCTTCCCGGACGGCGTGGCCTTCCCCGAATCCGAAGCGGACGTGCGCGACCTGCTGGCTTACGCCCGCAAAGCCGGCGCCAGCGTCATTCCCTACGGCGGCGGGACGAGCGTGGTCGGGCATATCAACCCGCTCAAGTCGGATGCGCCCGTGTTGACGCTCTCGCTCGAAAAGTTGAACCGCCTGCTCGACCTGGACGAGGCCAGCCGCCTGGCGAACTTCGAGGCTGGCGTGGCCGGGCCGCACCTGGAAGCGCAGTTGAATGCGCGCGGCTACACCCTCGGCCACTTCCCGCAATCCTTCGAGTATTCCACCCTGGGCGGCTGGATCGCCACCCGCTCCAGCGGACAGCAATCTTACTATTACGGGCGCATCGAGGCCTTGTTTGCCGGCGGGCGCATGGAAACCCCGCAAGGGACGTTGGACATGCCGCCCCTGCCGGCCTCGGCTGCCGGGCCGGACGTGCGCGAGATGACGCTCGGGTCGGAGGGAAGGCTGGGGGTCATCACGCAGGCCCGGGTGCGGGTGCGACCGCTGCCGCAGGCCGAGTCCTTCTACGGGATTTTCTTCCCCAATTGGGAGCAGGGATCGGGCGCGGTGCGCGCCATCGCCCAGGATGGGCTGCCGGTCTCCATGCTGCGGTTGTCGAACCCGCAGGAGACCGACACCACGCTGGCGCTTTCGGGCAAGCGGTGGGTGGAGGCGGCCAGGCGCGGGCTGGGTTTCATCGGTTTTGGCGAAGAACGCTGCCTGCTGATCTTCGGCGCGACCGGGACGCGCGCGCACGTGCGGCGCACCCGCCGGGATGCAGCCGCGCTGGCGCGGGGGTTTGGCGGGCTGTTCGTGGGGACGGTGGTCGGGCATACCTGGCAGAAGAGCCGCTTCCTCTCGCCCTACCTGCGGAACACGCTCTGGGAGCGCGGCGCGGCCATCGATACGCTGGAGACGGCGCTGCCCTGGTCGCAGGCGGCGGCGGCTTCGCAGGCCATCCCGCAGGCGGTTGTGGAGGCGGCGGCAGCGAAGGGAGAGCGCGTCCTGGCCTTTGCGCACCTGTCGCACGTCTACCGCGACGGCGTCAGCCTCTACACCACCTACCTGTTCCGCCGCCAGGCCGACCCGGACGCCACGCTGGAACTATGGCAGGCGATGAAGCGTCGCGCCAGCCTGGCCTTGCAATCCTACGGCGGGACGATCAGCCACCAGCACGGCGTCGGCCTCGACCATGCGCCCTACCTGCCGGCCGAGAAGGGCGCGCTGGGAATCGAAGCCATCCGCGCGCTGTGCCGGGCGTTCGACCCGGAGGGGATGATGAATCCCGGAAAGTTGGTACCACAGATCAACACGGATGAACGCAGATAGCCGATGAAAGCAGATACATCGAGTTTATCGGCATATTATTCTTCATCTGCGTTCATCTGCAGTTGAAAACGAGGTGACTATGGACTGGAAACCTGGCTGGCGCGAGCGGGCCTGGTCGCAACTGGGAGGGGAATGGGATATCGTCATCGTTGGCGGCGGCGTCACCGGCGCGGGCATCCTGCGGCAGGCGGCGCACGCCGGGCTGCGGGCGGTCCTGTTCGAGGCGCACGACTTCGCCTCCGGCACCTCCAGCCGTTCGTCGAAACTGGTGCATGGCGGGATGCGCTATCTCAAGAACGCCCAGTTCAAGATGACCTACGAGTCGGTCTCGGAGCGCGAATACCTGCTGAAACAGGGACGCGGCCTGGTCAACCGGCTGGGCTTCCTGTACACCGCCCTGCGCGGCGACAAGATGCCCGGCTTCGTCTTCGGCCTGGGCTTGACCCTGTACGACCTGATGGCCGGCCAGTGGACGCATCGCTCCTACGACGAACTCGACCTGCGCGAACTTTGCCCGCCTCTTTCTACCCCCGACCTGCGAGGCGGCTACCGTTATTTCGACGCCCAGACCGACGACGCCCGGCTGGTCTTGCGCCTGCTGCGCGAATCCGTTTCAGACGGGGCGCTGGCGCTCAACTACGCCCGCGTCGAATCCCTGCTGCGCACAGCCGACGGGCGCGTGCGCGGCGTGGTCGTCTCCGACCGGGAAAGCGGGCGTTCGCTGGAAGCGCAGGCCAGGGTGGTCATCAACGCTACTGGCGCTTGGGCTGACAATCTGCGCAAGGAAGTCGGGCGAAGACCTCGTATCCGCCCGCTGCGCGGCAGCCACCTGGTCTTGCCGTTTGCGCGCCTGCCGCTCACGCGCGCGGTCTCGTTCCTGCACCCGAAGGACGGACGCCCGGTCTTTGCCCTGCCCTGGGAGGGCGCGGTCATCTTCGGCACCACGGACGTAGACCACACCTCCGCGCTGCAGACCGACCCCTCTATCAGCGGCGAAGAATTCGAATACCTGTTGTCCGCTTTGCGGCGCGTCTTCCCGGCCTCCGAATTGACTCCCGCCGATGTCATTGCTACCTTCTCCGGGCTGCGCCCGGTAGTAGACACCGGCAAGGCCGATCCCTCCAGGGAATCGCGCGAACACGCTATCTGGGACGAGAATGGCCTGCTGACCGTCAGCGGCGGCAAGTTGACCACCTTCCGCTTGATGGCGCGCGACGCGCTCAAGGCGGCCCGCAAGTACCTCGGCCGCGTCCACTTCGACGCGGAAGCGCCAATTCTCGATCCGCTGCCGCCCGAAGCCGAGGCGCTGCTGGCAGGAGAATCCTTCAACCCGGCCATGCGCCTGCGCCTGTTGGGGCGCTACGGCGCGGCCTCGGCGGAGATCTTCAAGGATGCTCCCGCCCTGGAGCGGCAGGTCATCCCGTCCACCCCTTACCTGTGGGCCGAATTGCGCCAGGCCGCCCGCGACGAGGGCGCGGCGCATCTCGACGACCTGCTGCTGCGCCGCCTGCGGCTGGGACTGCTGCTCCCCGAAGGCGGGCGCGGCCTGCTGCCCCGCATCCGCGCCATCCTCCAGCCCGAACTCGGCTGGGACGACCGGCGCTGGGAACGCGAAGCGGCGGCCTATCTCGCGCTCTGGAAACAGGCATATCGTCTATAATTCGTCTCGGCAGGAATCTCGTAGCGCGGAATTCATCCCCATACTGGGGACTTTCCCCATACTGGGGACTTTCCCCATACTGGGGACTTTCCCCATACTGGGGACTTTCCCGCCTGTCTGCCGACAGGCAGGCAACCAAAAGCGAAATAAATTTCGCGCTACAAATCTTCGCAGTTGGCATAGTTTTCACAGAGCAATACTATAGATTGCTCGCCTCTTGCCATTCGACTATCAGACCACCAAACCATCCGACCATTCGACTCCCGGAGGCCTTATGCCCGAAAACCTGCTTGCCATCGACCACGGTACCCAGTCCGCCCGCGCCTTGCTGTTCGACCCGCAGGGCAACTTACTGGCCAAACAGCGGGTGGTCATCGAACCCTACTACTCCACCGCTCCCGGCCTGGCCGAGCAAGACCCCGAGGTCTTCTGGAAAGCCGTCTGCGGGGCCTGCCAGGGCTTGTGGGCGCAGGGCGTGGACAAGTCCAGCATCGCCGCCGCCGCCCTGACCACCCAGCGCAGCACGCTGGTCAACCTGGGCAGGGACGGCCAGCCGCTGCGCCCGGCCATCGTCTGGCTCGATCAGCGCCGCGCCGAGGGACTCAAGCCGGTGGGCGGGTTATGGGGAGCCGCCTTTCGTGTAGCAAGCGCATCGGAAACGGTGGCGTACCTCCAGTCGGAGGCCGAAGCGAACTGGATCCGCACGCGCCAGCCCGAGGTCTGGGAGTCCACCCACAAGTACCTGTTCCTGTCCGGCTACCTGACCTATCGCCTGGTGGGGCAGTTCGTCGACTCGGTCGCCTGCCAGGTCGGCTACATTCCGTTCGACTATAAAAAGCAGGATTGGGAGGCCAGTTGGGGCTGGAAGTGGCAGGCCGTCCCGCTGGACAAGCGCATCTTGCCGGACCTGGTTCCGGTGGCCGGCAAATTGGGCCAGATCACGCCCGAGGCGTCTGCCGCCACCGGCCTGCCGCAGGGACTCCCGCTCATCGCCGCCGCCGCCGACAAAGCCACCGAGGTGCTGGGCGCGGGCTGCCTGGAGCCGCACATCGGCTGCCTGAGTTACGGCACGACCGCCACCATCAACACCACCCATAAAAAATACATCGAGGTCATCCCGCTCATCCCGCCCTACCCGGCGGCCGCGCCGGGGCATTACAGTTTCGAGATCCAGATCTATCGCGGCTACTGGATGGTGACCTGGTTCAAGCAGGAATTTGGCTTGCGCGAACAGCGCCTGGCGGACGAGCGCGGCCTCCAGCCGGAAGACCTGTTCGACGAACTGGTGCGCGCCGTGCCGCCTGGCTCGGACGGCCTGGTCTTGCAGCCGTACTGGTCGCCGGGGCTGCGCTTTCCCGGGCCCGAGGCGCGCGGCGCGGTGATCGGTTTCAGCGACGCGCACACCCGCGCGCATCTCTACCGCGCCATCCTGGAGGGGCTGGCCTATGCCCTGCGCGAGGGCGCCGAACGGACCGCCAAACGCAGCGGCGTGCCGATCACCGAACTGCGCGTGGCGGGCGGCGGCAGCCAGTCGGACGCGGCCATGCAGTTGACCGCGGATGTGTTCGGCCTGCCGGCTTCCCGCCCGCACGTCTACGAGGCCTCCGGGCTGGGCGCGGCCATCGACGCGGCGGTGGGGGTAGGCGTCCATCCTGATTTCCCGGCCGCCATCCGCGCCATGACGCGCGTCCGCGATACCTTCGAGCCGGACGCGAAGGTGCATGAGCGGTACAACCTGTTGTATTCCCAAGTGTACCGGCAGATGTACAAACGCTTGCAGCCGCTGTACCAGGTGATGCGGCGCTGAATCCACCAATCTTCAATAATCTTCACGGATTTTGTTAGCGCGCCAAAGCGCTGGGACGGAATCCACTCATCATCGCGAATTCTCGCTAATCTCCCGAACAATTCGCGGAGATTGGCGTAGATTAGCGGATTCTTTTCCAGGCTGGTAAAAGCGCCCCATCAGTTTGGCGCGCTAACCGGATTTTCAGGCTTCTGTCGGAGGATTTACAATTGATTAGCGTAGATTAGCGAAATTCGCTGATTCAGATGAGCACCGCAAGATCACGCACGTTATACTGGATGCAGGTATTGTATAATACAGGCAGGAACTGACATGGCAACTGCGCCCGCAACCCCTCCCTTGCTCGACCAGACCTTGCAAGAAGTCACGCGCCGGATTGTGCGCGTGGCAAAACCGTCCCGTGTACTCTTGTTTGGGTCGGCGGCTTCTGGACGCATGACGAAGGATAGCGACTTGGATGTACTGGTGGTGGTGAATGGGCCGGTGCATCGCCGCCGTATGGCGCAGGAGATCTACCATAGCCTGCGCGGTGTAGGCATCGCGGTGGATGTAGTGGTGGCGACCGAGGAGGACGTGCAAAAATATGGCCAACGCGCGGGGACGATCCTTCAACCGGCATTGCGCGAGGGGCGGGTGATCTATGCCGCTTGAGGATCCTACCAACCCACATGCCTGGTTGTCCCGCGCCAAGGGCAATCTACTTTTAGCCGAGAAGGGGGGCAGGTTGCAAGGCATCCTGCTGGAAGACCTGTGCTTCCATGCGCAGCAGGCAGCCGAAAAGGCGCTTAAATCGGTATGTCTCTTGCGGGGAATGGAAATCCCCAAGACGCATTCGCTCGTGCGATTGATGGACCTTTTGGAATCTGATGGGCTGGCTATCCCGGCTAATGTTCGCGAGGCGGATGGCTTGACCCAATATGCTGTGCAAACACGCTATCCCGGTTGGGCGGAAGCAGTGACGCGGGACGAATATCGTACGGTTTTAGAACTGGCTGCCAGGGTGGTGTTCTGGGTAGAATCTTTGTTGGTTTAGCCCCACGCACGGATTATGCGGATTCGTTTTTCCCGCTTTTGGGCAATTGCCTGGAAGAACAAGGGGCGCATTGCTGTCTCCCTCCTGGCTGCCCTGGCGCTGGGCGTGTTATGGGTCTTTGCCGGGCTGCCCTCCCTGGATTCCCTGCCTGGGAATCTCAACCAACCCAGCATCCGCATCACCGACCGCGAAGGGCGCTTGCTGTACGAATTGATCCCCTCGGAGGGCGGCCGCCATGCGGTCGTGTCCCTCGCAGACCTCCCCCAGTGCCTGAAAGACGCCACCGTTGCGGTGGAAGACAAGCATTTCTACCAGCACCCCGGCGTGGACCTGGCCGGCATCCTGCGCGCGCTGTGGCTCAACCTGCGCGGCGGCGAGACCATCGCAGGCGGCAGCACCATCACCCAGCAGGCAGCCCGCAACCTGCTGCTCGACCAGGACGAGCGCTTCGAGCGCAGCCTGCGCCGCAAACTGCGCGAGGCGACCCTGGCCTGGCTGCTCGAACGCCGGTATTCCAAAGACGAAATCCTGGCGCTGTACCTGAACCAGATGTACTACGGCGGGCTGGCCTATGGCGTGGAAGCCGCCTCGCAGACCTACTTTGGTAAATCCGCCTCCGACCTGCTGCTTCCCGAATGCGCCTTGCTGGCCGGCCTGCCGCAAGCGCCCGGCTTGTACAACCCCTACACCAATCCCGACCTGGCCAGGCAGCGCCAGTTGGTCGTGCTGGGATTGATGCAAGAGCAGGGCTTTATCAGCGCCGCAGAGGGACAAGCCGCCGCCTCTGCCCCGCTGGGTTTGAACCCGGCTCCCTATCCCATCCGCGCGCCGCACTTCATCTGGATCGTCAAAGACCAACTCGACCAACTTTTCCTCGAAGGCAGCCTCGACCCGCGCCAGAGCCTGGTCGTGCGCACTACCCTAGACCTGGACGCCCAAAACGTGGCCGAGTCGGTCATCGCCCGCCGCCTGTCGAAATTCCAGGCCGGCGGCCTCGACCGCAACGTCAACAACGCCGCGCTGGTGGCGCTCGATCCGCGCACGGGGGAAGTGCTGGCGCTGGTTGGCAGCGCGGACTATTTCGACGCTTCCATTTCCGGCGCAGTGGACATGGCCATCTCTCCCCGCCAGACCGGCTCCGCTTTCAAGCCTTTCATCTACGCCCTGGCGCTCGACCCTGCGCGTCCTTCCCCCTGGACGGCTGCCACCGTTATCCTGGACGTTTCTACCACCTTCACCACCCGCGACGGCGCGCCCTACACCCCGCTCAATTACGATTACCGCGAGCATGGCCCGGTCTCGGTGCGCGAGGCGTTGGGCTCCTCCCTGAACGTCCCGGCGGCGCTGGCATTGCAAGAAGTGGGCATCGAACCGACGCTGGAACTGGCCTCGCGCCTGGGCATGACCTCGCTGGCGGACCCGCAGGACTACGACCTGTCGTTGGCGTTGGGCGGCGGGCGCGCCAGCCTGCTGGAACTTTCGACCGCCTATGCCGCCTTTGCCAACCAGGGCGCGTACACCGGCTACCGGAGCCTGCTCGAAGTCCGCGATGCAGACGGGAACCTGCTCTACACACCGCCTGGGTCAACCCCGTCCCAGGTGTTCGACCCGCGCGTGGCCTGGTTGGTCAGCGACATCCTCAGCGACGACTCGGCGCGCGTCACCGGCTTTGGCCGCGACAGTACGCTCAAACTGGAACGCGTTGCCGCCGTCAAGACCGGCACCACCACCAACTTCCACGACAACTGGACGATCGGTTACACGCCCAGCCTGCTGGTCGGCGTGTGGGTGGGCAACAGCAACTACGAAGCCATGCGCGATGTCACCGGTCTGACCGGCGCAGCCCCCATCTGGCACGATACCTTGCGCGCCCTGTTGCAGGGACAGCCCGACCAACCCTTCGAGCGTCCCGCCGATATGACCCGCCTGGCCGTCTGTGACCTGTCCGGCTTGCTGCCGACCCCGGCTTGCCAAAGTCCCCAGCATGGGGAACACACCCGCCAGGAATGGTTCATCCCTGGCACCGAACCGGCCCAGCCCGACAATGTCTACGTCCAAATCTGGCTTGACCCGCTGGAAACCCTGTCGCTGGTGGTGTTGGACTTGCCTCCGCAGGCCGGCGCCTGGGCGCGCGCGCAGGGTCTTCCGCTGTTGGCCGATTATGCCAACGCGCCCGCTTCCAGCGGGGAAACTTCCCTCGTCCTGGCCTCCCCGCGCCCGAACACTGTCTATCAGATAGCGTCCAACATAGACATCTCGACCCAGCGCTTGCTGCTCGAAGCGCTGGCCGGGGCAGGGGTCGCGCAGGTCACATTCTGGGTGGATGGGGAATTCCTGGCAGGCGCATCAGGAATGCCTTACCAGGCCTGGTGGCCTTTGCAGGTCGGCGAGCATACCTTTTGGGCGCAGGGAGTGGACGCCAGTGGAGGCCAGGTGAAGAGCGACGCGGTCACGGTCACGGTATTGGCGGGGCAATAGCCTGTGATATAATACCGTTACTCTAAAAGGTTGAATGCGCTTCATCCAGGCCGTTGACCCTCTTGTGGGTTGGCGGCTTTTTTCCTGCAGCGGCTAGAGTCCCCAGTATGGGGAAAGTCCCCAGTATGGGGAAAGTCCCCAGTATGGGGATCGAGCGCGCGGCAGGCGCCAAAACGCGACCGGGCGGTGTTGTTGTTATAGAAAGGCAATATGGAATTCAAAGTCGGCGACCAGGTTGTTCATCCGCATTATGGCTTGGGGCAGGTTGTCAAATTAGAGGTCAGGCAATTCGAGCCGGGCGTATCGCGCCAATATTATGAAGTTTCCATCCCAGGCAGCACCCTGTGGGTTCCCCTGGATCAGCAGACTTCCGGTCTGCGCAAGTTGACCGTGAAAGGCAAACTGGCCGATTGCCGTCGCTTGCTGGCCTCGGCGCCCGCGCCGCTTACCGAAGACCCTCGCATGAGGCAATCCGAACTGTCCGCGCACCTGAAACAGGGAACGATTGTTGCGCATTGTGAAGTGGTGCGCGACCTGTCCGCGGCCGGCTGGCATAAGACGCTCTCTGGCCCGATTTCCACCTTCCTGCGCGTGACCCTGGATGTGCTGTGCCAGGAATGGGCGGCCGTGGAGGGGATTACCGTCGAGGAAGCCGCCCGACAGATTGACGCCTGCCTGCTCCAAGGCCGGAAGGCGCACGACAAGTGATCGAGTAGATTGCAAGCAAAGCCCCTGGAGATGATCCGCCTCCAGGGGCTTTTGTGTTGTTCCTTACAGCCTTTCGAACCTTGCCTGGAAGAAGCGCAGGTATTTCGGCTCGTAGACCATCTTCAAACCGCGCGTGGATTCGCGCGCGTCGTACACGGCTTTGACCGATTCTGCCACCACGTCCATGTGCGCCTGGGTGTAGACGCGGCGCGGGATGGTCAGGCGGGTCAGTTCCAGTTTCGGGTAGTAATGATCGCCGGTCTTCGGGTCGCGGCCGGCCGAGGCGATGCCGCGCTCCATCGAGCGGATGCCCGAGTCGAGGTACAGTTCCGCCGCCAGGGT
Organism: Chloroflexota bacterium; assembly: GCA_049324135.1. Classification (GTDB taxonomy): domain Bacteria; phylum Chloroflexota; class Anaerolineae; order Anaerolineales; family Villigracilaceae; genus JAABUE01. Next base: position 13,659 of record JBMOMO010000279.1, read on the forward strand.
CTGGGCCGGGAATTCGACCTGTTCCAGGTGCGGGTAGAACGCCTTCGCATCCAGGAAGATGGCGTGCCCGCCGACCGGCTGGACGATGGGGATGTTCCAGTCGGTGAGCAGTTCGCCCAGGTACAGCACCTGCCCGATGCGCGCGCGGATGTGCTCGTCCTGAACCGATTCTTCGATGCCGATGGCGAGCGCCTCCAGGTCGCGGCCTGCCAGCCCGCCGTAGGTATGCAGGCCCTCGTAGACCACCACCAGGTTGCGCAGTTCCTCGAACAGCGCCCGGTCATTGACCGCCAGCCAGCCGCCGATGTTGACCAGGTTGTCCTTCTTGGCGCTCATCCAGGCGGCGTCGGTATAACTGCAAAACTCTTTCAGGATTTCGGCAATGGTCTTCCCGGCATACCCCTCCTCGCGCTGCTGGATGAAGTAGGCGTTCTCCATCATGCGGGTAGCGTCGAGGTAAATCTTGACGCCATGCTTGTCGCACAAGGCGCGCAGGGCCTTGATGTTCTCCATGCTGACGGGCTGCCCGCCCGCCATGTTGACCGTGCCTGCCACGCTGATGTAGGCGATGTTTCCCGCGCCATGCTTTTCGATCAGGGCCTGCACTTTGCCCAGGTCGATATTGCCCTTGAAGGGATGCAGGTTCGCCGGGTCGTGCGCTTCGTCGATGATGACATCGGCAAAAGTCCCGCCCGCCAGTTCCTGGTGCAGGCGCGTGGTGGTGAAATACATGTTGCCGGGGACGATTTGTCCTTTCTTGATGACCGCCTGGCTGATGAGATGCTCCGCGCCGCGCCCCTGGTGCGTGGGGACGATGTATTGGTACCCATACACGCTCTGGATCGCAGATTCGAGATGATAGAAGTTGCGGCTGCCTGCGTAAGCCTCGTCGCCCAGCATGATGCCCGCCCACTGGCGGTCGCTCATGGCGCTGGTGCCGCTGTCGGTCAGCAGGTCAATGTACACGTCTTCCGACCGGAGCAGGAACGTATTGAAACCGGCCTCGATCAGCGCCTTTTCGCGCTCTTCGCGCGTGGTGACGGTCAGCGGTTCGACCATCTTGATCTTCCACGGTTCGGCCCACGAGCGGCGTCCGAATTGCTGTCCCATGGTTTGAGGGGTGGGATTAGGCATGAAATGTCTCCTTTCGAATGTCTTATGTCGCTGCGAGGGCGACAGCCTGAAGCCCTGGCCTGACGTCACATCGTCCCAGCGTCCTTCGGGTGGACAGGCAGTCTCCTCGCGCCAGAAGATTACTCCAAAGGCAGGGCCATGCTGGCCTTGACCTCGGTCAACACCAGGCTGGTGTGGATGCGCGCTACGCCGGGGATGGGGGTGATCTTGCCGACGACGAAGCGCTCCAGGTCTTTGCGGTTCCGCAGTACCACCTTGAGCAGGTAGTCGTACTCGCCCGTGATGTGATGGCACTCCAGGACCTCGGGCATGTTGCGGGTCGCCTCGCGGAACTGTTCCACCTGCGCAACCTGGTGCATTTGCAGGCTGATGTGGATGAAGCACAGCAGGTCGTAGCCGGCCTTCTCGCGCTCTACGATGGCGGTGTATTGGCGGATGTAGCCATCCTTTTCCAGGCGGCGCAGGCGGGCGTGGGTGGCGGGCGGCGAGAGGTTGACCTTGTGCGCCAGTTGCACGTTGCTCAGGCGGCCATCCGCTTGCAGGGCGCGCAACAGGGATTTGTCCACGTCATCCAGCATGATGTCCTTTGAATTTTTTATCATAAACCACGCTCCAATTCAAGGAAGATTTTGTGTTTTCTCGAAAAGTCAAAATTAATTATAGCCTGGCGCTGGTATTTTAGTTCGAAATTCCAAAATGAGTTTCCCGGATGCCGGAAAACAGAATGATTGGAAAAATTTCCCCCGTGAGATGGCCGGACTCGCGTTTCCCTACTGTCCCATTCCTGCCGACACGGCCCGATCCACCTGGCCTGACACGATGAGCGCCTTGACCGCGTTGATGTAGGGATACATGACCGTATCCACCTCGATGAAGGGCGCCTGCGTGCGCACCAGGTCGTAGACCGGCGCGGTGCCTGCCCCCAGGCGGGCCTGCGCGCCGTGCGTTTCGCGGCGGAAGTCCACGCCCTGGGCGGCGGCCAGCAGTTCGATGGCCAGGATGTGTTCGACGTTGCCCAGCATCTGGCGCACCTTGAGCGCCGCCGTGACCCCCATGCTGACGTGGTCTTCGACGTTGGCCGAGGTTGGGATGGTGTCCACGCTGGCCGGGTGCGCCAGCACCTTGTTCTCTGTGGCGAGCGCCGCAGCCGTGTATTGGGTGAGCATGAAACCGGAATTCAACCCGCCGTTCTTGGTCAGGAAGGCGGGCAGGGTGTTGGCGTTGCTGGCCTCGTCCGTCAGGCGCATGATGCGGCGCTCGGAGATGTTGCCCAGTTCGGCAATGGCGATGGCCAGGTAGTCCAGCGAGATGGCGATCGGTTCGCCGTGGAAATTCCCGCCGGAGAGGATGGAAATCTCGCCGCTGCCTTCGTCGATGAAGATCAACGGGTTGTCGGTGACGGCGTTCAACTCGATCTCCATCACCCAGCGGGCGTACGCGATGGCGTCCCGCACCGCGCCATGCACCTGGGGGATGCAGCGCAGGGTGTAGGCGTCCTGCACATTGGTGGGGTCGTGCCGGCGGGTGAACTCCGAGCCGGCCAGCAGCCCCCGCAGGTAGGCGGCGCATTCCACCTGGCGCGGATGCGGGCGCAGGGCGTGGATGCGCTCGTCGAAGGCCAGGGTCGTGCCGTGCAGGGCTTCCAGGCTCAAGCAGCCGGCCGCGTCGGCTGCCCGTCCCAGGCGCTCGGCGCGGCAGACGGCCAGCGTCCCAAGCGCGCACATGACGGAGGTGCCGTTGGTGAGCGCCAGCCCTTCCTTGGCGGCCAGCGTGACCGGTTCCAGCCCGGCGCGGCGCAGCGCCTCCCGCCCCGGCAGGACCTGGCCCTGGTATTCGGCTTCGCCCTCGCCGATCATCACCAGCGCCATGTGCGCCAGCGGGGCCAGGTCGCCGCTGGCGCCGAGCGAGCCTTTTTCAGGGATGCAGGGATGGAGGCCGCGGTTGAGCATGTCTAGCAGCAGTTTGAGCGTGGAGACGCGGATGCCGGAGTGCCCGTGCGCCAGGGTGTTGGCGCGGATGAGCATGATGGCGCGCGTGGTGGGGATGTCGAACCAATCCCCAACGCCGACCGCGTGGCTGACGATGATGTTGCGTTGCAGCGTCTCCACCTGGTCGGGCGAGATGATGCGGTCTTTGAACGCGCCGAAGCCGGTGGTCACGCCATAGGCGATCTCGCCGCGCGCCAGCAGGGTCTGCACGGCCCGGGCGGCGCGCTCCACTTTTTTAACGGAAGCAGGCGTCAGGTCCACCGGGATGCGTTCGTAGGCCACCCGCATGACCTGTTCGACCGTCAGGGAATTGCCGTCAAGCGCGATTGTCATGTGTACCTCGTTAGCGTTTCATCCTGGCCGGGCCAGGTTGGTCAAGGAAGGAACAGCATAAATCATATTCCTGGTTCCCTGACCCGTCAAGTTGTCATCCCTACAGTCGCTCGCAGT